>JBFLWR010000519.1:0-39440 GCA_040755925.1 Pseudomonadota bacterium
CTTCGCTGAAACGCGCCGCCGGCCGTGCGCCGATGCTGTTGTCGGCCGTCACCGGCGAAGGCGTCGAAGCGGTTCTGCGCGCGTTGATGGCCGTCGTCGCCGAGGCGCGTGACGCCGTTCCGGCTCCGGTCGAGACGCGCTGGCAGCAATGACCATGAAATCGCTGAAGTCATACCGGCGCATCACCGTGAAGATCGGCTCGGCGCTTCTTGTCGACAGGGCGACGGGCCTGAAGCGCGACTGGCTGACCTCCTTGGCCGACGACATCGCGGCGCTGGCCAATGCCGGCGCGGAGGTGCTGGTGGTTTCTTCCGGCGCCATCGCCCTCGGCCGCACCATCCTTGGCCTCGGCAAGCGTGCGCTGAAGCTGGAGGAAAGCCAGGCCGCCGCCGCCGTTGGCCAGATCGCCCTTGCCGGCGCCTGGTCGGACGCTCTCGGCAAGGACGGCCTGAAATCAGGCCAGATTCTTTTGACGCTCGGCGATACCGAGGAGCGCCGCCGCTACCTCAACGCCCGGGCGACGATCTCCACGCTGCTCAAGATGAAGGCGGTGCCGGTCATCAACGAGAACGACACGGTGGCGACCTCCGAAATCCGCTATGGCGACAATGATCGGCTTGCCGCGCGTGTCGCCACCATGATGGGCGCCGACCTGCTGGTGCTGCTTTCGGACATCGACGGGCTCTACACGGCGCCGCCTGCCAAGGACCCTGGAGCAAAATTCATCCCGGTGGTCGACCGCATCACGCCCGACATCGAGGCGATGGCCGGTGCGGCGGCTTCCGAACTTTCGCGCGGCGGCATGCGCACGAAGCTCGACGCCGGCAAGATCGCCAACGCCGCCGGCACGGCGATGATCATCACCTCCGGAACGAGGCTCTCGCCGCTGATGGCGATCGAGCGCGGCGAGCGTGCGACGTTCTTCAAGCCGAGCGCCAGCCCGGTGAAAGGCTACAAGACCTGGATCGCCGGGCAATTGGAACCCGCCGGCCGGCTCACGGTCGACGCAGGCGCCATCGGTGCGCTGAAATCAGGCAAGTCGCTGCTGCCGGCCGGGGTCAAGCTGGTCAGCGGCAACTTCTCACGCGGCGACACGGTGGCGATCCTGTCGCCCGAGGGCCGCGAGATCGCGCGCGGGCTGGTTGCTTACGATGCCGCCGATGCCGTAAGGATCGCGGGTCTGAAGACGGCCGAGATCGAAAACGTGCTCGGCTACGAGGCGCGCTCGGCGATGATCCACCGCGACGACCTTGTGGTGGGCGGCGCAGCCGACTGATATGCGGTCCCACCAGCGGCGGTGCCTTTAGTTATCCGGTTCCGCCGGCCATCTAGGTGGGTTGCGATATCGATCCTGGAGCTCCTTATGTGTCTTCAGGAGTTCGCTGCAACCTCCCATTTCAGCTTCGATCGCGGCCTTGGCGCGCCGATCAACTTCGGCTTGCGGAAGCTCGTTCCCGTCTTCGGAGAGGATTTCGCGAACAAGCTCGTCGGTCGTCGTTATCTTTGATCCGCCTTCCTCCGTCGCCTTCTTGAATTTCGCCTCGAGCCGCTCGCGCGGACCGCATCCATGGGCTTCCTCGACAACGACGAAGACCTGAGAAAGTGGCATCGGCGGTGCGCCGCAATAGCGCTCCGCAAGTCCGACGAACAGCATGGAACTCATCATGGCCATAGCTTTGCCGTCGGGGCTCTCGCCGGATTCGATCTTGTCGTCGCAATAATCGGCGGCGCGTAAGGCAGTTGGCGTCAGCACTATGCCCAGCGCAACAAGGGTCGCGACGCTCTTCATTCTGTCCCCCAATCCGCAGCCATTGCCGCGAGGGCCGGCCGCGTGTAAATCCACCAAGCTTTACCCGGATCGGTCAAATGTTGAACAACCACCAACGTGACGATGTAGCCAGTTTGATGGCTAGGATAGGCCGCAACGCCCGCGCGGCCGCCCGACCGTTGGCCGTTGCGACCACCGCCGCCAAGAACGCCGCACTGCTGGCCATGGCGGACGCCATCCTGCGCAACGAGCAGGCGATCCTCGACGCCAACGCCATCGACATTTCGAATGGCGAGGAGGCCGGATTGTCCGGGTCGTTCATGGACCGGCTGAAGCTTAATCCCTCGCGCATCCGCGCCATGGCCGAGGGTATCCGCGAGATCGCCGCGCTCAAGGATCCGATTGGCGATGTCATCGCTCAATGGGACAGGCCGAACGGCTTGCATATCGAGCGCGTGCGCACGCCGCTCGGCGTTATCGGCGTCATCTATGAAAGCCGCCCGAATGTCACCGCCGATGCCGGCGCGCTGTGCCTGAAGGCAGGCAACCCGGTCATCCTGCGCGGCGGCTCGGACTCGATCAATTCCTCGGCCGCGATCCACGCCTGCATGGTCGAAGGGCTGACGGCGGCTAGCCTGCCGCAGGACGCCATCCAGCTGGTGCCGACCACCGACCGCGCCGCCGTCGGCGAGATGCTCAAGGGGCTTGGCGGCAATCTCGACGTCATCATCCCGCGCGGCGGCAAAAGCCTGGTGGGGCGGGTGCAGAGCGAGGCGCGGGTGCCGGTCTTCGCGCATCTGGAGGGCATCTGCCATCTCTATGTCGACAGCTCTGCGAAGGTCGACATGGCGGTGAAGATCGCCGTCAACGCCAAGATGCGGCGCACCGGCGTGTGCGGCGCGGCCGAGACACTGCTGGTCGACCGCGCGGCGGCATCCACCCATCTGGTGCCGATCCTGGAGGCGCTACGCACCGCGGGCTGCGAGATCCATGCCGATGTCGACGTGATGCAGGCTTTCTCCGATGCCAGCCCGGCGACAGACGCCGACTGGGTGACCGAATATCTCGACGCCATCATCGCCGTGAAGCTGGTCGACGGCGTCGCCGGCGCGATCGAGCATATCGAGACCTTCTCCTCGCATCACACCGAGGCGATCGTTGCCGAGGATGCGCAAGCGGTCGAAAAATTCTTCAACGAGATCGATTCGGCAATCCTCCTGCACAACGCCTCGACGCAGTTCGCCGACGGCGGCGAGTTCGGCATGGGCGCCGAGATCGGCATCGCCACCGGCAAGATGCACGCGCGCGGACCGGTCGGCGTCGAGCAACTGACCTCGTTCAAATACCGCGTGCGCGGGTCGGGGCAGGTGCGGCCTTGACGTTCGTCGCCAGAGCGTGAGCCGTTGCGCCAAGGCACCCCCCTCTGTCCTGCCGGACATCTCCCCCTCAAGGGGGGAGATCGGCTATCGCCAATTGCCGACGCCATTGGATGGGCGCCTTCGCCGAAGCTGCTGATTTCCCCCCTTGAGGGGGAGATGCCCGGCAGGGCAGAGGGGGGTGCCTAGCACATGCTTTCCCAGCTCGAGCAGCCCGTCCCCGCGCACTACCTTCGCATGCCCCATGCCGGAAAGGGTCTGGCCGTCGGGCTGTTCGGCGGTTCGTTCAACCCGCCGCATGCCGGCCACGCGCTGGTCGCCGAGATCGCGCTCAGAAGGCTCGCGCTCGACCAGTTGTGGTGGATGGTGACGCCCGGCAATCCGCTCAAAAGCGCGCGGGAACTGGCGCCACTCGCCGAGCGAATCGCGCAGTCAGAGAAGATCGCCAAGAATCCCAAGATCAAGGTCACCGCCTTCGAGGCGGCGCATCATGTGCGTTACACCGCCGATACGCTCGCGCTGGTCAAGGCGCGCAATCCGGGCGTCGAGTTCGTCTGGATCATGGGCGCGGACTCGTTGCGCGACTTCCACCGTTGGCAGCGCTGGCGCGAGATCGTGCTGACCTTCCCGATCGCGGTCATCGATCGTCCCGGCGCCACCCTCTCCTTCCTATCTTCCGTCGTCGCCAAGACCTTCGACTACGCCCGCGTCGACGAGGGCGATGCGCCGCTGCTTGCCCGCATGCGCGCGCCGGCCTGGACCTTCATCCACGGCCCGCGCTCGTCGCTCTCCTCCACCGCCATCCGCAAGGCGGCGAAGGAATAGGATCCATCGAGGGGTGCGGCACTGGGGATGTCGCTTTTACGGCGGCCTTTCGCCGCCGGGTAAGCGAAGTTGCAGAGCATGCTGGAAAAGAACCGAACCACAATTGATCCGGGGCAGGCCGGGCAATCGGCCCCGCTGATCGCCATCGCCAGCGTCATCATCTCGATGGCGCTGATCGCGATCGGCAATGGGCTGATGTTCGCCTATATCCCGGTGCGGCTTGGCGACGACGGCTTCGACCCGACCTGGGCCGGGCTGATCGTCACCGGCCTGTCCGCCGGCGGGCTCGCCGGCTGCATCCTGACCGGACCCATGGTGCGCCGCGTCGGTCACGCGCGCGCCTTCATGGTGCTCTCGGCGCTGATTGCGCTCTCCAATGCGGCCATCGGCGCCGGGCCGATCCCGCTGCTCTGGATCGCTGCTCGAGCGCTTTACGGTTTTGCCATTTGCGGCCTGTTCATCGTCGCGCAAAGCTGGCTGAACGATGCCTTGCCGAATTCCATACGCGGCCGGGTCATGGCCGTATTCTATGTCGCCTACATCGCCGGACTGGGCGTAGGGTACGCAACGCTCGCCGCGATCGACATCCACACGGCCGCCGCGTCGCTGATCGGCATCACCTTCACCGCTCTGTCGATCCTGCCGGTGGGCATGACAAGGCTTGCCCAGCCGCCCGCGCCGCAGGCGGCGTCGGTCGCGCTTCGACAGGCCTGGCGGATTTCGCCGGTCGGCGTCGCCGGCATGCTGGCCGTCGGCGGCCTGTCGATGATCGTTTCCGGCTTCGCGCCGATCCATGCCACCGCCAAGGGCTACAGCCAGGCGGATGTGGCGCTGCTGTTGTCGGCAATGCCGGTCGGCACGCTGATCCTGCAGATACCGCTCGGCTGGATTTCGGACCGCACCGACAGACGCTACGTTCTGGCGGGCGCGGCGGCGCTGGCGGCTGTCGCCAGCGTGCTCGCCATCGTCTTCGACGGCGGGGCGCTGATGGCCCTGGTGGTGATCTACCTGATCTGGGACGGAGCGTCGGAATCGATCTATGCGTTGTCCAGCGCGCATGCCGCCGACCGCGCCAGCAAGGACCAACTGCTTGCCCTGTCGAGCTCGATGCTGTTTGCCTGGTCGCTGGCCGGTTTCGTGGTGCCGGGTATCGTCACGGCGCTTTCGGCCGTCTTCGGCACCGAGACCTTCATCTATGTCGGCATCGTCATTGCCTCGGCGTTCTGCCTGTTCGTGCTGTGGCGCGTGGTGGCGGCGCGGCCGGCGCCGGCGATCGCGACAGGCAGCTTCGCGCCGATGAGCGCGCAGGCGCCCTTGCCGGTGGAACTCGCTTTCGGGCCGGACGAGCCCGCGAGCCCGACGAAGGACTGACAAACCGCTTATTGCTTGCGGGCCTCGGGCTGCGGCACCTCGGGCGCGGGCAGCGGGATCGAGATGCCTTCGCTGTCGAAGGCCTGCTTGGCGCGCTTGGTCATGTCTATCTGGGTGGAAAAATAGTCGGCAGCGGAGGTCCAGTAGCGCAAGGTCAGCGAAACGGTGGTGTCGCCGAGGCTGGCCACGAAAGCGATCGGCGCGGGCTCGCGCCGAATGCGCTTCTCTGAGGCGGCGATGGCAAGCAGCGTCTTCTGCGCCCGGTCGATATCGTTCCAGGAACCGATGCTCAAGGTGACGTCGGTGCGGCGCACGCCATTGCGGGTGAAATTGCGCACCGGCTGGTTCCACAATGTCGAATTTGGCGCAAGCACGTAGACGCCGTCGGCGGTACGAAGCCGGGTCGCGAACAGGCCGATCTCCTCGATCGTGCCGGCTATCGCGCCGACCTCGACATATTCGCCGATGCGGAACGGCCGCAGCGCCAGCAGCATGATGCCGGCGGCGATGTTCTGCAGCGTGCCCTGGAGCGCCAGGCCGATCGCCAGGCCGACAGCGCCTATTGCCGCGATGATGGAGGCCGTCTGCACGCCGAACTGGCCGAGCACCATGATGACGACGAGGATCAGGATGGCATAGCGCACGATCTTCGAGAAGAAGTGGCGCAGCGTCTCGTCGAAGCCATGGATATGGCCGAGGCCCGCATAGATGGAGCGCTCGGCGAGGCCAGCGACGAGGTAGCCGACGATGAGCAGGATAACGGCGCCGATGGCAGAGAAGGAATAGGATACGATCAGCGTGGAGAGCTGCGCAAGCCCGGCCTGGATGGTGATGAGGGCGCTTTGCGGGTCGGTCGGCATGGTGGGGTTCCCGTTGATCGGCGAGCCGATAACCGATGCGGGCGAGCATCAGTTCCCATATTTTTGGCTTGCGGCGAGGTCTTCGGGCCGAATATCGGCGACGCGCGACCGGGCCTTCGTCTTGAAACTGCAATGGAACTCTGCCTATCTAAGTGGTGTCACCTGATTTGGCGGGTGATTTGGTTGTTCTTGTTGGGAAAGGAAACACACTGAGAACAGCACTGCGGAAGAAGGCCGAGATCGTGCCTTCGCCGGCCGGGATCAGCGGAAGCGATGCTGCGTCCCTTGCCATCGACACAGTCCTTGCCAGTCTGGAAGACTCCAAGGCCGAAAACATCGTCTCAATCGACATCCAGGGAAAATCGAGCCTCGGCGACTATATGGTCATCGCCTCGGGCCGATCGCACCGTCATGTCTCGGCTGTCGCCGATCACCTCCTCAAAGCGCTCAAGGATGCCGGGTTAGGCACGGCGCGGGTCGAGGGGCTGGCCAGCGCCGACTGGGTCCTGATCGATTCCGGCGATATCATCGTCCACGTCTTCCGCCCCGAAGTCCGCGAATTCTACAATCTCGAAAAGATGTGGCAGGCGCCGGACCTCGAGGAAGAGACCTTGCACTGAGCATTGATGCGCGTGTCGTGAAGCCCTCACGGCATGCATCGAAACGCTCGCCGGGGCGAGGATGAAGATCACCGTTCATGCCGTGGGCCGGATGAAGACCGGCCCCGAGAGAGAACTCGCCGACCGCTATTTCGACCGCTTCGCCAAGAGCGGACCCGCGGTCAGGCTGGAATTCGCCGGTCTCACGGAAATCCCCGAGAGCCGCGGCCAGAGCGCCGACGAGCGCCGCCGCGAGGAGAGCCAGAAGCTCCAGGCGCAGCTGCAACAAGGCACCGTGCTGATCCTGCTCGACGAGCGCGGCAAGTCGCTGTCCTCGGAGGATCTGGCGACCCGCATCGGCCAATTGCGCGACAGCGGCCGCAAGGCGCTGATCATCGCCATCGGCGGCGCCGACGGCCACGACAAATCATTGCGCGAGCAGGCCGATCTGGTGCTGTCGTTCGGGGCTCTCACCTGGCCGCATCAACTGGTTCGCGTCATGCTGGGCGAGCAGCTCTATCGCATCGCCACGATCCTCTCTGGCCATCCCTATCATCGATCGTGATTGGCGCGCCAAAGCCTGAAGAGGGCCGGTACCGGGATCGGACGCGAGCCCAGGGTCGCCGAGATGTAGCAGATATTGACAATATTTGCGACGCTTGGATAATTCCAGACAAAGAAAGGGCTGGTCCATGGCCGCAGATAACAGCATCCATGTCCGCGTCGGCGGTCAGCTTCAGGCCCATCTGCAACAGCAGATTGGCGAGAACGGCCTTTATGAAAACGCCAGCGAATATATTCGTGCCCTGATCCGCCGCGATCTGCAGACTCGCAACGAAGCGTGGGAGTGGCTGAAAAGGCAGCTTGAGCCGGGTCTGAGAGCCGACGAGAGCGAATTCCGTGCCGTGTCGGCAGAGGACGTCATTCGGCGCAATCAAGGCCGAAGCCCATAGCATGGCAGGGTACCTGTTCTATCCGCCAGCGGACGCAGCGCAGGACCGTATCTGGAACGATACCGTCGAGAAATGGGGCGAAGCTCAGGCTATCCGCTATGCCACGGGTCTACATCAGCACCTTCAAATCCTTTCCGAAGCACCTGCTCTCTGGCGAAAGCTTCCCGGCAATCTGACGGTCCCGGCCGATTTGAAGGCGGACGCCTATTTCAGCCACTACGGCCGCCACTACGTCTTCTTTCGCAAGCTTTCCGGCGACCGGATCGGCGTCATAAGCATCTTGCATGATCGAATGGACGTGCCGGTACGCCTGGCCGAGGATTTACAGATCCTGGAAGCGCGATCCGAAGACACATAGCTATCCGGATTTCCGCCTTAATAACTCCACATCACGGTTCCGTACCGTCCCTTCCAACATGGTTGATGGTTCGTTAACGAAGCGGCGGATAGAGTCGTGGCCTGATGTCTGAAGGCTGGAATTCGAGAAAGCGCGCCTGGCGCAGCCGCTGCGGTTTGACCCTGTTCGCGGCGCTGGTCGCGCTCGGGCAGGCCCGAGCCGAGGGAAACACGCCGGACTCGGCGCCGGATCCCGACCAGAGCCGGGCCGAATACGAACAGGTCTCCAAGGAAATAACGCTGTCGTCCGAGCGGCTTGCCAAGCTCGCGGCGGACGTCGCGACGGTCAAGAAGGACCACGCCTCGATCAGCGCGGCGCTGATCCAGTCGGCAATGACCGAGCAGAAGCTCGGGCAGGACATCGAGGACATCGGCGCCAAGCTGGAAGGACTCAAGACCGAGGAGAAGAAGCTGCACGACTCTCTCGTCGCTCGCCGCGACGTGCTCGCCGAAGTGCTCGGCGCCTTGCAGCGCATGGGCCTCAATCCGCCGCCCGCCATCCTGGTCAAGCCGGAGGACGCGCTGTCGTCGGTGCGCAGCGCCATCCTTCTGGGCGCCGTCGTGCCCGAACTGCGCCAGGAGACGGACAAGCTGCTCTCCGACCTGAGGGAGCAGACCCGCGTGACGGCTTCGATCGAGGCCGAGCGGGCACGGCTGACGTCCGCCGTTACCGATCAGACGGCGGAAAAGAAGCGCCTTACCATGCTTCTGGAGGCCAAGAAGAAGCTGCAGGCCGACACCGAGGCGGAACTTGCCGCCGAACAGGAGCACTCCCAGCAGCTGGCGGCGAAGGCCGGCAGCTTGAAGGATCTCATCGCCTCGCTCGAGGCCGAAAAGGCGCGCAAGGCGGCCGGCCAGGTCCAGGCCGGCGAGCAGAAATCGGCGGATGGCGACAAAACGGCCTCCACGACGGAATTCGCTTCGCTGCCCGTGCCGGAAGGCAACCGATTGACCAACTCCGCCCCATTTTCGGCGCTCCAGGGCCAGATCGCGCTGCCGGTGATCGGCAAGATCAAGCTGCGCTTCGGGGCCGACGACGGCAATGGCGCAATGATGCAGGGTGACATGGTTGCGACACAATCGGCGGCCATCGTCACCGCGCCGGCGGATGGAAATGTGCTTTATGCGGGGCCGTTTCGCTCCTATGGTCAACTCTTGATCCTCAATGCGGGCGACGGGTATCATGTCGTCCTGGCAGGGATGAGCAGAATCAGCGTCGTGACCGGCCAGTCGGTGCTCGCAGGAGAACCGGTCGGCGCGATGGGAGAGGCCCGGGTGGCATCCACTTCGGCTTCGCAGAATGGAAATGCCACGCCGGAACTTTATGTCGAGTTCCGCAAGGATGGAAAACCCGTCGATCCGAATCCCTGGTGGGCGGACCGATTTTCTGGAAGGACGTGAAATGATGCGGAAACTGTCGCTTCTGTTTGCCGGCGCGCTGATGGGCGCATCGGCAATGAGCCTGGTCTACGGCGCACCCGGCTCGGCGGCGAACGCTGCGGGTTCGGAAACCTACAAGCAGCTTGCGATCTTCGGCGACATCTTCGAGCGCGTGCGCGCGAACTACGTGACGCCGCCGGACGACAAGTCGCTGGTCGAAAATGCCATCAACGGGATGCTGGCCTCGCTCGACCCGCATTCCTCCTACATGAATGCCGAGCAGGCGCAGGACATGCGCGTGCAGACCAAGGGCGAGTTCGGCGGCCTCGGCATCGAGGTCACGATGGAGAACGACCTGGTCAAGGTGATCACGCCGATCGACGATACGCCGGCCGCCAAGGCGGGCGTTCTGGCCGGCGATTACATCGCCAAGATCGACGGCGAGGAAGTGCGCGGCCTGACCCTCAACGATGCGGTCGAGAAGATGCGCGGCCCGGTCAACACGCCGATCAAGCTTACCATCCTGCGCCAGGGCGCCGACAAGCCGATCGAGCTGACGGTGGTGCGCGACATCATCAAGGTCAAGGCGGTGAAGTTCCGCGTTGAGAACGACATCGGCTACATGAAGATCACCTCCTTCACGGAAAAGACCTATGACGATCTCGAGAACGCCATCGAGACGATCAAGAAGCAGGTGCCGAACGACAAGCTGAAGGGCTATGTGCTCGACCTGCGTCTCAATCCGGGTGGCCTGCTCGACCAGGCGGTGAGCGTTTCGGACGCGTTCCTCAAGCGTGGCGAGATCGTCTCGACGCGCGGTCGCGATCCGAAGGACGTCACCCGTTTCGACGCCAAGCCCAAGCAGGTAGACGACATCAACGGCAAGCCGATGATCGTGCTCGTCAACGGCGGCTCGGCCAGCGCGTCCGAAATCGTCGCCGGCGCGCTGCAGGACCTGCGCCGCGTCACGGTGGTCGGCACGCAGTCCTTCGGCAAGGGTTCGGTGCAGACGATCATTCCGCTCGGCGAGAATGGCGCGCTCAGGCTGACGACGGCGCTCTATTACACGCCGTCCGGCAAGTCGATCCAGGGCAAGGGCATCACGCCCGACATCAAGGTCGACCAGCCGCTGCCGCCGGATCTGCAGGGTCGTGACCTGACCCGTGGCGAATCCGATCTCAAGGGCCACATCAAGGGCGCCGACGAGAACGCCAGCGGTTCGGGCTCGGCCGCCTATGTGCCGCCGGATCCGAAGGACGATCTGCAGCTGATCTATGCTGAGCAGCTGCTGCGCGGCGAAAAGACCGATCCGTCCTTCCCGCCGAATCCGGACAAGGCCGTGCTGAACCAGTAAGGGCGGCCTGCCGGGGCGAACAGGCTCTGGCCGACCGACCGAAGCGATGCGATGCTGCCGGGACCGTAAGGTTCCGGCAGTTTGATTCGGGGAACCAGGGCGCACCGGGATGCGCCGATGGTTTTGAATTTGCACGTGGCTGCTGCCGGCATCCGGTCAGTTTCACCACGGGCTTGGGGACAAGGCTTGGCTGATACCGGCAAGGACATCGAACGCCCGCTGGGGCAGACGCTCCGGCCTCAGCGTTCGGCTTCACGCTCAATCAATACCCGAATGCTGGCCGCCGCGCTTGCCGTGCTGGCAGTGGTAGGGATCTCCGGCGCCATTGCGCTGCGCGAAAAACCCTTCCGCAAGCCGCAGGAGATCGCCGTCTCGACACCGAAGCCGGCCCCGGCGCCGGCTCCCGTGGCGACGCCTGCCGCCCCGCCCGCGCCGGCGGCGGTGGCGACAGCTGCGCCGCAGGCCGGAACGCCGATGAAGAGCGGGGGACCGCAGATCATCCATGTGCAGACCGAGGAAGGCGACGGCCCGCCGAAGGCGTCGATCGTCATCCGTGATCCCTCGACGCTCGGCCAGAACCTCAAGGTCGCGCATCTTCCCGACAGGGCGCTGATAGAGGCCAGCGACAGCGGCCCGCTGCCGATCCGCGGCGCCGACGGCCGGCGACCGTTCGACGCCTATGCGCGGCCATGGTCCGGCGCGCGCGGCGCCCGCGTCGCGATCGTCATCGGCGGGCTCGCCGTCTCGCAGACCGGAACGCAGGCGGCGATCGCCAAGCTGCCGGCCGAAGTGACGCTGGCGTTCGCGCCGCAAGGCAACAGCATCGGCCGCTGGATGCAGGCGGCGCGGCAGAGCGGGCATGAGATCGTCATGCAGGTGCCGCTCGAGCCGTTCGACTACCCGAACGTCAATCCGGGGCGCAACACGCTGACGGTATCGGCGAGCCCCGACGAGAACCTGAAAAACCTGCATTGGGCGCTGTCCAGGACGACCAACTACACCGGGGTCATGAACTATATGGGCGCGCGCTTCTCGGCGGACGCCACGGCGATGGGACCGTTCATGGCCGAGCTCGGCAAGCGGGGGCTGGCCTATGTCGACGATGGCTCATCGGCGCGCAGCGTGGCGTCCGATCTCGCGCTGAAGGACGGTGTGCCTTTCGTCGCCGGCGACACGGCGATCGATGCCGTGCAGGACCGCGGCGAAATCCTCAAGAAGCTGGATAGCCTGGAAGCGACGGCGCGCGCCAAGGGCTATGCGGTCGGCATCGGCTCGGCCTTCGACGTGACCGTCGACACGGTGGCCTCCTGGGTCGCGGAAGCGAAGAAGCGCGGCATCGAGATCGTGCCGATCTCGGCGGTAGCTATCGATCCGCAAAAAGGCTAACAGCCGTCTCGACAATTCCACTTTGTCAAAAGTGAATTCCCAGATCGGCCGGTGCTCTGTCCAATGTCCAAGAAAATGATCGACCCCGAGACGCTGCCCTATCGCCCCTGCGTTGGCCTGGCCATCTTCAACCCCCACGGCCTGGTCTGGGTCGGCCATCGGATCGCCGAGCCGGATAGCGAGTTCTCAGGAACGACCAAGCTCTGGCAGATGCCGCAAGGCGGCATCGACAAGGGCGAGGAGCCACTCGCGGCGGCGGAGCGGGAGCTCTACGAGGAAACCGGCATGCGCAGCGTGTCGCTTCTCGCAGAGGCGCCCAACTGGATCAACTACGACCTGCCGGCGCATCTGGTCGGCATCGCCTTAAAGGGACGCTACCGCGGGCAGACGCAGAAATGGTTTGCCTACCGTTTCGAGGGCGACGAGAGCGAGATTCAAATCAATCCGCCACCTGGAGGTCACACCGCCGAATTCGATCAGTGGGCGTGGCGGCCGATGGAGGACCTGCCGGACCTGGTCGTGCCGTTCAAGCGCGAGGTGTATGAGCAGGTGGTCGCGGTTTTCCAGCAGCTGGTCCGATAGGCCGAATGTGGCGCCGCGCGAGCAGCGCCGCTCTTCGTCGAAACATGATCTTTTGCGACTTTTCCGGATCATGCGATATTGATTGTTGATGCAATGAGGGGGTCGCCATGAATGACGACACCGGGCGCGGTTCTTCTGCGGATCCCACCAGCCTTTCGACCGTGAGCGCGGCGGCCGCCGGCGCCATCCTGACTGTCGACCTCGGCGCCATCCGCGAGAATTATCGGCGGCTGAAAGCGCGGCTGGATGGCGCGCGCTGCGCCGGTGTGCTCAAGGCTGACGGCTACGGGCTCGGCGCGACGAAGGTCGCAACCGCGCTGATGAAGGAAGGCTGCGACGTCTTCTTCGTCGCCTTGCTGGGCGAAGGCATCGCGCTGCGCAAGGCGATCGGACCCGAGCCGAAGATCCATGTGCTCAACGGTCTTCCGCCAGGCTCCGAGGCCGAAGCCATCGCGGCGGAGCTAGCTCCGGTTCTCAACAGCACCTTGCAGCTGAAGGCCTGGCGGGAGGTCGCGCAGGGCGTGAGCCGGAGCCTGCCCGCCGCTGTGCAGGTCGATAGCGGCATGTCGCGGCTCGGCATGCCACCAGCCGACGTCGAGGCGCTCGCACAGGATCCTCGTGCTTTCGACGGCATCGACGTGCGACTGGTGATGAGCCATCTCGCCTGCGCCGACGAGCCGCGCCATCCCGCCAACGAACAGCAGTGGCTCGAGTTCGAACGGCTGCGCAAGATGCTGCCCGAGGCGCCCGCCTCGCTCGCCAATTCCTCGGGCATTTTTCTGGGGCCGTTGTACCGCTACGACCTCGCCCGTCCGGGCGCGGCGCTCTATGGCATCAACCCGACGCCCGGCGAGCCCAATCCGATGGTTCCCGTCCTGCGGCTGGAAGCCAAGGTCGCGCAGACGCGCAGCGTCGGAAAGGGCGCCGGCGTTGGCTACGGCCACACTTTCCGCGCAGAGGGTCCGATGCGGCTGGCGACGATCTCGCTTGGTTACGCGGATGGCTGGCACCGGCGCGCTGCTTCGGCTGCCTGGTTCGACGGCGTTCGATTGCCTTTCGTCGGTCGCGTTTCGATGGATTCGATCATTCTCGACATTTCCGCGCTGCCGGCCGGCCGGCTGCAGGAGGGTGACCTCGTCGAGCTGATCGGCCCGTCGCAAAGTGTCGACGACGCGGCCAGCCACGCCCACACCATCGGCTATGAAATCCTGACCAGCCTCGGCGCGCGCTTCCACCGCCGCTATCTCGGGGCATGATCGCCTTGCTTGACAAGCCGGCGCTTCTCGGCAAGGTTCCCGGCATGAGCAACCTCGCCCATATCAGAACCTTGTTCAGGGTCTGCCCCATCGCGGGAGCGTAGCCCCGGAGCGGCCACCCTTGTCGGCGGCCGCCTGAGCCGGGGCGTTTTGAAATCCAGACATTTTTCATCGAGCCAGCCAGCCCCTCGCGGCTGTCGGCTTTTTCGCCGCCGCTGACCCGGCGGCTGCGCGCATCGTTCGCCGATGCGCCAGTTCATGAGGTTTTGCCATGCATGCAACAACACAATCGCGCTCCCGAAACTCCATCGTGGTCAGCAGCGCCGATCACGACCGGCTGAGCGGCCTTGCCCAGGCCTTTCTCGAGCGCACGCCCGAGATGGCCGAGGGTCTTCTCGCGGAAATGGACCGCGCCAGGATAGCGGCCGAGGCGGCGATGCCCGCCGATGTGGTGCGGATGGGCTCCATCGTCACGCTTCGGGACAACGAAGACAGCGTCCAACGCGTCACGCTGGTCTATCCGGGCGAGGCGGACATCGCGGAAAAGCGCATTTCCGTGCTCACGCCGCTCGGAACGGCGCTGATCGGCGCTCGCGCCGGGCGCACGGTCAGCTGGCGCAGCCGCGACGGCAGGGTTCTCTCCGCCACCATCGACGCCGTCGAGCAGCCGCCGGCCCGGAGCGCGCCATGACCGGGACGACTTACAGCCTGACGACGAAGGACTTCGCGGTTCTCGAGGTGATGCTGACGCGCCGGCGCGCCTTCGCCGACCCGATCGTGGCGATGCTCGAAGGCAAGCTTGCCGAAAGCAGCGTTGTTTCGATCGGCGCGGTCGAGCCCGATGTCGCGACGCTCAACAGCCGCGTGGTCTTCCGCGTCGATGGCGGTCCGGCCGAGACGCGGACGCTGCTGCAAGCCGAAGCCTCCGCGCCCGTGGGGTCCGGCCTGCCGATCGGCACCTGGCGCGGCCTCTGCCTGCTCGGCATGACGACCGGCCAATCCGTACTGGTCGAACGGCCCGACGGCAAAGCCGAGCGGATTGTGCTCGAGGATGTGGCTTACCAGCCGGAAGCAGCGCGGCGCGTCATGCGGGAGAGGCACGCCACGGCAAGACGGCCGGCGCATGGTCTCAGGCTCGTCTATAGCGCCGCAGCGGACCATTGGCCTCTTGGCGGGCGCGGCAAAATCCGGCAGACAGAAGGGGACGATCCGGGCCCTTCGGCGGCATGATCGGCCTTTGAGGAGTAGATAATAAAATGAAAATCCTGGTGTTGGGCGGCGGCGTCATCGGTGTCACCACCGCCTACTTCCTTGCCGAGTCCGGCCATGAAGTAACCGTGATGGACCGGCAGCAAGGACCGGCGCTTGAAACGAGCTTCGCCAATGCCGGCGAAGTGTCGCCCGGCTACGCGTCGCCATGGGCCGGCCCCGGCATTCCGGTCAAGGCTATCAAGTGGCTGTTGATGAAGCATGGCCCGCTGGTTGTGCGGCCGGCCTTCGATCTCAACATGTGGACGTGGCTCATCAAGATGCTGCGCAACTGCACGGCCGAGCGCTATGCGCTGAACAAGTCGCGCATGGTGCCGGTGGCCGAATACAGCCGCGATACGCTGAAGGCGCTGCGCGCCGCGACCGGCATCGCCTATGACGAACGGGCCAAGGGCACGCTGCAGCTGTTCCGCAAGCAGAAGCAGCTCGACGGCACGGGCGGCGACGTCGAGGTGCTGAAGAAATACGGCGTTCCGTATGAACTTCTCGACCGGGACGGCTGCATCGCGGCCGAGCCGGCGCTGGCCGGCGTGCGCGACAAATTCGTCGGCGGCCTCAGGCTGCCCGGCGACGAGACCGGCGACTGCAAGATGTTCACCGACCGGCTGGCCGAGCTCTGCGTGGCGCGCGGCGTCACCTTCGAGTACGGCACGACGATCCGCCGCGTCATCAGGAACCGCAACCGCGTCGCCAGCATCAGCACGGACAAGGGCTGGCGCACGGCCGACGCCTATGTGATGGCGATGGGCAGCTATTCCTCGCAGTTCATGCGCAAGATGAAGCGGCCGATCCCGGTCTATCCGGTGAAGGGCTACTCGATCACCGTGCCGATCACCAATGCGGACGCAGCACCGGTGTCGACCGTCATGGACGAGACCTACAAGGTGGCGATCACCAGGCTTGGCGACCGCATCCGGGTCGGCGGCACGGCGGAGATTTCCGGCTACGACCTGCGCCTGCACGAATCGCGCCGCCGCACGCTGGAGCATTCCGTCGGCGATCTCTTCCCGGGCGGCGGCGACCTCAGGGCCGCGACCTTCTGGTGCGGGCTGAGGCCGATGACCCCGGACGGGCCGCCGCTTGTGGGCCGCAGCGAATTGTCCAACCTCTACCTCAACACCGGCCATGGCACGCTGGGATGGACGATGGCCTGCGGCTCAGCCAAGGTGCTTGCCGACATCGTCTCCAACCGGGTGCCGGAGATCAATGCGCTCGACCTCAGCCCGGATCGCTACATCAAATAGGCGGTGGGTCTTCAGAAGGCCTGGCTGACCCAGGCGTTGCTGAACAGCAGCCGGTAAGCCCAGCCAATGCTGACATTGGTGGCGACCGGCTGCGAATGGGCGAGATAGTCGTCATAGATCGGCTTCATGCGGCGATAGAAGGCCGGGTCAAGCACCACCATGCCGTTCTCGCTGTCGTGGAGGAAGCTGCGGTTGTTGAAGTTGACCGAGGAGACGGTGACCAGCCTCTGGTCGATCATCATGATCTTGGAATGCAGCACGACATCCGGCGCCTTGAATTCGCGGATATTGACACGGTCGCCATATCTCTCGACGAACAGCTTGTTGAGCGCGGTGAGAAACCTGCCGCCGATATCGCCCTTTAGGTCGATGCGGCCGACGATGTCGATCCTGACGCCCCGCGCCAGCGCCCTGTCGAAAGCACGGGCGAGGGCGGGCGTGAGGTTGAGGTACGGATTGACGATCTCGATGCGATGCTCGGCGCTGTCGATCAGCTCGACGAAATAGTTTTCGAGCGCATGGCCATCCTCGTAAGGCACGGAAATGAAATGCCGCGCCACGCCTTGCGGGCGGCCGCCGTCGGAACGCACCGGAATGGAGAACGGCCGCGACAGGTTGGTGTCGGCGTCGCGCAGCCAGACGGTCGAGAGATGCGCGGCAAGCGTCTCGACGGTCGCCTGATCGGCGATCTCCATGTCGAAGTCGCTCCAGTTGGAGTAGTAGTTCAGCGAGAAGCCGTCGGTCTTGCCGTACTGCTGCAGCTCGGGGTAGCGCGTCAGGTCGACCGGGCTGTGGAACAGGAAACCGTCATGGATGTTGCGGCCGCCGATGATCACCCGCGAGCGGCCGGGCTGGTCGGCTAGCGTCGCCAGCATCTTGATATGGTGCGTCTTGTGCAGCTGTGAAATCTGCTCGTCGAACGGCGCGCCGTGGTCGGCCTTCCAGCGGTATTCCTGCAATTGGACATTGGGGTACTCGGCCGCGAGCCGGTGCAGCAGGGCGTCGTCCTTTTCGCGCTCCAGCACGTCGGTCACCATGATGCGCACCTTCGTGCCCAGGGCGGCGTGATGGCGGATCAGCCGTTCCATGATGCGGCCGGAGAAATCCGCCTTGAACTCCAGCGACGACAGATAAATCAGCCTGAGCTTCGGCGCGTTGGAGAAATCGAGCGGCAGTTCCGGGTCGGCCTCGTCGAAGGCGCTGTCGGGCAAGGTCTTGCCGAGCAGCGCCTCGACCTTGGCGTTGAAACCGTCGCGAGACTTGCGCAGCAGGCGTGGCTCTCCGAGCGGCAGCGCGCAGGTCTGCGAGAGCCAGCGTCCGGCATAGAATACCCGATCGAGCTCCTCCAGGCCTGCCGGATCGGGCACCGGGCAGCGGTCGTAGCGGCTGTCCAGCCCGGCAATCCAGGGGTCGGCTGTTTCTTCGCGCAGGATTGTCAGCTTCGCGCCGGCCGGCGCAAGGCCGGAGCTGACGTGCAGGTCGCAACGCTTGAGCGCCTGGTCGGGGAAGAGACTGACCGACGTCTCGGCGCCTAGCAGGCTGACATGGAATGCGGAGCCCCTGGCGATGGTGCTCGAACGACCGGCATCGCGGATCGCCACCGGCCCGTCGCAAGCGCCGTCAATGGCGATCGGCTGCTGGCCGTCCTGGCGCAGCACGATCTCGACGGAGCGGGCCTCGAGCCCGGAAAAGCTGAACGTCTTGGGTTCCGAAGGCCGGGCGGCGGCGTCGAGATAGAGTGTCTGGCGCGACATGCGCCAGGGCCCGGCGAAACGGCCCTTGCCCGGCCTGCCGGAGGCGACCGGCAATTCGACCGAGTCGAGCGGCTTGGCCAGTTTACCGAGCGCGCGATAGGTCGACCGGAAGTCGCCGTTCTGCACATCGCGCCAGTCACGGCCGAAACGGCCGGTGCCGTTCGTGCGATCCAGTGCATCAATCCGGCTCTGCGCAAGCAGTGCCTGGAATGCCCGGTCATAGGCGTCGTTGCCGTCGCCTGAGAAATAGCGCGCCGTGGCGATTTCGGCGCCGGTGACATCCGCGGAGATCGGGGAGCGGCGACAGGCTTCGTCGCCTGGAAAGAAGGCGCAGGCCGAACGGCCGGGCATGCCGGCGCAGCCGGCCAGCATGGTCAGCACCAGCCCGAGCAGCAGCCTTGTTCCGACGGATATTGCGCTCACCCCGCCGCCCCGTTCATGGTCTTCAGCAAGGCCGGGTCGCGCGGCGGCATGAAGCCGTGCGGGAAAACCTCGCAAACGGGGATGGCGAAAGTGGCGATGAGCAGTTCCGCTTCGGCGCGCATCGCCCTTGGTGCTTTCTTGTCGTCGAGGATCGCTCTCGCCGAGGCGACGAGGGCGCCGTCGCAGTCGCAATGGTCGTGCTGGGCGATATAGCAGGCGTCGTGAATCTGGCACGCGGCATCGAGCCGGTCGACCGGTTTGGCGGAAAGATCGCCGGTGCGGGTGCCGGGGCCGCAGTAGTTGCCGATGACGAAAGGCGAGGGGCGGGCCATCGCATAGCGGACCGGCTTCGGCAGCTCCGCTTCGGGAACGCGGGTCCAGGGATTGGCGCAGTCGGCCAGGATCAGCAGCGGCAATATGGCAGGAACGGCGCGCATGTTTCCGCTGGCTTTCCACATCCCCCTCGCGCCCAGCCCATCCGGACGCAAATGCGCCGTGCCACACTCGCCCACTTTGTGGCAAGTGCAAGGCGGCACCGGCGCGCTGCCCGTGCTATTATTGGTTGTGGCAGGGGAGGGTATCGTGAAGCGGCTTGTTCGTCTGGCTGTGGCAACCGGATATGTGGTTTGCGCTTGGGCGGCGGTCGCTGCCGACAAGACCGTCCACGACAGCGAGAACGGCTTTTCGCTGACCTATCCCGAGGAATGGACGACAGAGCAGCCGTCCGGCAAAACCATCCGGCTCAAGGTCAAATCCGGTGAAAAAGGCCTGACATGCCGGGTTTCGGCAGGGCCGTACGATCCGTCAGCCCCGGATTCGCCAGCCGATCCCAGGGCGCTCTTCGAAACGGAATGGTCGCTGAAGGACTGGCAGGAGACCGTTGGAGCCGGTTTCAATTCAGCCGAATTCAGCAACGAGGAATTGATACACTTCCCCGACGGCTATCCGGCGCGCATCGCCGACATGGATTTCCGGCTGACCGATAGCGACTCGAGCTCTCCGGGCCATGCCAAGGTCGCGCTTTCGATGCGTGGCAACCGCTTTGGCCTCGTGACCTGCGGGTTGGTGAGCGACAGCGTCGAGCAGACGAAATTGATGTGGGCGCCGCTCGCCGAACAGGCGGACAGGGTGGTCAGGTCGTTCGTCCTCGACGAGCGCTAAAGCGCGTCGCGTTTGAACGGATTCACGTGATGCACTTCAAGTCTTTGTTCTGATGCATGTCGTTGTCCCAAAACCGCTGCGCACTTTTGGGCGACATGCATTAGACGAATAGGGATCTTTCCCGCTCGACCGCCCTGGTGATGAAATTGGCGACGATCTGCACCCGGCGCAGCGGCCTGACCGACTCGTGATAGACCAGCCAGTAGGCGCGGCGGATCGGCGCGACGATGTCGACGGGCACCAGCTCCGGCATCGAGCGGGCGACGAAGGTGTGCAGGATGCCGATGCCGGCCCCGGAGCGCACCGCTTCGGCCTGGCCGAGCGCGGAGGAGATGGCAAAGCTCGAGCGCCAGTCGGGGCTGAATTCGGCCGCATAATCGAGCGACGGGCTGACGATCAGGTCCGGCACATAGCCGATCAGCGCGTGTCGGCCGAGTTCGGCGGCGGTCCTGGGCAGTCCGTTCGCTTCGGCATAGGCGAGCGAGGCGAACAGGCCGAGCGTGTAGTCGACCAGCTTTCCAGCCACCAATCGTCCCTCGGTCGGCCGCTCGACGGTGATGGCGATATCGGCCTCGCGCCGGGACAGCGAGAAGGAGCGCGGCACCGGCACCAGCTGGATGGTGAGCTCGCGGTGAAGCGCGGTCAGCTCGCCAAGGCGCTTGGCCAGGAAGGCGACGCCAAAGCCGTCGGGGGCGCCTATGCGCACCGTTCCGGAAACGTCGTCGCCCTCGCCGGCGATGGTCGAGCGCGCGGCGATTATGTCGCTCTCCATGCGCTCGGCAATGTCGAGGAAGCGTTCGCCGGCCGGCGTCAGCTCGCTGCCGGTGGTCAGCCGGCGGAAGAGCTTTGTCCGCAGCGCCTCCTCAAGCGCCGCGATGCGACGCGAGACGGTGGCATGGTTGAGCTCCAGACGTTTTGCCGCGCCGAGGATCTGCCCGGCGCGCGCCACGGCGAGGAAGATGCGCACGTCATCCCAATTCATGAGGATAGTCCCTGCAATTGTCCGGCAAAAGCGCGCTTCGTCATTTGCGGCAATTAATGCACAGTTGGTCAACGTTGTCTATTTTGCGCACAACGGTTGCGATCTTCCTCGCGTTGCCATCGCGGCCGCAAAGGCGGACAATGCGCCATCACCAAAACCAGGGAGAGAAAGCATGATCGAGTACGGTCATTTCATCGGCGGCAAGCGTGTCGCCGGCACCAGCGGGCGCAAGCAGGACGTGATGCAGCCGATGGACGGCTCCGTGCGCGGCACGGTGGCGCTGGCCTCGCAGGCCGAATTGCGCGCCGCGGTCGAGAACGCCAAGGCCGCGCAGCCCAAGTGGGCCGCCACCAACCCGCAGCGCCGCGTGCGCGTGCTGATGAAGTTCCTCGAACTGGTCCAGCGCGACTATGACGAACTGGCGGATATCCTGGCGCGCGAGCATGGCAAGACCGTTGCCGACGCCCGCGGCGACATCCAGCGCGGCCTCGAGGTGGTCGAAGTCTGCATCGGCGCCCCGCACATGATGAAGGGCGAGTTCACCGACGGCGCCGGTCCCGGCATCGACGTCTATTCGATGCGCCAGGCGCTCGGCGTCGTCGCCGGCATCACGCCGTTCAACTTCCCGGCGATGATCCCGCTGTGGAAAATCGCGCCGGCGATCGCCTGCGGCAATGCGTTCATCCTGAAGCCTTCCGAGCGTGACCCGGGCGTGCCGATCCGCATCGCCGAGCTGTTCATCGAAGCGGGCCTGCCCGCCGGTATCCTCAACGTCGTCAACGGCGACAAGGAAGTGGTCGACGCCATCCTCGACGATCCGGACATCAAGGCCGTCGGCTTCGTCGGCTCGACGCCGATTGCCCACTACATCTATTCGCGCGGCACGGCGGCCGGGAAGCGCGTGCAGTGCTTCGGCGGCGCCAAGAACCACATGATCATCATGCCCGACGCCGACATGGACCAGACGGTCGATGCGCTGATCGGCGCCGGCTACGGGTCGGCCGGCGAGCGCTGCATGGCGATCTCGGTGGCCGTGCCGGTCGGCAACGACACGGCCAACCGGCTGATGGAAAAGCTGATCCCGCGCGTCGAGAGCCTGAAGGTCGGTCCGTCGACCGACTCCTCGGCCGATTTCGGCCCGCTGGTGACGGCGCAGGCGCTGGAACGCGTGAAGGGTTATGTCGACATCGGCGTCAAGGAAGGCGCCAAGCTCGTCGTCGACGGCCGCGGCTTCAAGATGCAGGGCTACGAGAACGGCTACTACATGGGCGGCTGCCTGTTCGACAACGTGACGGCGGACATGCGCATCTACAAGGAAGAAATCTTCGGACCGGTGCTCTCGGTTGTTCGCGCGCCGCGTTACGAGGATGCGATCAAGCTCGCCAACGACCACGAGATGGGCAATGGCGTCGCCATCTTCACCCGTGACGGCGACGCCGCGCGCGACTTCGCTAGCCGTGTCCAGGTCGGCATGGTCGGCGTCAACGTGCCGATCCCGGTTCCGATCGCCTACTACACCTTCGGCGGCTGGAAGGCGTCGTCCTTCGGCGACCTCAACCAGCATGGCCCGGACGCGTTCCGCTTCTACACCAAGACCAAGACGGTCACCTCGCGCTGGCCGTCCGGCATCAAGGACGGCGCCGAGTTCGTCATCCCGACGATGAATTGAGCGTTGCCCCATTCGAACGAGAAAGGCCCGGACCTCCGGGCCTTTTTTCATTTAAAGCGCGTCGCGTTTGAACGGATTCACGTGACGCGCTTTAAGTCTTTATACTGATGCATGTCGTTGTCCCAAAACCGCTGCGCACTTTTAGGCGACATGCATTAGGCCAAGGTCTCCGCGAAAACGCTAATGTGATGGAACCAACTCCCCGGCATCGATCTTAGCCTGTGTTCCTGCCACGTGCGCAGGCCAATCAAGCAGCGCCGGTTGCGGCCGGGGGTTTCGTCTGGCGCAGGAGGTGTCGGATGACACGTCATCTTATGCCAACCATGTTGCTGGCGGCGGTTGCGTTATGCGCCCCTGTCGCTCAAGCAGGCGCGGCCACGCAATGCGCGCCACGCGCCGACATAGTCAAGGCGCTCGGCGGCAAGTTCCATGAAAGCGCAGCCGGCAGCGGGCTGGTCAATCCGAATGTCGTGCTCGAGATATTCGTCTCCGACCAGGGCAGCTGGACGGTCCTTGCTTCCGATACGAAGGGCCAGAGTTGCATCCTGTCGGTCGGCGAGGGCTGGGACAGCCCGACGATCACTGCGGCCACGCCGGGCGCCTGACAGCGAAACGAGGTTGCAAGCCGCTCTCATCGTGGAAGCTCGGTCGCTCCACTGGACAGCCGCTTGTCTTCCCCGGGAGGGCTCACCATATCGAATCCAGGGAATCGTGAATTCCCTGACAGACCGGAAACCACAAGGAGTGACGTAATGGAGACGTCCAGTCCGGCCTGGAGCGTTACGGCGCGCTGAGGCGGCCGATGTGCCTCCTCGCCCGAACGCGAAGGCAAAGGAGGTGCGCAATGGCACGCGTATTTTCGTTTCGATGGAGCAAGCTGGCGGTGGCCGGCGCCGCCATGGCGCTGGTGTCGGCATTTCCCGCGCGGGCGCAAATCGTCTGCGGCAGCCACAGCGACCTGGTCGCCCGTTTGGCACAGGCCTTCCAGGAGAAGCAGGTCGGTTATGGAGTGGCCGGGCAAACAGCCGTCATCGAGATATATGTCTCGGCGAGCGGCACATGGACCATGCTGGTAACCGACGTCAGGGACCGGAGCTGCATCCTCGCGGCCGGTGACGGATGGGAAAATACCATGGCCGTCACTGCCGCGGCGCACGGTATCTGAGCCATCGCAATCAGCGTGTCGCGGCCACCTCGGCGTGGCCGCGCAGCAGCGCCATCAGTTTCTTGGCGTCCTTGGCGGCGCCTTCCTCGTCACCGTCCAGGATCGAGCGGATCAGCGCGACATGATGCTCGGCCGATTCGGCGAGTCCCGTGTCGGCTTTGTAGCGAAACCAGAAACGCCGGCTGTGCGTCTGCAGTGGCGCCGCCACGCGCGCCGCGAAAGGGTTGTCGGCGGCGATCGCCAGCGCCTCGTCGAGCGCCTTGTCGGCCTGGATGAAGGCAAGCACGTTGCCCGAGATCACCGCGCGCTGCATGGCAAGGGCGGCTTCATGAAAACGATCCGCGGCCTCGCGGGTGACGAAGCGGGCGGCCGAGCGAGCCAGCACCACCTCGACGCCGCGCCTGGCGTCGATGACGCGCAGCCAGTCGCCGGGGTGAAGCGCGGCGACCGCGATGCCGGCGCGGGGCCTGACGTCCAGCAGGCCCTCCCAGGCGAGCCTCTGGATCGCCTCGCGCACCGGCGTGCGGCCGAGGCCCAGCCGCTCGATCAGCGCGCCCTCGGTGACGAAGCTCGAGGGCGCCAGCTCGAGGGTGACGATCATGTGTTCGAGTGTGCGGTAGGCCTTGCTCGTCGCTGGCTCGAAGGGCGTGCTCGTCTCGGTGGATATCAGCGGGGAGATCAAGGGCAGGCTCCTGATATATTTTCCATATATCATAGCGGATTCAGCGTTGACAGGCCAGTTCTTAATAGATATATGACTGATATATCAGATGGAGACATAGCCATGTGGACCGGAGTCATTCCCGCAGTCACGACCAAATTCACCGCCGATGACCGCCTCGACCATGCCGAGATGGAGCGCTGCTACGGCCTGCAGATGGAAGCCGGTTGCGACGGCATCATCGTCTGCGGCTCGCTCGGCGAAGGGCCGATGCTGTCGCATGACGAGAAGATCGAGGTGCTGAAGACGGCGCAGAAGGTTGCCGGTAAGAAGCCAGTGCTTATGACCGTCAACGAGGCTGGCACCCGCGAGGCGGCGAGCATCGCGCGCCGCGCCGCCAAGGAAGGCGCCAGCGGTCTGATGGTGGTGCCGAGCCCGATCTACCACACCAATCCGGAAGAGACCGTCGCCGCGCTTCGCGCCGTTGCGGAGGCCGGTGACCTGCCGGTCATGATCTACTCCAACCGGCTCGCCTACCGCGTCGACGTCACCGTCGACCTGATGGAGGAGCTGGCGTCCGACAAGCGGTTCGTCGCCATCAAGGAATCGTCCGACGACATCCGCCGCACGACCGAGATCATCAACCGCCTCGGCGACCGCTACGATCTCTTCACCGGCGTCGACAATCTGGCCTTCGAGGCGCTGTCGGTCGGCGCCATTGGCTGGGTGGCTGGCCTGGTCACCGCCTTCCCGCGCGAGACTGTCGCCATCTTCCAGTTGATGAAGCAGGGCCGCCGCGAGGAGGCGTTGAAGATCTACCGCTGGTTCCGGCCGCTGCTTGATCTCGATGTCTCGACCTATCTGGTCCAGAACATCAAGCTTGCCGAAGTGTTCGCCATCAACACCAACGATCGCGTGCGCATGCCGCGCCAGCCGCTTTCGGGCGAACGCCGCAAAGCGGTGGAAAAGATCGTCAAGGACGCGCTGGCCGTGCGTCCGACCCTGCCCGCGTTCTGAGGGCTATCTTCTTCCCTTTCAGGGAGAGAAGATGGTGGCAGTCAGACTGGAGGCAGCAGCCGCGTGCAGGGAAATTCCAATTCGCCAGAACAGGGGCGCCGCCCCTCATCCCCCCAGCGGGCGCCTTCATCCGGTGATGGCGAAGACATCGCCGTCATCGGTGGCGGCATCGTCGGCATCGCCGTTGCGACCTATCTCGCCGAAGCTGGGCGTAACGTCACGGTCTTCGACCGCACCGGCATCTGCGAGGAGACGAGTTCCGGCAATGCCGCCGCCTTCGCCTTCTCCGACGTGCTGCCGCTGGCGCACAAGGGCATGCTCAGGCAATTGCCGAAATGGCTGGCCGACCCACTCGGGCCGCTGGCCATTCCTCCTTCCTATCTCCCCAAACTGCTGCCGTGGCTGATCCGTTTCTGGCGGGCGGGCGCGGCCAGGCACTATGAGGCGAGCCTGGCGGCGCAGGCCGGCATGATGAGGCTGGCCGAGGCCGAATGGATGGGCCTGCTCGACCGCTCCGGCACGAAGCCGATGCTGCGCGAGGACGGCTCGCTGGAGCTTTACGAAAGCGAAGCGGAGTTCCGCGCGTCGCTGTCGGGCTGGGCGGAGCGTCAGCGCTTCGGCATCGGCTTCCGCCATGTCGAGGGCGAGGCGATGGCAACCCTGCAGCCGGGCCTGGCGCCGCGTTTCATCAAGGGTACCTTCGTGCCGGGCTGGAAGACGGTCGCCGACCCGAAGCTGATCGGCAAGGCGGTGTGGGCCTATGCCGAACGGCTCGGCGCCCGTTTCGAACATGCGCGCGTCGATCGCGTCGAGGCCGGCGCGGAAGGGGCGAGGATCATTCTTGCCGATGGCTCTGTCCGGACGGCGAAGCAGCTCGTCATCACCGCCGGCGCCTGGTCGCACCTGCTGGCCAAGAACCTCGGCGACCGCATCCCGCTCGAGACCGAGCGCGGCTACAACACGACGCTGCCGGCTGCCGCATTCGACGTGAAGCGGCAGCTGATCTTTTCTGGGCACGGCTTCGTCATCACGCCGCTCGAAACGGGCCTGCGCGTCGGCGGCGCCGTCGAGCTCGGCGGCATCGAGCGGCCGCCGAATTTCGCGCGCTCCAAGGCCATGCTGGAGAAGGCGAGACGCTTCCTGCCAGGGCTCGATCCCTCGGGCGGCCGCGAATGGATGGGCTTCCGTCCGTCATTGCCGGATTCGCTGCCGGTCATCGGGCGGGCGCTGGCGCCAAACGTCTTCTACGCTTTCGGCCATGGCCATCTCGGTCTGACCCAGTCGGCTGCCACCGGCCGCTTGATCCGCGATCTCGTTGTCGGGCAGACTCCGCCGCTCGATCTTACCCCTTTCCGTCCGCAACGGTTCTGACACCCGCGCGGCTTTGAAAATTCCGAGGAGCATCATGGCCAAGAAATCCTTCTTCTGCATCGACGGCCACACCTGCGGCAATCCGGTGCGGCTGGTCGCCGGCGGCGGGCCGCTGCTGCAGGGCTCGACGATGATGGAACGGCGCGCGCATTTCCTCGCCGAATATGACTGGATCCGCACCGGACTGATGTTCGAGCCGCGCGGCCATGACGTGATGTCGGGTTCGATCCTCTATCCGCCGACGCGGGAGGACTGCGACATCGCCATCCTCTTCATCGAGACCTCGGGCTGCCTGCCGATGTGCGGCCACGGCACGATCGGCACGGTGACGATGGCGATCGAGCATGGACTGGTGAAGCCCAAGACGCCGGGCGTGCTGAGGCTAGACACGCCGGCAGGCCTGGTGATCGCCGAGTACAAGCAGGTAGGCGAGTATGTCGAGGAGGTGCGCATCACCAACGTGCCGTCCTTCCTCTACGCCGAGGGCCTGACGGTGGAATGCCCGGTGCTGGGCGAGATCAGCGTCGATGTCGCCTATGGCGGCAATTTCTACGCCATCGTGGAACCGCAGAAGAACTACCACGACATGGCCGATCATTCGGCCGGCGATCTCATCGCCTGGAGCCCGGTGGTGCGGCAGCGTCTCAACGAGAAGTATTCATTCGTGCATCCGGAGAACCCCGGCATCAACCGGCTGTCGCACATGCTGTGGACCGGCAAGCCGCGGCACGCCGAGGCCGATGCGCGCAACGCCGTGTTCTATGGCGACAAGGCGATCGATCGGTCGCCCTGCGGCACCGGCACCTCGGCGCGGATGGCGCAGCTGCACGCCAAGGGCAGGCTCAAGGCCGGCGACAGCTTCGTGCATGAGTCGATCATCGGCTCGCTGTTCAAGGGCAGGGTCGAAAAGGAGGTCAGCGTGGCCGGCAAACCGGCGATCATCCCCTCGATCGGCGGCTGGGCGCGCATGACCGGACTGAACACCATCTTCATCGACGATCGCGATCCGTTCGCGCACGGTTTCATCGTCACATAACCGTCACGGGCTCACGTAGCGGAAGCCTCTCCGGATAAAATGGGTTGACCTCGCCGACGCAAGGAATCTCCTCATCAACTTATTTTGACGGTGATTTCTTCGAAATGCTGCGCATTATAGGTCGGAATCGTCAAAGACATTGCGTTGTGCCAATGATAGGGTCCGCGATAGTCCAGGGGCTGGGTGCGAAAAAACGGGCAATCGGATCGCGTGCTTCCAAAACACGCAAGGCGGTTGAAAAATCACGTTGCAATCCGGGCTCGAAACTTTACGACTAGGGGAAATACGAAAAGGAATGCGTCTGAGGAGGCGACATTCCAGGGGAGCCGCATAAATATGCAGTACTTCGTCCAGCAGCTTATCAACGGGCTGACGCTGGGATCGATCTATGGCCTGATCGCAATCGGCTATACGATGGTCTACGGCATCATCGGCATGATCAATTTCGCCCATGGCGATATTTTCATGGTCGGCGCCTTCACGGCGCTCATCGTCTTCCTGATCCTCGGCGCGCTGTTCTATTCCGTGCCGGTGGTGATAGCGCTCCTGATCATGATGATCGTGGCGATGCTTCTGACCAGCCTCTACAACTGGACGATCGAGAAAGTGGCCTATCGGCCGCTGCGCGGTTCGTTCCGGCTGGCGCCGCTGATCACCGCCATCGGCATGTCGATCGCGCTGTCGAACTTCGTGCAGGTCACTCAAGGGCCGCGCAACAAGCCGATCCCGCCGCTGGTCAGCAAGGTCTACACGATCGACGGCATCTCGATCTCGCTGAAGCAGATCATCATCGTGATCGTCACCGCAGTGCTGCTCGCGATCTTCTGGTATCTCGTCAACCGGACGGCTCTCGGCCGTGCGCAGCGCGCTTGCGAGCAGGACCGCAAGATGGCCGCGCTGCTCGGCATCGACGTCGACCGCACGATCTCCATCACCTTCATCATGGGCGCCGCCCTTGCCGCCGTCGCTGGCACGCTTTTCCTGATGTACTACGGCGTGGTGGTGTTTTCCGACGGCTTCGTGCCGGGCGTGAAGGCTTTCACGGCCGCCGTGCTCGGCGGCATCGGCTCGTTGCCGGGCGCGGTGCTCGGCGGGCTCCTGATCGGCTTCATCGAGAGCATGTGGTCGGCCTATTTCTCCATCGACTACAAGGACGTCGCGGCCTTCTCGATCCTGGCGATCGTGCTCATCTTCCTGCCCTCCGGCATTCTGGGCCGGCCTGAAGTCGAAAAGGTCTGATCCTCATGGCCGCTACCGTGTCCTCGGAGCGCGACGTCGTCGCTACTCCCGTGCAGCGCGCTTTGCGTGAAGCGCTCTATGCCGGCGCCATAGCGCTCGGCCTGTTCGTGCTGTTCATCGGTCTCAGGACCGACCAGAACATCAACAACGAACTCATCCTCGTGCAGCGCTGGGGCCTGCTTGCCCTGGTGGTCGGCGCCGTTGCCGTCGGCCGTTTCCTCTATGTGGCCTACGCGGTTCCGGCGATGGAGCGGTCGAAAGTCGAAAAGGCCAAGGCTCCCGCGGTCGCAGCGACGGAGCCAGGCTTCTTGCGTCGCAACTTCAATAAGATCGGTGTCGCCGGGCTGTTGCTGTATCCGGTGATAATCGTGCTTTTGGTCGGGTTCCAGGGCTCGCTGAAATGGGTCGACAACTTCGGCATCCAGATCCTGATCTATGTGATGCTGGCTTGGGGGCTGAACATCGTCATCGGCCTGGCCGGCCTGCTTGATCTCGGCTACGTGGCCTTCTACGCCGTGGGCGCCTATGCCTACGCGTTGCTCGGCACGCATTTCGGCCTTTCTTTCTGGATCCTGCTGCCGGCCGCCGGCTGCATGGCCGCCTTCTGGGGCGTGATGCTCGGCTTCCCGGTGCTGCGGCTGCGCGGCGACTATCTGGCGATCGTGACGCTGGCCTTCGGAGAGATCATCCGCCTCGTTCTGATCAACTGGCGCGAGGTGACCAACGGCTCGGCCGGCGTTTCCGGCATCCCCAAGGTCTCGTTCTTCGGCCTGATGTCGTTCAACGTGTCGGATCCGAACTACATCGCCAAGGTGCTGGGCATTGCCCAGTCGGGCGCCTACTACAAGATCTTCCTCTACTACCTGATCCTGGGGCTCTGCTTCCTCACCGCTTTCGTCACCATCAGGCTGCGCCGTCTCCCCGTGGGCCGTGCCTGGGAAGCGCTGCGCGAGGACGAGATCGCCTGCCGGTCGCTCGGCATCAACACCACCACGACCAAGCTGACGGCTTTTGCCACCGGCGCTATGTTCGGCGGTTTCGCCGGCTCGTTCTTCGCCGCCCGGCAAGGCTTCGTCAGCCCCGAATCCTTCGTCTTCCTGGAATCGGCCATCATCCTTGCCATCGTCGTGCTCGGCGGCATGGGCTCACTGGGCGGCATCGCTGTGGCGGCGCTGGTCATGATCGGCGGCACCGAAATCCTGCGCGAGCTGGACTTCCTCAAGGCGGTGTTCGGCCCCGACTTCACGCCGGAACTCTACCGCATGCTGCTGTTCGGCATGGCCATGGTGATCGTCATGCTTTGGAAACCACGCGGTTTCGTCGGCAGCCGGGAACCGACGGCCTTCCTGAAGGAGCGAAAAGCGGTCTCAGGCTCCTTTACGAAGGAGGGCCACGGCTGATGAACGCGCAAGCTTCCGCAAGCGATCTCATCCTGCAGGTCGAGCACCTGTCGATGAAGTTCGGTGGCCTGATCGCCATCGGCGACCTGTCCTTCCAGGCCAAGCGCGGCGAGATCACCGCGCTGATCGGGCCGAATGGCGCCGGCAAGACGACGGTGTTCAACTGCATCACCGGCTTCTACAAGCCGTCGGAAGGAATGATCACGCTCAACCGGCGCGACGGCTCCAGCTACCTGCTCGAACGCCTGGCCAACCACGAGATCCCGGCGCGCGCCAAGGTGGCGCGCACCTTCCAGAATATCCGCCTGTTCTCAGGCATGACGCTGCTGGAGAACCTGCTCGTCGCCCAGCACAACAAGCTGATGAAGGCGTCCGGCTACACCTTCCTCGGTCTGTTCGGCGTTCCGAGCTATCGCCAGGCGTCGGCCGAGTCGATCGAGCTTGCCAAGCACTGGCTTGAGAAGGCCGATCTCGTCGACCGCGCCGACGACCCGGCCGGCGACCTGCCCTATGGCGCGCAGCGGCGACTGGAGATCGCGCGCGCCATGTGCACGGGACCGGAACTCCTGTGCCTCGACGAGCCGGCCGCCGGCCTCAACCCGAAGGAATCGGCCGCGCTCAACGAACTTCTGATGGACATCAAGAACAACACGGGCACCTCGATCCTGCTCATCGAGCACGACATGTCGGTGGTCATGCAGATCTCCGACCACGTCGTGGTGCTCGAATATGGCCGCAAGATCTCCGACGGCAATCCGCAGTCGGTCAGAACCGACCCGCGCGTCATCGCCGCCTATCTCGGCGTCGACGACGAGGAAGTGCAAGAGGTGCTGACGGAAGTCGGCGACGAGGATGTGATCGAGCAGTTGGACACCGGCCCGGATGCCGCGCATGGTCCGGGCTCATCGTCCTCCTTTTTCGCCGGACCGGTGACCGATACCGTCGAACACGCGGACCAGGGCGAACGGGTCACGGTATCGAAAGGCGCTTCGAAGGCCGCCCAGGTGGACGCACGCGCCGCATCGGTGGCCAGCAAGCCGGTCTCGCGCGCGCCGGCCAGCAAGCCGGCAGCGAAAGCCGGCAGTGGGAAAACGGAAGCGAAGAAGCCTGCCGCGAAGGCGCCGGCGAAGGCCGGTGGCGTTTCCAACCGCCTCGATGCCCCTCGCGGCGGCAAGGCCGACAACCTGACCCGCATCAAGGGCATCGGCATGGTCAACGAGAAGAAGCTGAACGAGCACGGCATCTTCCATTTCGACCAGATCGCCGCCTGGAAGAAGGCCGATGTGGAGGCCGCCGAAGCCTATCTGGCCTTCGACGGGCGCATAACGCGCGAAGACTGGGTCGGCCAGGCAAAGCTACTCGCCACGGGCAAGGAGACGGAATTCTCGCGCCGTGTCGATGCCGGAAAGGTCGAGACCAGCCACCCCTCGCGGGGGAGCGCGGCCAAACCCGCGTCGGACAAGCGCGGAGGACGTAAGTGATGGCCGGTACAACGCTGCTCGATATCAAGGGCGTCCAGACCTACTACGGCAACATCCGGGCGCTGAACGGCGTCGACGTCAATGTCAACCAGGGCGAGATCGTGGCGCTGATCGGCGCCAACGGCGCCGGCAAGTCGACGCTGATGATGACCATCTTCGGCGCGCCGCGCGCCCGCGTGGGCACGATCACCTTCGCCGGCACCGACATCACGCAGATGCCGACGCACGAGATCGCGCGTTTGCGCATAGCCCAGTCGCCGGAAGGGCGCCGCATCTTCCCACGCATGACGGTGATGGAAAACCTGCAGATGGGCGCCAGCCTCGACAACCTCAAGCACTATGACGAGGACGTCGAGAAGGTGTTCACGCTGTTCCCGCGGCTGAAGGAGCGCATCGCCCAGCGCGGCGGCACGCTGTCGGGCGGCGAGCAGCAGATGCTGTCGATCGGGCGCGCGCTGATGGCGCGGCCGAAGCTGCTTCTGCTCGACGAGCCGTCGCTGGGGCTGGCGCCGCTGATCGTCAAGCAGATCTTCGACGCCATCCGCGAATTGAACAAGACGCAGGGGTTGACGGTGTTCCTGGTCGAGCAGAACGCCTTCGGCGCGCTCAAGCTCGCCGACCGCGGCTACGTCATGGTGAACGGCAACGTGACCATGAGCGGCAGCGGCAAGGACCTGCTGGCCAATCCGGAAGTGCGCGCCGCCTATCTCGAAGGCGGGCATCACTAAGAGGGATCTTCATCATGGGCATTCTCTACGAAGAAGCCTCGATCTGGCAGTTCCTGTTCGTCACCTGCCTGCTCGGCGGCTGGGCGGCATGGATGACCGGGAAGGCTGCGGCGCAGACCTGGAGCAGCCATGTCCAGCTGTTCTTCTACATGCTTGGGCTCGGCGTCGGCATAAGGTTCATCCATCACGCCCTGTTCGCGGGCACGATGTTCTCGCTGCAGTACTATGTCGTCGACACCATCGTGCTGATGATATTCGGGTTCCTCGGCTATCAATACACGCGCACCAACCAGATGGTGACACAGTATAACTGGCTCTACGAAAGAGCTTCCTTATTGAGCTGGAAACCAAAAGGTTGAGGTTCATGATTAACGCCGTTCCGGGGATGAATCGGCGTGACAAGTGCCAGAAAATCGGCATTCTATGCTTTCTGCGATAAGGGTGGGCATCGCATGAAAGTATCATCCACGCCCACTCCGTAAATGGGAGCGTTTCAATGAAAAAATCACTTTTGTCCGCCGTGGCGCTGACCGCGTTCGTCGCGCTCAGCAGTCACGCGTGGGCCGCCGACATCCTGATCGGCGTCGCCGGTCCGATCACCGGTCCGAACGCGGCTTTCGGCGCGCAGTTGCAGAAGGGCGCGGAACAGGCGGTCGCCGATATCAACGCGGCGGGCGGTGTCAACGGCCAGCAGCTCAAGCTTGAAATCGGCGACGACGTCTCCGACCCCAAGCAGGGCATTTCGGTCGCCAACAAATTCGTCGCTGACGGCGTCAAGTATGTCGACGGCCACTTCAACTCGGGCGTGACCATTCCCGCGTCGGAAGTTTATGCCGAGAACGGCATCCTCGTCATGACGCCGGCGGCCACCAATCCGAAGCTCACCGAGCGCGGCCTGTGGAACACCTTCCGTACCTGCGGTCGCGACGATCAGCAGGGCAAGGTGGCGGGCGACTATATCGCCAAGAACTTCAAGGACGCCAAGATCGCCATCATCCACGACAAGACGCCTTACGGCCAGGGCCTCGCCGACGAGACCAAGAAGAACCTGAACGCCGACGGCATCAAGGAAGTGATGTATGAAGGCGTGAACGTCGGCGACAAGGACTTCTCGGCCCTCATCGCCAAGATGAAGGAAAACGGCGTCACCCTCATCTACTGGGGCGGCCTGCATACCGAAGCCGGCCTGATCATCCGCCAGTCGGCGGACCAGGGCCTCAAGGCGCCGCTGTTCTCGGGTGACGGCATCGTCTCCAACGAACTGGCCTCGATCGCTGGTGACGCCGTCGCCGGCACGCTGAACACCTTCGCTCCGGATCCGCGCAAGAACCCGGCCGCCAAGGAAGTCGTGGAGAAGTTCCGCGCCGCCGGCTTCGAGCCGGAGGCCTATACGCTCTACTCCTACGCCGCGGTGCAGATCATCGCCCAGGCTATCGCCAAGACCGGCTCCGCCGACGACGCGCAGAAGGTTGCCGCGACGATCAAGGCTGGCGGCCCGTGGAAGACGGCTATCGGCGATATCGGTTATGACGCCAAGGGCGACATCACCCGTCCGGACTACGTCATCTACGAATGGAAGAAGGGCGAGGACGGCAAGTACAGCTACTTCGAGAAATAAGCCGGCAAATAAAAGACGACTTTTCGAGATGCCCGGCGCCAGGCGCCGGGCATTTTTTATTGGCGAGTCCCTTCGCCCGACCGCAACGCGCCGCCTCGGGGAACGGCTTGTGCGACCGCGTGGTGATGCTCGTGGTCGTGAATTGGCGACCTTGGCGCAAACAGGCGACTTAAATCGTTTTAGCTGTCGCGCGATTTTGTTTGCGCTGCAGCATTTTCACGCTAATCATTGCGCCGGTTTCGTTTCCCTTCCGCTGCTGGAGCCCAGTCCTTGGCAATCACGAAGATCCTCGTCGCCAATCGGTCCGAAATCGCCATCCGCGTCTTCCGCGCGGCCAACGAGCTGGGCCTCAAAACCGTGGCGATCTGGGCGGAAGAAGACAAATACTCGCTGCATCGCTTCAAGGCGGACGAGAGTTACCAGGTCGGGCGCGGGCCGCATCTGACCAAGGACATGGGACCGATCGAAAGCTACCTTTCGATCGAGGAGGTGATCCGGGTCGCCAGGCTGTCCGGCGCTGACGCCATCCATCCGGGCTACGGCCTGTTGTCGGAGAGTCCTGAATTCGCCGAGGCGTGCGCCACGGCCGGCATCACCTTCATCGGGCCGAAGCCGGAGACGATGCGCAGGCTTGGCAACAAGGTCGCTGCCCGCAACCTGGCGATCGAGGTCGGCGTTCCGGTTGTGCCCGCCACCGACCCGCTGCCTGACGACATGGAAGCGGTGAAGAAGCTCGCCGCGGAAGTAGGTTATCCGGTGATGCTGAAGGCCTCGTGGGGCGGCGGCGGCCGCGGCATGCGCGCCATCCGCGCGGAGGCCGACCTCGCCCGCGAGGTCATGGAAGGCAAGCGCGAGGCGAAGGCCGCCTTCGGCAAGGACGAGGTCTATCTCGAAAAGCTCATCGAGCGCGCCCGCCATGTCGAGGTCCAGGTGCTGGGCGACACGCATGGCAATGCCGTGCATTTGTTCGAGCGCGACTGCTCGATCCAGCGCCGCAACCAGAAGGTCGTCGAGCGTGCGCCGGCTCCATATCTCAGCGAGGCGCTGCGCCAGGAGCTTTGCGGCTACGCGCTGAAGATCGCGCGCGAGACCAGCTATATCGGCGCCGGCACGGTCGAGTTCCTGCAGGATGCCGACACCGGCAAGTTCTACTTCATCGAAGTCAATCCGCGCATCCAGGTCGAGCACACCGTCACCGAAATGGTGACCGGCATCGACATCGTGAAGGCGCAGATCCACATCCTCGACGGCTTCGCCATCGGCACGCCAGAATCGGGCGTGCCGGCGCAAAACGGCATCAGGCTCAACGGCCACGCGCTGCAGTGCCGCATCACCACCGAGGATCCGGAGCACAATTTCATCCCGGACTATGGCCGCATCACCGCGTACCGCGGCGCGACCGGCTTCGGCATCCGCCTCGATGGCGGCACGGCCTATTCAGGCGCGGTGATTACCCGCTTCTACGATCCGCTGCTGGAGAAGGTGACGGCCTGGGCGCCGACGGCGGCGGAGACGATCGCGCGCATGAACCGCGCGCTGCGCGAGTTCCGCATCCGTGGCGTCGCCACCAATCTCACTTTCCTCGAAGCGATCATCAATCACCCGAGCTTCGCGGACAACTCCTACACGACGAAGTTCATCGACACGACGCCGGAGCTGTTCCAGCAGGTGAAGCGGCAGGACCGCGCCACCAAGCTGCTCAACTATCTGGCCGATGTCAGCGTCAACGGCCACCCCGAGACGCGCGGCCGGCCGATGCCGAAAGCCGATGCGGCCGCGCCCGTCATCCCCTGGTTCACCGGCCGCATTCCCGACGGCACGCGCCAGAAGCTCGACGCGCTCGGCCCGGAAAAGTTTGCCCAATGGATGCGCGCGCAAGAGAAGGTGCTGGTCACCGACACGACGATGCGCGATGGCCACCAGTCGCTGCTCGCCACGCGCATGCGCACCTTCGACATCGCCCGTATCGCCGGCACCTATGCGCGGGCGCTGCCGCAGCTGCTTTCACTGGAATGCTGGGGCGGCGCCACCTTCGACGTCGCCATGCGCTTCCTCACCGAGGATCCGTGGGAGCGGCTGAGCAAAGTGCGCGAAGCGGCGCCCAACCTTCTGCTGCAGATGCTTTTGCGCGGCGCCAACGGCGTCGGCTACACCAACTATCCCGACAATGTCGTGCAGCATTTCGTCCGCCAGGCGGCGAGCGGCGGCGTCGATCTGTTCCGCGTCTTCGACTGCCTGAACTGGGTCGAGAACATGCGTGTCGCCATGGACGCCGTCGGCGCCGAGGGCAAGCTGATCGAAGCGGCGATGTGCTACACCGGCGACATCCTCGATCCGGCGCGCGCCAAATACGATCTCAAATATTATGTCGGGCTGGCCAAGGAACTGGAAGCGGCGGGCGCGCATATCATTGCGGTCAAGGACATGGCGGGCCTTTTGAAGCCATCGGCCGCGCGCGTGCTGTTCAAGGCGCTGCGTGAATCGACCGATCTGCCGATCCACTTCCACACGCATGACACGTCCGGCCTGTCGGCGGCGACGGTGCTTGCGGCGGTGGAGACCGGCGTCGACGCCATCGACGCGGCGATGGATTCCTTCTCCGGCAACACCTCGCAACCCTGCCTGGGCTCCATCGTCGAGGCGCTGAAGGGCACCGAGCGCGATCCCGGCCTCGACCCGCAATGGATCCGCCACATCTCCTTCTATTGGGAAGCGGTGCGCAACCAGTATGCCGCCTTCGAAAGCGATCTCAAGGGGCCTGCCTCGGAGGTCTACCTGCACGAAATGCCGGGCGGCCAGTTCACCAACCTCAAGGAACAGGCGCGTTCGCTCGGCCTGGAGACGCGCTGGCACGAGGTGGCGCAGGCCTATCACGACGTCAACCTGATGTTCGGCGATATCGTCAAGGTGACGCCGTCGTCCAAGGTGGTCGGCGACATGGCGCTGATGATGGTCAGCCAGGACCTCACCGTCGCCGATGTCGAGAACCCGGCAAAGGACATCGCGTTCCCGGACTCGGTCGTCTCGATGCTGCGCGGCGATCTCGGCCAGTCGCCCGGCGGCTGGCCGCAAGCACTGCAGAAGAAGGCGCTGAAGGGCGAGAAGGCGATCACCGTGCGGCCGGGCTCGCTGTTGAAGCCGGCCGACCTCAAGGCCAGTCGCAAGGAGATCGAGGAAAAGCTCGAACGCAAGCTCAGCGAATATGAGTTCGCCTCCTGGCTGATGTATCCGAAGGTATTTTCCGATTTCGCCGCCGCGCAGGAGACCTACGGACCGGTCAGCGTGCTGCCGACGCCGACCTATTTCTACGGCATGAAATCGGAAGACGAGATCTTCGTGGACATCGAGAAGGGCAAGACCCTGGTCGTACGCTGCCAGGCGTTCGGCGACGTCGACGACAAGGGCATGGTCACCGTCTTCTTCGAGCTGAACGGCCAGCCACGGCGCGTGAAAGTGCCGGACCGTGCGCATGGAGCCTCCGCCGCCAAGGCCCGGCGCAAGGCGGAGCCCGGGAACGAAGCACATGTCGGCGCGCCGATGCCGGGCGTGGTTTCGGCACTCGCGGTCGCCGCCGGCCAGGCGGTCAAGGCGGGCGACGTGCTGCTGTCGATCGAGGCGATGAAGATGGAGACGGCACTGCATGCCGAGCATGACGGCGTGGTCGCCGAGGTGCTGGTCAGGGCCGGCGACCAGATCGATGCCAAGGACCTGCTGATCGCTTTCTCCTGACGGATGAGATCGGAATGCCATGAAGGTTGGCTGGCAGCAGCCCTTCATGGCCCGTCGATAATATCTTGACCCGCTGCGCCCGCTCGGGCAGGGAACCCGCTCCAATTCGCCGGCCGGCTCTCGCGAGTCGCCGGTTTCCTGTTTCCACGCAATTCCTGACGGAAAGCCGTTACGCGTTTTCCTGGAATTGTTGCCAACGACGCGGAGAGAAAAATGGCCGACGAGATCACCGAGACCAGCCAGACTGTAGCCGCCGGCCAGCTGCGCTCGATCATCGAGCGCATCGAGCGCCTCGAGGAAGAGAAGAAGACGATCTCCGACGATATCAAGGACGTCTACGCGGAAGCCAAGGGCACCGGCTTCGATACCAAGGCGATCCGCACGATCGTCCGGCTGCGCAAGAAGGACCAGGCCGAGCGCCAGGAGGAGGAGTCGATCCTCGACCTCTACAAGGCCGCGCTCGGCATGGCATAAGCCCCATGGCCGGTGCCGGCCATGAGTGAGTTCGACTTCGGCGGCCGTCGCGCCTCGGAGTTCCGCCATCGCGGCTTCTGGACGCTGTTCGACGAACGTCATCCGGAAGAAAGAACCAGGCTGGCGCGGCGCGGGCCGTGGTTCTGGCAGCGCGGGCTGCCAGAATTCAGCCTGGTGCTTTCCATGTATGTCGCGCCCAGCGAGAGCGTGGTCGGTGTCTTCTTCGGCCGCAACGAGAAGCTTGGCGCGACTGAGGTCTGGACACGGCTCAAGCCGTTCCAGCCGGCGATCGAAGCGCGGCTGAAGCTCCGGCCGGAACAGAGCGCGCAAAACCTCGGTATCAATTCGCAGTGGCGGGTGAACTGTTTCGCCGAGGACAATTGGCCGGCCATGGCCGACTGGCTGGCGACGGAGTGCACACGCTTCGAGCGCGCCGTTGTCGAGGTCCTCGAAGGCGAAGCCCAACGGTAAGCCGGCTTCGTCGACGGCTCGTCTCAGTTCGAATGGCGCTGGTCCCTGCCGATCTCCTCCAGGCGCTGCTGCAGGGCCAATTGATCGAGAGAGTCCACCGGCAGGTTCGTGAACAGAGCGATCCGGTTGTTCAGCATGCGATAGGCGTCGGCGAAAGCGAAATGCCGCTCGGCGTCCGTCCCGTCGGCCTTGGCCGGGTTCGGCACCGCCCAAAGCGCCGTCATCGGATGCCCGGGCCAGACAGGGCAGCTTTCATTGGCGGTGCTGTCGCAGACAGTGAAGACGAAGTCCATCTCCGGCGCGGGCGGACCCGAAAACTCGTCCCAGCTCTTCGAGCGGGCGAAGGTCGTGTCGTAGTTCAGGCTCTTCAGCAGCTGAAGCGCGTAGGGGTTGACGGTGCCCTTAGGGTGCGAGCCGGCCGAATAGGCCTTGAAGTGGCCGA
>JBFLWR010000052.1:0-14768 GCA_040755925.1 Pseudomonadota bacterium
TCACCGATGGCACGTTGATCGACAGCCGCGACAGCATGGCCCGCGCCTGGTTCTTCATCGCCTTGCGGTCGAGCAGCGCGAACGGACCGATCCGCCGCACGATTTCGCGGTTGAGGAAGAGGTTCTGCGCCACCGTCAGTTCATCGATCAGCGCGAGGTTCTGGTGCACGGTCTCGATGCCCGACTTGCGCGCCTCGTTCGGGTTGGAGAACGGGTGCTGGCGGCCGTCGAAATAGATCGTGCCGCCGTCGGGCACATGCACGCCGACCAGGCAGCGGATCAGCGTCGACTTGCCGGCGCCATTGTCGCCGATCACGGCGGTGACCTCGCCGCGGCGGGCCTGGAAGCCGACGTCGGTGAAGGCGCGAATGCCGCCGAAATGCTTGCTCAGCCCCTGGCAGGCAAGGATCGCGTCGGAAGGCTGGATGTGATTGGCGATGCTCATTTCTGGTACCGCATGATCAGCGCCGCCAGGACCACGATGACACCCACGGCAAGCGGTTGATAGAAGGCCGATACGCTGAGCAGCGTCAGCCCGTTGACGAGCGCCGTCAGCATCAGCGCGCCGATGGCAGGTCCCAGGATGCTGGCGCGGCCGCCGAACAGGCTGACTCCGCCGAGCACCACGGCCGCCACCGAATTCAGGAGCAGGCTGGTGTTGATCTGCGGCTCGGCCGAGCCGATGCGCGCCACCAGCAGGATCGACGCGATGCCGGCGCAGAAGCCGGAGATCGTATAGGCGGCGATCTTGACCCGGCTGGTGCGGATGCCGAGCGCGCTGGCGCTCTCGGCCTGGCCGCCGGTGGCGAGCAGATGCACGCCGAAGCGCGTGTGATAGAGCGCGACATGCGCGACGATCACGGCCGCGATCGCCACCCAGACGGGATAGCCGAACGGTCCGAAATAACCTGACGCGAGCTTGAGCAGGAAGGTCGAGCCGACCATGGTGGGCTCGCCGCCCGACAGGATCAGGCCGAGGCCGGTGATGCCGGAGAGCGTGCCCAGCGTCACCACGAAATCGGGAATGCGCCCGGCGGTGATCAGCACGCCGTTCATGAAGCCGATGGCGCTGGTGGCGAACACCGCGAGCACGCAAGCCGCGAAGACGCCCAGGCCGGCTGCATTGACCAGACCGAGGATCACGGCGCCGAGCATGACCGAAGCGGCGAGCGAAAGGTCGATTCCGGAAGTCGCGACGACGAAGGTCTGGCCGATCGACAGCACCACCAGGATCGCGGCGGCGAGCAGCAGCGCCTGCATGTTGGCGACGCTGAGGAAGACCGGCGAGGTGATGCCGAACAGGATGACGAGGCCGACCAGGCCGACGACGGATGCCCAGTCGGCCCAGAAGGAAGGATCGATGAGGAGAGCCGCAAGGGAGGGGCGGCTCTCCTCGTTGGCGCCCGCCTGTGGAGTGGCGGGCGCGTTGTCGACTGGAAGGCTCACTTCAGCATCTCGCGCAGGGGATCGGGATAGTCGCCGCCGGGACGCGGGAAGTTCTTCAGCGAGGCCTCGGCATTGTCCTTGTTGATGAGGAGCACCGGCGCCGGAACGTTCGCGGGCAGTTCCTTGCCCATGGCAGCGGCCTTGCAGGCCTCGACGCCCATCGCGCCGACCACGTAGGGGTACTGCGCCACGGTGGCCGACAGTTCGCCCGCGGCGACCGACTTCAGCGCGTCGACGATGCCGTCGAGGCCGATCACCTTGACGTCCTTGCCGGATGTCTGCACCGCGCGCTCGACGCCGAGCGCCATGATGTCGTTGGCGGCGAAGAAGCCGGCGAGATCCGGATGCGCGTGCAGGATATCGGTGGCGGCGGTCAGCGCCTTCTCGCGATCCCAGTCGGCGCTCACCATCACCACCACTTCGAGCTTGCCCTCGACCGCCTGCTTGAAGCCCTTGATGCGGGCATTCGAGCCGACGTCGCCGACGATGCCGGCGATCAGCGCGACCTTTGAGCCCTTCGGCACCAGCTTCAACATCTCCTCGCCGGCCAGCGCGCCGGCCGCCACATTGTCGGTGCCGATATAGGTGGAGACCTGGAAGCCGGCGGCCTTGGCCTGCTCGGCGTCGATGGTGCTGTCGATGTTGACGATCGGCTTCTTCTTCTGCGCCACCGGCACCAGCGCCTGCACCAGGTTCGAGACGCTGATCGGATTGACCAGGTAGCAGTCATAGTCCTGCATCGCCATGGCGGTCAGCTTGTCGGCCTGGCCGGTAGCGTCGCCCATATTGGCTGCCGCCTGCACGGTCACGCCGACGCCGTCGGCCTTGGCCTGCTCCTCGATGCCCTTCTGCATGGTTTGGAAGAAGGGGTTGTCGAGACCCTTGACGATCGCCGCGACCTTGGCCTGGTCCCCGGCATGGGCAGGCAGTGCCAGCGTCGTTGCAAGCAAGCTGGCGCCGAGCGCCAGGCAATTGGATATGCGCATATGTCTTCCTCCTCCGGATTTTTGGTTGTCGGCTCGTTTCTTTGCGAGAGGAATGCCTGACGGGCCACAAGCGACCCCGGCGCCTGGGTTGGGAAAATGATGACTGCCTGGCACGCGAGGTGCGCGCCCGGCTCGGGTTTCGGTGTCAGGCATGGCTCCTCCCAGAGCGCTGGCTAATGCCTCGCCAGCATTTCCGCATGTTTTATAAATTTTTGACACGCGTCAAGAATTAAAATGATGCGCAGCGAGTTTTGATATGCTGCGGCGCGGAAGAATGTCGCGAGGGCAAGAGAGCCTTCGCGCCGCAGGCTGCGTTTGTGGGAATTTGATCTACGCCAGCGGCGACAGCGCCGGCCCTTCTGGCCGGAACAGGTGGCAGGCGGACGGCGCGATGTCGAGCGCGATCGGCGCATGGAGCGGCGTGGAGTCGCCGCCTTCGGCCTGCACCACCAGCGAGACGTCGGGCGTCACCTGGACATGGAAGATGGTGAGGCTGCCCAGTCGCTCGGCAAGTGCTGCCTGTCCCTTGAACGGCCCGTCGGCGGAGATCTTGAGATGCTCCGGCCGCATGCCGAGCAGCAGCTCGTCGCCGGCCTTGGCCCCGCCGGCCGCAGCGGGCACGGTGAGCGTCTTACCGCCCGGCAATGTGACGCTCACGCCATCGGCTCCGGTCGACGCCACCTTGACCTTGATCAGGTTCATCTTCGGCGAGCCGATGAAGCCGGCGACGAAGATGTTGGCCGGCCGGTTGTAGAGATCGAGCGGCGAGCCGACCTGCTCGATGCGGCCGCCATTCAGCACCACGATCTTGTCGGCCATGGTCATGGCCTCGATCTGGTCGTGGGTGACGTAGATCATCGTCGCCTGCAGCTGCTCGTGCAGCCGCATCAGCTCGAGCCGCATGCTGACGCGCAGCGCGGCGTCGAGATTGGACAGCGGCTCGTCGAACAGGAACACTTTCGGGTTGCGCACGATGGCGCGGCCGATGGCGACACGCTGGCGCTGGCCGCCCGAGAGAGCCTTCGGCCGCCGGTCGAGCAGATGCGCGAGCTGCAGCACGTCGGCCGCATCCTTGACCTTGCGCTCGCGCTCCTGGACCGGCACGCCGGCGATCTTGAGCGCAAAGCCCATGTTCTCGGCCACGCTCATATGCGGATAGAGCGCGTAGGACTGGAACACCATGGCGAGCCCACGCTCCGACGGGTCGATATCGTTGGCGCGTACGCCGTCGATGGTGAGATCCCCGGCGGTGATCTTCTCCAGCCCGGCGATCATGCGCAGCAAGGTGGACTTGCCGCAGCCGGACGGGCCGACGAAGACGACGAACTCGCGGTCGGCCACATCGAGATCGATACCGCGAATGATCTCCGCCGATCCGTAGGATTTGCGCGCGCCGCGCAGCTTGAGCTCAGCCATGACTTGCCTCCCTAGAGCACGATGCCGAAAACTGCGAGGCGGTTTTCGGGCAACATCATGCTCGCTTTGTTTGGTTGGAGCCGGTCTGCCCGCCGGCCTTTGTCGTATCGTTCTGCACCATCGCCAGAGCCGTGCCCGGCTCGCCCTCCCACAGGATCAGGCTTGCCGCGCCGACCAGGCCGGCGCGGTCGCCGAGCTCGGCCGGCACGACCGGCACGTCGCGATAGGCCGCCATCGCCCGTCCGTCGATCGTGGCCCGCATCCCCGGCGCCAGGAGGTCGAAGCCGTTGGCGAGGCCGCCGCCCATGACGATAACCTCGGGCGAATAGAGGTGCAGCAGGTTGGTGAAGCCGATGCCGAGCCATTTCGCTTCCGCCTCGACCAACTCGCGGGCTGTCGCGTCGCCCATCCGCGCGGCCTCGACGACATGGCGGGCCGACACCTCTCCGTCATTGGCAACCTGTCGCAAAAGCGAGCCGTCTCGCGCGGCAGTGAGCCTTGTCGCGCGACGTCCGAGCGCCGTGCCGGAAGCGACAGCCTCGAAGCAGCCGACATTGCCGCAGAAGCAGCGGTCGCCTTCGCCGGTGATGGTCATGTGGCCGATCTCGGCTGCCAGCCCGCGCCTGCCGTGATAAATGCGGCCGTCGCCGATGACACCGCCGCCGATGCCGGTCGATACGGTGACGAAGACCATCGAATCGGTTCCACGCCCGGCGCCGAAGCGCCATTCGCCCAATGCCGCTGCGTTGGCATCGTTCTCCAGCCGCACCGGCAGGCCGAACTGGCGGCTCAGGATGTCGATCAGCGGCACATTGTGCCAGCCGGCCAGTGTCGGCGGCCCGATGACGATCCCTGCCTTCGGGTCCAGCGGACCTGGCGCGCACATGCCGATACCGACGACCCTTGCCTGGGGATGCTCTTTGAGCAGCTTGTCGGCCAGTGCGATGATCTGACCGATCACGGCCTCCGATCCCGCGCCCGCCAATGTCTGTTCCGAAACACGCGCGACAACCTCGCCGCCGCGCTCGACCAGCGCGCCGCGCAGCTCCGTGCCGCCGAGATCGAAGGCAAGCGCGAGCGTGCTCATCAGGCGGCGACCTTCAGCCCGTGCAGCCAGCCCATGCGTTGCGTAAGGTCGGGATCGCCGAAGGCGAGCGAGCCGAGCACCACGGTATCCGCGCCGGCGGCGCGCAGCAGCGGCACGGTCTCATGGCGGATGCCGCCATCGGCGGCCAGCCGGATGTGGTCCTCGCGGCCGGCATTCCTGATCAGCGTGCGCGCCTCGATCAGGCGCGGGCAGGCCAGCTCGGAAAGGCTCTGGCCCTTGACGCCGATGGAGGTGCCGAGGAGCGTCACAAAGGCCACTTCCTGCAGGAAGGGAACGATCGCCGAGACCGGCGTCTCCAGCCGCAGCACAACGCCCGCTTCGGCGCCGAGCTCACGCGCCAGCCGCGCCGCGCGCAGGCCGGCCTCGCCGTTTTCGGCATGGATGGTCACGAGGTCCGCTCCCGCCTCGATGAACTGGCGCGTCTGCGCCTCGACGATCTCGGCTTCGACCATCAGATGCACATGGATAGGCTTGGCCGTAAGCTTCGCGATGCGTGCCACCAGGTCGGGGAAGAACAGGAAGCCGGGCGTGAAGCGGGCGTCCGCGACGTCGATATGGTGCAGGTCGGCATGGGCTTCGATCCGCTTCAGGTCGCGCTCCATGTTGGCGAGGTCCGCCGACCATAGCGAGAATTCACCGATGAGCCGGTTGCGGGGCAGGGCAGCGATGGCGGCGGGGCCGGAGAGGGATTTGGCGGTCATGACTGGAAAGGGCTCCGGACTTTTGAATGCGTTTGGAGGAAGGACGTGATCTGCTCGTGCAACTCGCTGAAATGGCTGGCGCTGTCGCGCGCCTTGGGCGTGATTTCGGCGAAGGTCGCGTCGGGGATTGCAGCGGCGAGCGCATAGGCGCTTGAAAGCGGATGCACCGCGTCGATTGCGTTGCCGACGACAAGCGTCGGAATGCCGAGGGCTGCCGCGTCGCGTTCGGACACGCCCGGTCCATCGGCCGCGATGTTGGCGAGCACCTGTGCGAACGCGCTGGCGTCGGGCCGGTCGAAATAGCCGAGCAGCGAGGAGAGATTGTCCGGCGCCTCACGATAGAGGCGGGTGGCGGTTTCGGATTGAGTGAAGACCCCGCGCGCCGCGTCGGGTCCGTGTTCGAGGATGAGAGCTGCGACCTCGGCAATCGGTTCCATGTTCGGCGGCGCCGGAAAGAATGTCCACGCCGGCCGCATCAGGATCAGGCCGGTGACGCGCGTCGGATGACGGCAGGCGAGGCGCAGCGCGATCGCCGCGCCCATCGAGACGCCGCCGGCGACGAAGCGGTCGAGCCCGGCCCGGTCGGCGGCCGCGAGAACGTCATCGGCGAACATCTCGAAGGTGAACGGACGCCGCTCGCCGAGCGTCGACCCGCCATGCCCGCGGCATTCCAGCGTCATGCGCCGGAAGCCAGAAGGAAAAGTCTGCGCCACCTGCGCTTCGCCGCCGCCGAGCCCATGCTGGAATACGACCGGAAGGCCTTCGCCGGTGTCGGTGACGTGGAGCGAGGCGCCGTCGCGCAGCAGCGTGCCCATCACACCAGACCTTTGAGGAAGCGGGCGACGCCGGGAGCTTCCTCGGCTGAAAGTCCGTGCGTCACCAGCGGTCCGTCGAAGCCGGTTGCTTTGAGGCGGCCGACGAAGTCGGCGAAGTCGACCACGCCTTGCCCGGCGGTGACGAAGCGGCCATCAGCATAGCGATCCTTGGCATGGGCGAGCGCGACATGGCCCGCCGTGCGTTCGATCGCCTTCGTGACGATGGCCCGCGCTTCGTCGGAACTGGCCTGTTCGAACAGGTTTGCGGGATCGAGCACCACGCGCAGCCGCTTCGAGCCCATCTCTGCGATCAGGCGCACCGCATCATCGGCGGAGGTGACGATGTTGGCCTGTTCGGGCTCGATCCCAAGATCCACGCCATGATGCTCCGCAAGCCGCAACGCCTTTTCCATCTCGCGCGCCATGTCGGCCCAGGCCGAAGGGTCGGCATTGTCCGGGTGATGCGCCCACTGGTCCTCGGCATTGCGCGTTCCCGTGCAGAGCGTGACGAGCGGGATCGAGAGCTTCGCCGCCGCTTCGATGACAAGCGCGAGCCGCCGCAATCCGTCGTCGCGAACGTTCCGGTCCGGATGCGCCATGTTGTAGGTGCCGGAGAGCGCGGCAAGACCGATGCCGGAATGTCGCGATGCGGCCTCGATGGCGCCGATTGCCTTGTCCGGAACAGCGTCCGGCATCGACGGCAGGCCGGCGCAGGCCAGGTTGAACTGGGTGACCGCGAAGCCGGCGTCGCGCACGGCGGCAAGGACGCCAGCCGGCTCGCTGCCCGCAAAAGTCTTGGCGAACACCCCGACCTGCATCAGACCGCTCCCGTTACGCTGGCGATCTCGACGCGCTCGCCGCTTTCGACCGAGCGGGCGATCGCCACCATCGCACGGATCGAGGCAAGCCCGTCCTCGACATTGGCGCCACGTTGCGGCGCGCCGTTGAGCACGGTGTCGGCAAGGCCTTCCAGCTGGCGCCGGAAGAAATGGCCGTCGGCGCCGAGCGGCTTGCGGGAAGTCGCGTCCTTCTCGTGGAAGATGTCGACCTCGCTGGCGCGGAAGTACCAGGGATTGAAGGTCTTGGCGATCACCGAGCCGTTCTCGCCATAGAGCTGGAAGCCTTCATGCCAGTCCATGCGCACGGCGACGGTGAGGTCGAGATGGCCGAGCGCGCCGTTGGCGAACTCGGTCTCGACGAACCAGCAATAGGCGCCGAAGCGTTCGTTGAGGCGGGCGCGGACTGCCGTGATCTCGCCGCATAGGAACCGCGCGGTGTCGACCAGATGCGATCCATGCGCCAGCATGAAATACTGCCTCAGGTCCGCCTTCGGATTGCCGGCCGGCTTCCTCGCCAGCTTGCTGGTGACGGGCAGCGGCTGCACCGCGTCGGTGTTGGTGTAGCGATGCGTGGAGTCGCAGTACCAGGCCTTCAGCGCCAGGATTTCGCCCATCTCGTCGCGGACGAAATCGCGCGCCGCTTCCAGCGCCGGATCGAAGCGCTTCATGTGTCCGACCTGCAGCACCTTGCCGGAGCGCTTGACCGCCTCGGCGAGCTTCTCGCCTTCCTCGACCGAGACACCGATCGGCTTTTCGCACAGCACATGCTTGCCGGCTTCAAGCGCCTTGATCGACATCGGCACGTGATAGGCGTCCGACGTCGCGACGATCACCGCCTCCAGTTCGGGGTCGGCAAGCATGGCGTCATAGTCGCCATACATCTTCTGCGGCTCGTAGGTCGCGCCCATGCGTGCGAGCAGATCCGGCGCCGCGTCGCAGATCGCATAGAGATCGGCATTGGCAGCCTTGGCGCAGGATTCCAGATGCGCGAACTGCGCGATCGGCCCGCAGCCCAGAACACCGACACGAAGGCGACGGTCTTGTTTGCGGATCATCGTCTCAGGCCCCGTAGCCGCGCATCGTCTGGCGGTTTGTCTTGACTGCCGTGGCTGGATCGGCGGCCGCTGTTGCGGATTCTTCCTCGAGCACCAGCCAGCCGTTGAAATGCGGCGCTGCGCTTGCGATCTCGATCACCTTCGCGGTGTCGCAGACACCCTTGCCCAGCATCGCCCAGGTGCCGCCGGCATCGACATCCTTGAGGTGCACGTAACGGATGCGATCGCGATAGGTGGTCAGCGTGTCGGCCATGTCCTGGTGGCCGCGCAGGATGTGGCCGGTATCCGGCACCCAGCCGACCAGCGAGGCGTCGAGCAGACCGAAGATCTTGTCGTAGTCGGCGCGGTCGAAGAGCAGCGTGTTGTGGTGCGAGCTCGGATGCACCGCCACCTGCACGCCCGCCTTACGCCCGAGTTCGCCGGCCCTGTTGTAGACTTCCGCCGCGATGGCGAATTTTTCGCCACGCGCACCTTCGGAGACCACGGTCGCCGAGCCCATCGACACCAGCGCGCCCGGGAAGGCGGCGGCGAAGTCGATCCAGCGCTTGGCGGTCTCGAGATCGGCGCCGATCTCATCCTTCAGCGTGAAGCCGCTCTTCGAGCCGAAGGCGAAGGAGACGAGCGTTAGGCCTGACGATTTCAACGCGGCGACGAACTCCGACGGTCGGTCGGCATAGCCGCCGATCATGGTGTCGGTGATCTCGATGCCGGCATAGCCGCCGTCGGCGATCGCCCTGAGCAGGTCGTCGGGGCCGCCGGTGAAACGGTCTCCCAGCATTTCCCAGGTGAAGGTCTGGCAACCGACTTTGAGGTCTTTCACGTTCATCCTTTCATTCCTTGATGCCACCCTGGGTCAGGCCCTCGATGATGTGGCGCTGGAAGAACAGCACGAGCACGATCAGCGGAACCGTGACGACGGCCGAGGCCGCGGCGATATCGCCCCAGGGCACGTAGTAGAGGTTGGTGAAGTTGGCGATGCCGACAGGTATCGTCTGGTGGTCGATATTGGAGGTGAAGGCTAAAGCGAACAGGAACTCGTTCCAGGCGCTGATGAAGGCGAGCAGGCCGGTGGTTACCAGGCTGGGCAGCGACATCGGCAGGATGATGTGCCAGAGCAGGCCCGGGATGGACACACCGTCCATCCGCGCGGCTTCGTCGATCTCGCGCGGCAGCGTCTCGAAATAGCCGAACAGCACCCAGGTCACCAGCGGCAAGCCTAGCGCCAGGTAAGTGATGATCAGCGCCGTGTAGGTATCGAGCAGGCCGAGATTGGTCGCCACCAGGTAGAGCGGACCGACCAGCGCGATCTGCGGGAACATCGACACCGACAGGATCACCATCAATATGCCGAAGCGACCCTTGACGTTGAGCCTCGAGAGCGCGAACGCCGCCAGCGATCCGACCACCAGGCACAGGGTCGTCGTCGCCAGTGACACCACCAGCGAGTTCCAGACATAGCGATGCAATTCCTTCTCGACGAAGGCGTTGTAGTAATGCTCCAGCGTGAAGGGATGCGGGATCAGCGATGGCGAGCCCGAGTTCAGCATCTTGTCGAGCTGGAACGAGGTCGAGAACTGCCAGATGAACGGTCCCCCCGACCAGACCAGGATCAGGAAAGCGCCGAGATAGATGGCGAAGCTCTGCAGCGGGGAACGCGCGTCCTTCATTGCGTCCTCCTGATCCGGCGGATGAGGTAGAGGACGAACGCCAGCGCAATGACGCCTTCGGTGATGAACATCGCCGTCGAGACAGCGGAGCCGTAACCGAACTGCAGCGTCGAGAACAGCACCTTGTAGGACAGCGTCGACAGCGTCTCGGTGGAGTCGGCCGGGCCGCCGCCCGTCAGCACATAGACAAGGTCGAAGACGCGGAAGGCGTCGAGCGCGCGGAACAGGCCGGCGATCAGCAATGTCGGCATCAGCAGCGGCAGGCGAATATACCAGAAGGTGATCCAGCCCTTGGCGCCGTCCATGCGGGCGGCTTCGATCAGCGAATTGGGAATGGTCTGCAGGCCGGTAAGCAGGAGCAGCGCCATGAACGGTGTCGTCTTCCAGACGTCGGCGATGATGATTGTGGTCATCGCCGTCTGGGGCGAGCCGTACCAGTTGACGTTCTGGTCGATCAGCCCGGCATGCAGCAGGATGTAGTTGATGATGCCGTTCTGGCCGTCGAACAGCCAGCCGAACATCTTGGAGGTGACTACGGTGGGCATCGCCCACGGCACCAGCATCGCGGCGCGCACCAGGCCACGGCCTCTGAACGCCTCGCACAGGATCAGCGCCATGGCGAGCCCGATCACAGTCTCGAGCACCGTGGAGGCCAGGGTGAACCACATCGTGTGCCACCACGCGTTCCAGAACTGCGCGTCGCCCCACAGCTGCACGTAGTTGGCGAAGCCGGTGAAGTCCTGATCCTGCGTGATCAGCGAGGTGTTGGTGAGCGAGAGGTAGAGACCATTGACGATCGGATAGAAAGACACCGACGCCAGCGACACGAAGGCCGGCGCCAGGAGAAGCAGGGCCCACAGGGCGCCCGGAAGCGCCCTGCCGAGCCGCCGCGGCCGGCCAGCGCCTGATACAGTGGCGGCCGCGGTCATGGTCAGGCGACGATCTTGTTGATCTGGTCGGCCAGCGCGTCCATCTCGGCCTGGACGTTGCCGGAAACCAGCGCCTTGGAGATGCCGGACTGCAGGGCCAGCGTCACCTTGGCATATTGCGGCGTCTTCGGTCGCGCGGTGGCGCCGGTGAACACCTTTTCGAGGCTCGCCATGAAAGGCTGTTCCTTCTTGATCTGCGCGTCCTGGAACAGCGCCGGGCGGGTCGGCGCCAGGCCGAAGTTCAGCGCGATGCGGTGCTGCGTCTCGGTCGACGACAGCCAGGTGAGAAGTTCGATCGCCGCTTCACGCTGCTTCGAATTGGCATTGACGCCGAGCTGGTAGCCGCCGAGGCAGGCCGAGCTCTTGCCGCCGGGGAAAGCGGGCAACGGCGCGACGCCGACCTTGTCCACCACCTGCGAGGCCTTGGCATCCTGAGCGATCGGGTAGACGTAGGACCAGTTGCGCATGAACATCGCCTTGCCCGAGGTGAAGGGCTGGCGGGACGGCTCCTCATCCCAGGACAGGACGTCCTGCGGGCTGATCTTGGTCTTGGCGATGGTGTCGTGCAGGAACTGGATCGCCTCGACCGCGCCCTTCTGGTTGATCAGCGAGGACTTGCCGTCGGGAGCCAGGATCGCGCCGTTGTTGGAGGTGATGATCTCGACCGCGTCGCAGACCAGCACTTCGGCCTGCTTGCCCTGCCAGAGATAGCCGAAATCGATATCGCCGGCCTTCTGTGCCTCGGCGGCCAGGGTCGCCATGTCGGCCCAGTTGTCCGGCACCTTGCCGCCGTGCTTTTCCAGCACGTCCTTGCGGTAATAGAACATGCCCGAATCCATGAACCAGGGAAGGGCGGTGAGCTTGCCGCCATAGGTACAGGCATCGAGCGTTCCGGCAAAGTAGGCGCTGCGCTTGTCGGCCGGGAAATACTCGTCCAGCGGCAGCGCCCAGCCGGCGGCGGCGAAGCCTGCGATCCAGATCACGTCCTGGCTGAAGACGTCCGGCGTGCCGCTGCGGCGCGCGAGCTGCTGCACCAGGCCCTGATAGACTTCGGTCGAGGAGCTCGGCGGCGGCAGTTCGATGTTCTTGACGAGGATGCGGTCCTGCGACTCGTTGAAGGCCTTGATCAGGTCGCCGAAGGTCTCCTTGCCGAAGAAGGCTGCGCTGGCGAAGCTGATTTCGGCGCGCGACGCAGCGCGCGCCTTGCGGATGCCGAGACCAGTGCCGGCGAGCGCCGCCGCGCCAAGCATGCCCGCGCCGATGAGAAACTGCCGGCGGTCAGCGACCGTTACGTGACCCACGGGCTTAGAGTCGGCGGTCGGCCGTTTTTTCATGTCAGTCATTTTCTCCTCCTGGAAGGCTGGCGACCTCCGATGTTGCGCCAGCGTTTTCACATGCTCTATAAAAATTTTACGCGCGTCAAGATTTAAAATGCTGTATAGCGAATCCCGAAACCGGTCCGGCGCCCGCGCTCCGGCCCGTCGCAAACGCTGCCGCATTGGGAGGCTGGAACGGAAATGCAAGCAAATTCAGGAAGTAAGCTCGGCATCGGGGTCATAGGATGCGGCAACATCTCGATGACCTATCTGCGCAACGCGGCACTTTTTTCCGATGTGGAATTGCGCGCCTGCGCCGACATTTCCGCCGACATGGCCGCGCTGCGGGCGAAGGAATATGGCATCCGCGCGCTCGGCGTCGAAGCTCTGCTCGCCGACCCTGAGGTCGATGTCGTCCTCAACCTCACCATCCCTTCCGCGCATTTCGACATCACCCATTCGGCGCTTACGGCCGGCAAGCACGTCTTCACCGAGAAGCCGCTTGCGACTTCGGCCAGCGACGGCCGCCGGCTGGTCGCCGAAGCGGCAAAGCGCGGCCTGCTCCTGGGTTCGGCCCCTGACACCTTTCTCGGCGCCGCGGGACGCCGGGCGCGCCGGCTGATGGACGAGGGCGCCATCGGCCGCGCCGTGACGGGCACCGCCTTCATGATGGGACGCGGCATGGAGCATTGGCATCCGAACCCGCAGTTCTACTACCAGCCGGGCGGCGGCCCGGTCTTCGACATGGGTCCTTATTATCTGACGATGCTGGTCAACCTGCTCGGTCCGGTCGCTCGCGTCATGGCGATGGCGACTCGCGGCCAGGACGAGCGTCTGATCACCGCCGACGGTCCCTTCAAGAACACCTCTTTCAAGGTCGGCACGCCGACCAACATCCTGTCGCTGCTCGAATTCCGCTCGGGCGCCACCGTCACCTTCGGCGCGTCCTGGGATGTGTTCAAGCATTCCAACCATCCGATCGAGTTGCACGGCACCGAGGGATCGCTGCGACTGCCCGACCCGGACACGTTCGGCGGCACGGTCTCGCTCTCCGCGCGCGGCGCCGACTGGAAGGATTTCGAGAGCGAAGGCGAACTCTACGGCGCGCGCAATTGGCCCTATGCCGCGCCCGACCGCGCCAATTACCGCATGCTCGGCGTCGCCGACCTCGCGCGGTCGTTGTCGGAGGGCAGGAAGCCGCGCGCTTCCGGCGAACTGGCGCTGCACGTGCTGGAAATCATGGAAGCGATCCTTGCCTCCGGCGAGAGCCGCAATTCGGTCGCCGTCGTCGGCGCGGTCGACCAGCCGCCGCTGCTCGGCGAGGACGAGGCGGCCAGCCTGCTCGCCTGAGGCTTCACGATGCCATCGCTCGATCCACAGGCGCAGCGCGTCCTTGAACTTGGCCAGGAGGACAGCGAGCCGCCTTTTGAGGCTGGTACGCCGCAACAAGCGCGGCGCGCCTACGAAAGCGGTTTCCCTGGCCTGCAGGGAGATCACGAGCCGGTCGCCGAGGTCGCCGAGCGGATCATCGCGGGGCCAGGCGGGCCGCTCAGGCTGCGTATTTATCGCGGGCAGGGCGCGCCCGTGGCCGATGCCCCGGCGCTGCTCTACCTGCATGGCGGCGGATGGGTGATCGGCAATCTCGATTCGCACGACGAGATCTGCCGCTGGTTCGCCAATATCGCCAGATGCGTCGTCGTCTCGCCGGACTACCGGCTGGCGCCGGAGCACAAGTTCCCGGCGGCGGTCGAGGATTGCCGCTCAGTGCTCTCCTTCATGCAGGAAGCGGCCGGCGATCTCGGTATCGACAGCGCCCGCATTGCCGTTGCCGGCGACAGCGCCGGCGGCAATCTCGCCACCGTGCTCGGCCTTCTCGCGCGGGATGACGGTCCGCGGCTGACGGCGCAGCTTTTGCTCTACCCGAACACCGATGCGTCCCAGACGGCGGACAGCTATCGCCGTTTCGGCGAGGGTTTCGGCCTCACGGCGTCGACCATGGCCTGGTTCCGCAGCCACTATATTCGTGATGCGGCAGACATCGACGACTGGCGGGTATCGCCGCTCAAGGCCAAGAGCCTTGCCGGCGCGCCGCCCGCCTTCGTCGCGATCGCCGGCCAAGACATTCTTGCCGACGAGGGCGTGGCCTATGCGAAGCGGCTTGAGGGGGAGGATGTGCCGGTCGTGCTGAGGCACTGGCCGGGGCAGATCCACGGCTTCGCTTCCATGGGCCGCCATGGGCAGGCGTCGCGGCAGGCCGTCGAGGCCGCGGTTGCCGCGTGGCGGGGTTTTGACCCTGCTTTCGGCTAGAGCAATTTCAGGAAACGTGTGAAGCGGTTTCCGCCTGGAATTGCTCTAGCTCTCAGGCCGACTGGCGCATCACCAGCGTCGCGTCGAGATTGACCCTCGGCGTGACGGCAGCACTGCCCTCGTCGAGGAGCGCAAGCAGCGTCTCGACGCTGCGCCCGGCCATGGCAGAGAAGTCCTGCGCCA
>JBFLWR010000052.1:14868-17838 GCA_040755925.1 Pseudomonadota bacterium
GCCGACTGGCGCATCACCAGCGTCGCGTCGAGATTGACCCTCGGCGTGACGGCAGCACTGCCCTCGTCGAGGAGCGCAAGCAGCGTCTCGACGCTGCGCCCGGCCATGGCAGAGAAGTCCTGCGCCATGGTGGTAAGCGCCGGGCAGGTGTAGCGGCTGAGCGGATGGTCGTCATGCGCTGCGACGCGCAGGTCGCAATCCGCCTTGCGGCCCACCCTCAGGCCTTTTGAGAAGGCGGCCGCCATGACGCCGAAGGCGAGGCGGTCGTTGGCGCAGAGAATGGTCTTGCCCGGCAGGCCGCCATTGCCGAGCATCTTCTCCGTCTGCTCGTAGCCGATGCGCTCGAAATCCCATGTGTAGTCGTCGGTGTTGCCGAAGACGACCGGCTCCTGTCCGAGTTGGCGCATCGCTACTGCGTAGTTCTCCACCCGCTCGCGCGAATTGTGGTTGACATGCGGGATGTCGAAATAGACCGGGGCGTCGCCCGAGCGGCAGAGATAATCGACGATGGTCGACATGCTCTGCACATTGTTGTTGCCGACGAAGGGTGTGTCGCCTTCGAGGTAGGTGTCGAAATAGACGATCGGGATCGCCTGCGTCAGCTTCTCGATCGCCCGCCGGTCGGAGCGCCGGCCGAGCGGTGCGATAAGTGCCCCGGACACTTTCAGTGACAATATGGTCCGCGTCGCCTCGGCTTCGAGCTCGCTCGATCCGTGCGAGGAAATCACGATCGGCCAGTAGCCCTCGTCGCGCAGCCTTAGTTCGATGCGGCTGACCATTTCCGAATAGAACGGGTCGGCGACCGTCGGCACGACGATGCCGATGCTGCGCGTGCGCTTGCGGTTGAGGTTCCGGGCAAAAAGATTGGGCTGGTAGTCGGATGAGCGCAGCGCTTCCTCGATGCGCTTTCGCGTCGCCGGTTTGACGCTGGTCGGATCGTCGAAATATTTCGACAGTGTCGGTCTGGAGACGCCGCAGGAACGGGCGAAATCCTCCATTGTCTTGTGCGTCATCGGCATTCCAACCCTCGCGACATGGAATCCTTGGTCCCATGCGCTGCCCTGGCGCCTACATAGGGCGCGCCAGCGCGCGACTGCAAGTTGAAACTTTACAGACAAGTTTGCAAGTTTCAACGCGTTGAGTGAAATTATTCCATGCGTAAATTTATTAATTGACGTGAAAAAGAACGAGCCGTATTCAATTTTAGGCATGCGCGGAGAGCGGGCTTCGCCGACGAAATGCCGGAGGATGTGATGAAGAAGCTGGTTTCAGCCGGCGAGATCCTCGTCGAGATCATGGCCGAGCGCATTGGCCAGAGCTTTCTCGAACCCGGGCCGCTGGTCGGACCCTTTCCGTCCGGCGCGCCGGCCATTTTCATCGGCCAGGCGGCGGCCCTCGGCCAGCCCGCGGGTCTGGTCGGCGCCGTCGGCAAGGACGATTTCGGCCAGTTGAACATCGACCGGCTGCGCGCTCTCGGCGCCGATGTCTCCGCGATCGCCGTCCATGAGGGCCATGCGACCGGCACGGCCTTCGTCACCTATCGGGCGGACACGTCCCGGCACTTCGTCTTCAATATCCGCAACAGCGCCGCCGGCCTGCTGGAGATGGACAATGCCGCCCGGCGGCTGCTTGCCGGCGCCGATCACGTCCATGTCATGGGCTCTTCGCTGTTTTCGGATCGTGCGACTGACGTCGCGCTCGCCGCGATCGCAGCCGTCAAGGCCAAGGGCGGCACCGTGTCCTTCGACCCGAACATCCGCCGTGAGATCATGCAGGCCTCCGGGATGCGCGCGGCGCTCGACCAGGTGCTTGCGCAGACCGATGTTTTCTTGCCTAGCGGCAATGAGTTGTTCCTGTTCTCGACGGCCAGCGACGAGCAGGGCGTGGTCGACGACCTTTTGCGGCGAGGCGTCTCATGCATCGTGCTGAAGAAGGGCGCCGACGGCGCCGCCTACCATGACCGGCGAGGCATGGTCGCCATGCCCGGCTTTACGGTCGAAGAGGTAGACCCGACCGGCGCCGGCGACTGCTTCGGCGCGGCCTTCGTTTCATTCTGGCTGCGTGGCGCGGCGCCAGCCGAAGCGCTCCGCATCGCCAATGCCTGCGGCGCGCTTGCGGTCACGCGCAAGGGGCCGATGGAAGGCATCCATCGGCTTGCCGATGTCGAGGCCTTCATCGCCAGGGCAGGGGCAAGCGCATGAGCGCGACCGAGAGATTTGCGGGGATCGCCGCGCGGCGAGTGGCGGGCAGCAAGGGCGGCATCGCTTCGATCTGTTCGGCCCATCCGCTGGTGATCGAGGCGACGCTACGCCACGGTGCCGCCTATGGTTCGGATGTATTGATCGAGGCGACCTGCAACCAGGTCAATCATGAAGGTGGCTATACCGGCATGACCCCCGCGGCCTTCCGAACTTTCGTTGAAGACCATGCGGCGAGCACCGGCTTCCCTCTCGACCGGCTGATCCTCGGCGGCGACCATCTTGGCCCCAATCCGTGGAAGCATCTGCCCGCCGCCGAGGCGATGAAGAAGGCTGCGGCGATGATCGACGCCTATGCCGAAGCCGGCTTCACCAAGCTGCATCTCGACACCAGCATGGCCTGCGCCGACGATCCAGTGCCGCTTTCCGACGAGACGATAGCCGCGCGTGCGGCCGATCTCGCGGCGGTCGCCGAGGCAGCGGTCGCGCGCACCGGCGGCCAGAAACCCGTCTACGTCATCGGCACCGAAGTGCCGGTGCCGGGCGGCGCGCTGGAGGCGCTCGACCATATGCATGTGACAGAGCCGGCCGATGCGCTGCGCACCGTCGAAGTCCATCGCCAGGCCTTCTCCCGTCTCGGCCTCGATGCCGCCTTCGGCAGGGCCGTTGGGGTCGTCGTTCAGCCCGGTGTCGAATTCGGTAATGCCGACATCATTGCCTATGCGCCCGAGCAGGCGACGAAGCTGGTGGCGGTTCTCGAACGCATCCCGCA
>JBFLWR010000520.1:0-5315 GCA_040755925.1 Pseudomonadota bacterium
GTTGAACAGCCTGAGAATTTTGTCGTAGGCCACATCGGACGTGCTGGAGATCGCGTCCTTGGCAAGCACGACAAAGGAAGCCCAGGTTGATCGCCCACATTTCCGTGGCGAGAACGCACATGTCTGCCTCTCGCCGCTGACGACCACGGTGTCGATCTTTGCGGCGACAAAGGTCCAGGCTAGCTCGCCACCGAACCAGGGCGAATATACGGATTTATCCAAGGTCCGCGCGGGAGGGACGAACAATCCCAACGGCGGCACCAGTTCGATGATGCCGCTGCTGGCTTTTTGCAAGGTCATTTCCTGCCCAGCGCTGGAAGTAGCTTTGCCACATCCCATGCCGTCGCCCCGTCGCGGGGCAGGGGTGAAACGGATGAGCACCCTCCGGCCGGGGTTCTTTTCGACGAGGCGGACCACCATAGGCACCAGCTTACGGCCCAGGGGCCGGGCGGCATGAACATGTTTTGCGTGTCGACGCAGATATGCGCCGTTCTGTCGGAAAGGGCGTGCTCGATCATCATCCTCAACCCGGCCGTCGGCTCAAGGTCCTCATGCCGCTACGCAAGGACTTTGCCGCTGCTCGGCACTCTGCCAACCTTTCAACCTTCTTGCCGGTGCTCCGGCACCAACGAGAACCGTCGATCTCTCGCGGTGCCATCTCGCTTATAGCTTGGTGCCGAGTTCCCGAGCCCAAAGGCGAAGCTTTCGGCAGGCCTCGATGAAGGCACTGACGGTATCGGGACCGCCGAGTTCGATCATGCCCTCATCGGGTTCGACACCGGCTTTGGCAAGCAATCGCGCGGCTCCCGTTGTGAAGGCGATGAACTTGCAGTGGGCAAAAGCATCGGCAACGAAATCGCGCGCGGCTGCTTCCGCCGTCAGATGCTCCGCCGCTTCTTCCGTGAGCAGCAGCGCCACCGCGTCGAAGAGCACGGAGGGTCCGCCGTCGATCATGTGCCTGGCCTCGATCCAGCTGCCGTCGGCTGCCTCCACGCCGCCGACCTTTGGTGCGACGACTTCCATGACCGCGCCTTCAGCCTCGATGGCGGATTGAAGTTCCTTGAGAAGCTTGGTGTCGGTCCCGTTGGCCACCAGCGCGCCGACCTTGCGGCCCGCGAAGCTTGCGGGGCCGTTCTCGATGATGCTGAGTGCCGGCGACGGCTTGAGATCGCCGCGTGGAGGCACCGCGGCATCGGCCGGCTTGGGCAGGTCTTTCATCCCGAGCTTGTCGGCAACGGTCTCGGCCAGCCCGTTGTCGATGTTCAGCAAATGCGACACCATCCGTTCCCGGATGACCGGCGTTTCAACCTTGCTCAGCTCGAAGGTCAACGCCATCGCGATGTGCCGTTGCTCCGGCTCGGTCTGGCTGTTGAAGAATTGTCTTGCCTGGCTGTAGTGATCGGCAAAGCTTTCCGCCCGTATGCGCTGCTTCTGGCCGCTCTCGGCGTCGGCGAATGAACGAAAACCGCGGTCAGGCGATTCCCTCGGACCTTCGCCCCACGAATTCGGCTGATAGTTGGCGCGGCCGTTTGGATTGCGCATCGCCATATGCCCGTCCTGCTGGAAATGGTGGAACGGGCACTTCGGCGCATTGATCGGAAGATGCGTGAAGTTGGCGCTGCCGAGCCGTTTCAGTTGCGTGTCGAGATAGGAGAAGTTGCGCCCTTGCAGGAGAGGGTCATTTGAGAAGTCGACGCCCGGGGGAACGTTCTGGGTCATGAACGCGACCTGCTCGGTCTCGGCGAAGAAATTGTCAGGCATGCGGTCGAGGACCAGTCGCCCGACCGGCATCGGCTCGATGATCTCCTCGGGGATGATCTTGGTCGGGTCGAGAATGTCGAAATCGAAGCTGTCGGCGAACTCCTGGTCGAAGAGTTGAACGCGCAGTTCCCACTCGGGGAAGTTGCCCGCCTGGATCGATTGCCAGAGGTCACGCCGGTGGAAGTCCGGATCGGCGCCGTTGATCTTGACCGCCTCGTTCCAGACCACGGATTGAAGCCCGAGCTTCGGCTTCCAGTGGAACTTCACGAATGTCGATTCGTCCTTGGCATTGACGAACCGGAAGGTATGGACGCCAAAGCCTTCCATGAAGCGGAAGGAGCGGGGGATCGCCCGATCCGACATCACCCACATGATCATGTGCATGGATTCAGGCGTCAGGCTGATGAAATCCCAGAAATTGTCATGCGCCGATTGCGCCTGAGGAAACGCCCGGTCCGGCTCTTCCTTGACCGCATGGACCATATCCGGGAACTTTATCGCGTCCTGGATGAAGAACACCGGGATGTTGTTGCCGACGATGTCCCAGTTTCCTTCCTTGGTATAGAGCTTCACTGCGAAGCCGCGAACGTCTCGGGCGAGATCGAAGGAGCCCTTGCTGCCGGCGACCGTCGAGAAGCGGACGAAGGCCGGCGTCTTCTCGCCGGCGCGCTGGAAGATGTCGGCGCGCGTGTATTTCGCCAGAGACTTGTAGGTCTCGAAATATCCATGCGCGCCATAGCCGCGAGCATGCACCACTCGCTCCGGGATGCGCTCATGGTCGAAGTGGAAAATCTTCTCCCGAAAATGAAAGTCCTCGAGCACGGTTGGTCCGCGTTCGCCGATCTTCAGGGAGTTCTGATCGTCCGATACCGGTCCCCCTTGCGCGGTCGTCAACAGCGGCGTGTCGCCCTCAGCGATCTGATGCAATTCGCCGCCGTTGCCGCGGGCCAGTTTCTGATCGTGAATGATGGCTCTGCTGTTCGAATTGCGCGAGGACTTTGCCATTTGGGATGCTCCCTGATTTGATGAAAGTCCCGTCCCGCATGCAGCGGGGCAGGTAATGTTTCGACAAGGCGTGCGACGCGGTCGGCCGCGGGTCTTTGTTCCGAACCACAAAATCCTCGTTGGCGGCCGGACGCGCGGCGGAAGATTTAATGGTTCGAAATTTCGGCAGCGATCGAAGATAATGCTCTCGCCATGGGGAAGAGCTTTTGCTTCTGGAACTCGCGAGCGCGCGCTTCCAGCATCTCCACACACCACTTTCGGTCGATCACGTCATCTGCAGACGCCGGCAGAGCTCCAGACATCGCCCTTCGCAGGTCGCTTGCTCCAGGATCGGATAAGGCCGGCATGATTGACATGTTTCAGTCCTTCGCGGTCCGGTCAGACTGGCGGCCGCCCTTCGGCGCCCTCGCGTCCTTCGAACGGTCGGCAATGGCCGGGCCAGCGCCGGCCGTCTTTTGGGTGGCAGGCGATGAACCCTTCCCACGGCTTGGATTTTGGCCATCCGACTGATGGGTTCTGTCATCGACCTCGCCGGGCGGCCTGGATAGTCCAGTCCCACCCTTCGGCTTCTTGTTTTCAGCGGCGTCTTGCGAAAAATCGGCGGAAGGGTCGCTGCCCTCGCGGGCAGGATACTTCGTGGCGCCAGTCTCGCGATGGTTTTGAACCCTGGTCATAGGCTTGCGCTCGCATCTGAAGTGAGGTTGGTGAGTCATCAATGCCGCGACTTCGTCCTGGTTCCGAGCGATCGGCGAATCTCTCTTTGTGGGAAGGAACCTGTCCGTGGGACGTTTGTTTTTCGATCCAGCACCGCACGAGCAAGCGAAACAATGCCCCAGAAACTGGACGACCAAGAAAAGCGAATGCTGACGCGACGCTATTTTCGCAGCGAGATCATGAGGAGGTATCTTCGAAGTCTTCCGATCTTCGCTACGGAAAGGTGGCTGCCCGAGCCCATGCGGACGCTGCTGAAGCGCATCGACGCCGCCGAGCGAAAGAAGAAATAATCGCGGACCGACCAGTGACCCTTTGCCATTGCCGATCGTTCGTTGCCATTGGTGTGAAATGGTTGGAAAACGCCGGAAAATCGATGAAACTGCTAAGCTGATAGGAGAGTGGCCGCTGACACCGGCCGCGACGCTTGGATCGTCGGTGAGGGCCAGGGGGATCTTCCTTGAGATGCGCGCCCGTCTCCCGGCGGCTTTGAGAAAGTTGCTTCACATCGAGTCCCGGCTGCTCACCCTGCGCCTCCCGGAAGGCATGGACGCCGATGTGCGTGCTGCCGCGGCCATCGTGTCCGAAGCGATGAAGAAAATCGAAGATCTGCCCGTGATCCCCCGCGAAGTGGAGAACATTCTCGCCATCAAACCGGCCGAACGGCACCGGTGGTTGAAGGACGGTCGCTTGCAGAGCGCGGGAACTAGGACCGTGAAACTTCGCGGTCGAACCAGGAAGATCACCTTCCACGTGTTCGATCCGCGCCATATCGAGGATGTACTTGATCGTGACCTGGTTTCGGTCTGGCGAGAGGAAGACGCGGCCGCGACTGCCGAGAACAGACGGCGAGCCGCGGGGAAGGCGGCCGTGAAACGTGCTCAGAAAGGTTTTCGCGCGGCTGCAGCCTCGGCCAGCTTGGCCACCGGAGAGAACGCGCAATCCGATCTACGCGGTTGGGAGGACTTTGTGCGAGATGGATTATTGCGCTGACGTTGGAATAGCAGAACTTCGGCCAGGCCAATGATGGTCTGCGACCTATCGCAGAAACGTGGCATTACAGGCGCCGAGCGCACCAAGGGCTATTGCTCAGAAGAAATACTCGGCCAGCCTTTTTCAATCTTCTATACGCCGGAAGATAGGGAGTCCGGGGCTTCAGGCCGGGTCCTTGAGGCGGCAGCGGGAGCGGGACGGTATGAGGCATGGGGCTGGCGAGGAAGAAAGGACGGAACAAGATTCTGGGCGAACGTGATCGTCGATGCCGAAAACGCCGACAATGGATAAGTAATCGGCTTTGCCAGGTCACCTGAGATCTGACTGAACGATTCGCGGCGCAGCGGGAGCTTGAGCAGTCTCGAAACAATTGTTCCGGGCCCAGAAGATGAGGCCAACGGAGTGTCAACGACCTGGTCTCAGAGATGGAGGAGATGATCCGGCGCACGGCAGGGCCAGCCATTGAAACGGAAGCCGTGCTGATGGTGGCCGGCTCATGATCTAAACGGGCAACAGGTGGATCGACGACTGCGTCGGCAAGGAGCGCGACATGCGTCCAGGTCACTATATTCTCGTCAGCGTTACCGCCACCGGGACCGGCATGCCGCCGGATGTGGCGACCCGCGCTTTCGATCCTTTCTTCACCACGAAGCCTACCGGGCATGGAACCGGCCTCGGCCTTTCAATGACATATGGCTTTGTGCGGCAGTCCGGTGGGTAGGTGAAAATCCATACTGAAAGGGGGCAAGGGAACGACGGCGCGACGACCTTGAAGGCTTCGCAAGGTGGGGAAAAGATCGCTCTCTTGATCACGGATGTCGGGCTCTCAGCGGGGGTGAACGGGC
>JBFLWR010000521.1:0-4491 GCA_040755925.1 Pseudomonadota bacterium
GCGGGTCTTACCGCGTGCAGCGATATCTTTCATTACCCGGATGGTTACGCCCGGTTTGACGAGCCCAAGGTCATCGGCGCGTTGGCAGTGGATATGGAAACAAGCGCGCTCTACCGCCTCTCGGCCCATTTCGGCGCGCGAGCTCTTTCGCTGCTGACGGTGGTGGACCATGTCGCCAGTGGTGAGCAGAGCGACTATTCCGAGCGTCAGGCGCTCTTCACCGATATGACGAGGCTGGCGCTCGAAGTCGCGGCGGACAGCCAGGCCTACGGCGCCAGTTCCTTGCGCACCGCGGCCACGTCGCTTGAAGAGACCGCCGGAGCGGCATTGCCCCAGCTGTTTCGCACGTAAGTCAGGACGTCGGCGATCTCCTGATCCTTCAGGCGCCACGCCAGGGAAGGCATCGCAGGGGTCGTCGGCGCCTGCGTCGTGTGCACGGCCTGGCTGCCGGCAAGTATAACCCTTGCCAAGGTTTCGGGATTGGCCTGCGCGACGATCGAGCTGCCGGCAAGCGCCGGAAACAGCACGCCCGAGCCCGCGCCATCGCCGCCATGGCAGGCCGAGCAATTGTCGCGATAGATTGCCTCGCCGGTCGCCATCCTCGCCTCGTCGGGTTTGGCCGGCTGGGCGTTGCCGGTGTCCGAGCCCAGGCTCTTCAGATAGACGGCGACGGCCTTCAGGTCAGCGTCGGTCATCTGCGATGTCGAATTCTCGACCGCCTCGGCCATCGGCCCGGAGGCAATCGAATGTGCGTTGACGCCGGTCTTGAGGTATTTGATCAGGTCGTCCTCGGACCATTTTCCAAGGCCTGTCTGCGCGCTGTTGGTGATGTCGGGCGCGAACCAGCCTTGAAGCGACGCGCCCTGCAGGAAAACGCTGTCCTTGTCGGCGCCCAGGAGCGACTTGGGCGTATGGCATGTGCCGCAGTGACCAGGTCCCTGGACGATGTAGGCGCCGCGGTTCCACTCAGCCGATTTGGAGGCGTCCGGCGTGAAGTCCGTCTGTTTGAAGTTGAGCAGGTTCCAACCCCACATGCTGAGACGGATGTTGAGCGGGAACGGCAGCTGGTTGGCCTCAACCTTGTTCGATACAGGTTCGACCGTGGTCAGATACGCCCACAGGTCGGCTATGTCCTGGTCGGTCATCCTGGTGTAGGCCGGATAGGGCATGGCCGGATAAAGCCGCACGCCATCATGGCCGATGCCGGTCTTCATCATGTTGCGGAATTCGGCGTCGCTCCAATTGCCGATGCCGGTTTCCTTGTCTGGCGTGATGTTGGGAGGCACCAGGGCGCCGAACGGGGTTTCGAGCGGCAGGCCACCGGCCAGAGGCTTGCCGCCGGGCCGCGTGTGGCAGCCGGCGCAATCGCCGAGCACAGCCTGGTACTGGCCCCGTATAATCTGGTCCGCCTGGTCGGCGCCCATTGCGGGGCTGAGCGCCAGGGTCGCGGTGCCGACGGCGAGGGTGAAACCGAGCGTTCTCATGCCTGCACCAGCGGCGCGCCGGGGTTGCGCAGGTAGTGGTTGCGGATGGCGTCGGCGGCGCGGAACGCAAGTGCGCCGACCGTTCCGGTGGGGTTCTTGCCGGCATTCTGCGGAAAGGCGGAAGCGCCGATGACGAAGACGTTGGGAACGTCCCAGCTTTGCAGGAAGACGTTGACCGCGCTTCGCTTGGGGTCGGCACCCATGATCGCGCCGCCCGTGTTGTGCGTGCTCTGGTAAGGCACGCTGTTCCAGCCCTTCTTGAGCCGGCCGACGCTGTACTGCTTGCCGCCGAGCTTCTTGGCGATGTCCTCCATGCGATCGGAGAGGTAGCTCGACATGCGGATGTCGTTGTCCGGGAAATCGAAGGTCATGCGCATCAGCGGTCGGCCGAAGCGGTCCTTGTAGGTCGGATCGAGGTCGAGATAGTTGTTGCGCGTCGCGTAGCTGCTTCCCTGCGTGGAATAAGAAAGCGTGCTCTTGTAGCCCTGCACAGTGGCCTTCTTCCAGGCGCTGCCCCACCGCGGCGTCCCGGGCAATGTCGGCCTCGTCCCGATCGGACGACCGTTGGTCGGTATGCAGTTGATGCCCGCGCCGCCGACGAAATCCAGCGGCCCGTGATCGAAGGCGTCGCCATTGTAATCGTCGATCGTCTGGCCGAGCGCGCCTGCCGCGATGAACGGATTGAAGTTCTTGTCGTCGAAAAACACCTGCGTGCCGGCATTGGTCTGGTAGCAATAGTTGCGCCCGACCGTTCCTTCGCCGGTGTTGGGGTCGTAGATCTTGCCGATGCCCGACAGCATCATGAGCCTGGCGTTGTGCAGGCCGTAGGCGCACAGCAGCACCAGATCGGCCGGCTGGAAATACTCCTCGCCCGAGGTATCGACATAGGTCACTCCACGCGCCGACTTGCCGCCGGAATGCAGGTCGACATGCAACACCTCGCTGTCGGTGCGGACCTCGAAATTGGCCTTCTTCATCAGCACAGGTAGGATTGTGGTCTGGGCGCTCGACTTCGAATAGTTGGCGCAGCCGAACCGTTCGCAGAAGCCGCAGAAAGTGCATTGGCCCAGCGTTACCCCAAGCGGATTGGTATAGGCCCGGGACATGTTCGCCGATGGCGTCGGGAAGGGATGCAGCCCCATCGATCGGCCGGCGTCGGCGAACATTGCCGGCGCATATGTCATCTCCATCGGTGGGTTCGGGTAGTCGCGCGCCCGAGCATCCTCGAATGGATTGCCGCCTTGCTGCAACTGCCCCTTGATGTTGCCCGCCTTGCCGGAGATTCCCGCCAGATATTCGAACTGGTCGTAATAGGGCTCCATCTCCGCCCCGGTCACGCCCCAGTCCTCGACCTGGAGGTCTGAGATCCGGGCCGCGCCATATTTATTCGTAAGGTTGGTCTTGGTCTTGAAGTCCGAATCCCAGAACCGCCAGGTGTGGCCGTTCCAGTGGACGCCGGCGCCGCCGACGCCGTTGCCCGGCAGGAACGAACCAAAATCGCGCATCGGCAGCGCGGTCTGCGAGGGATCGTTGCGCATCGTCATGGTTTCCACGACGGGCTGCAGGAAGAGGTCGCGGCGAACCGAGTAGCGCAGCTCATCCTGCATATAGCCGATGTTGAAGTCGGTGGCGGTGTCGCGCCAAGGGCCGCGCTCGATCGCCAGCACGTCGAGGCCCTGGTCGGTCAGTTCGTTGGCCAGGATCGCTCCCGTCCAGCCCAAGCCGACTATGACGACATCCTTGCGGGGCAATATCTTCATGGATCAGGTCCCCTTGCCAAGCCATTCGGGACGCCCGGCGATCGAGACGGGCGGCAGCGGATAAGGCTGGTTGTGCTTGCCGACATGATCCCGGTAGTCGTAGCGCGCGCCGGGGAAGCCAAGCATGCGCCAGGAAGCCATGTCCTTGTTGCCGCCATAGACCGGATCGGCAAAGAAGCCTTCCATCGTGTTCTGCAGCAGAAGCCCGAAGAACTCGGCAGCCTTGACGCCGTTCGGCAACTCGACCTTTCCGCCTTCCATGGCGGTGAGGAACGCATCCTGATCCTCGGGCTTGAGGTCCGCGAATGCCTTTCCGTCCCGCTGTTTCAGGAAGGCATCGATCGCCGCCAGGCCGGCGCGATAGCGCTGGGCCGGATTGGCCTCGCCCTGATAGCCCTGCGTGGGCAATCCGGGCAGGAAGGGGCCTTGCGTGTACAGCCGGCTGGAGGTTCCGAATGCTCCTGTCAGTTGGCGGTCGATATAGACCGCGCAACCGGCCTCCTTGCCGCCGATGCTGAGCTCGTCATGCGGGACGAGGCGATCGACGATGGCTTCGATAAGAGCCGCCTCCTGTGGCGTGAAGAACTGCCACCCACCTGGAAGCACCTGAACCGGGGGATCGGACGCCATCGGCTCCCAAGGCAGCGAGCCCGACAATGTCCTCGCAAGGCTTACCGCCGGCGCGGTAACCGTGAGCATGGCAACAGATGACAGGAAAAGACGCCGATTCATCCGGACAGGATAGCGATGGCCCATATTAGGTCCCTCGAAAATAGAAACTATCGAACTCGGTCAGTTACGCTCGAGTAAAGGTGACAAAAGCCGTAAAGTTCAAGCCGCATAGATCGATTTGTTGACAGCCTGCGGAAAGATAGACTGCTCGTCAAGCGCATCACAGAATTGTTAGTTGGCCTGTTGTCGCCCGTGGTTGTACCTGTTCTTGAAGTCGACAAGCCGAGCCACTAACCCCTGGTGCAGGTCGAAGCGGTAAAGGCGCCGTCCGGCTGCTTCATGATGATGTCGAAGGAAGGGCTGCCCGGACCGTCCAAGGTTGCCTGCGTCATGGAGATCGAGTTGCCGCCGCTGGTGTAGCCGCCAAGGGGGCCGAGCCAGCTGATCTCGCCATTGGCGTCCATCTGGTAGTTGTAGGCCTGCGGAGCGCTGCCGAAGGTGACCGGACCGCTATAGACGTTACCCTTGATGGCGATGTCGCCGAGGTTAATGAAAACGCCGAGCAGGTAGACCTC
>JBFLWR010000522.1:0-7785 GCA_040755925.1 Pseudomonadota bacterium
GGCGCCGACGAAGACGCCATGAAGCTCATTCGCCAGAGCGCCCGGAATGCCTCGGCGCGGCTGCAATTTGCCCGCATAGCCTTCGGTGCGGCGGGGTCAGCCGGCATGATGATCGACACCGGCGACGCCGAGGCCGTGGCAATCGCCTTCCTCAAGAACGAAAAACCGGAGCTGGTGTGGAACGGCGCTCGCGCGCTGCTGCCCAAGAACAAGGTCAAGCTGCTGCTCAATCTCATCCTCGTCGCCAACGCGGCCATACCGCGCGGTGGCAAGCTGGTGGTAACGCTGGAAAATCTCGAGACCGAGCCGCGCTTTTCGCTGGCGGCGAGCGGTCCGATGCTGCGCGTCCCGCCGAAATTCCTCGAGTTGCACTCCGGCCACAAGCCCGAAGAGCCGATCGACGCCCATTCGGTCCAGCCTTACTATACGCTGTTGCTGGCGCGCGAAGCCAACATGACGATCACGATCCACGCAACTCCCGAAGAGATCGTGCTGGCGGCAGCCTAAGATACGGGTAAGAAAAAGCTAAAGTATTGCTCTTACCGATATTTGTTGCCTGCATCACCGATGCAGCAACATTGGCGGCAATATTGCAACAGCCTGGCGCCGCGAAAAGGCGCGGCGACGCTCTTTGGAAAAACTTTACCTAACGGCTTTTCGGCTTCTTTACCAGATTGCCCTATGGTGCCTTCCGGTTACCGGACATTTGCCGGCCGCCGGATGACAAAGAGGATCAGGAAATGAAGCGCTGCCTGTTCGTGGACGATTCGAGCGTCATCAGAAAGGTCGCGAAGCGCATCCTTGGCGGATCGGACATCATGGTCATCGAAGCGGCGACAGGGCTTGACGCGATCGAGACTTGCGCCGCCGACATGCCGGATGTCATCGTCGTCGACGGCGGTTTGCCGGACATTCAGCCGGCCGACCTCATCCGCCGCATCCGTGGCATCGAAAGCTCCGTCAAGCCGCAGATCCTGATCTCGCTGGTCGAGGTCGATGTCGGCTCGATCATGCGCGCCAAGCGCGCCGGCGCCCAAGGCTACCTGCTCAAGCCCTTCAATCGGGCGCAGTTGCTCGAAAGCTTCCGCACCCTGAAGATCGCCGCCTGATTCGCGGACCGGTCGGCATAAAAAAACCCGGCCAGAAGCCGGGTTTTGCTGGTGGGCGTCGAAGCGCCGGACGCTCAGGCGCTGACGCGGATGTCTTCCGGCTCGCGCAGCACGTAGCCGCGGCCCCATACTGTCTCGATATAGTTCTGACCGCCCGACGCGGCGTCCAGCTTCTTGCGAAGCTTGCAGATGAAGACGTCGATGATCTTCAGCTCGGGCTCATCCATGCCGCCATAAAGGTGGTTGAGGAACATTTCCTTGGTGAGCGTGGTGCCCTTGCGCAGCGAGAGCAGCTCCAGCATCTGGTATTCCTTGCCGGTCAGGTGGACGCGCTGGCCGCCGACCTCGACCGTCTTGGCGTCAAGGTTGACCACCAGGTCGCCGGTGGTGATGACCGACTGGGCGTGCCCCTTGGAGCGGCGCACAATGGCGTGGATGCGCGCCACCAGTTCGTCCTTGTGGAACGGCTTGGTCATGTAGTCGTCCGCGCCGAAGCCGAGGCCGCGCACCTTGTCCTCGATGCCGGCCATGCCGGAGAGGATCAGGATCGGCGTCTTGACCTTGGAAAGACGAAGTGTGCGCAAGACTTCGTAGCCCGACATGTCGGGAAGATTGAGATCAAGAAGGATGATATCGTAGTCGTAGAGCTTGCCGAGGTCGACGCCTTCTTCGCCGAGATCGGTCGTATAGACGTTGAAGCTTTCCGATTTCAGCATCAATTCGATGCTTTGTGCGGTTGCACTGTCATCTTCAATCAGCAGAACACGCATTTCATTCCCCTTTTCTGCTGCCGGACCATGTCACGACCCGTCCGGGACCGGAGCAGTGATTGCCTGTACAGAAGGTGCCACCGACTGGTTAACAAATCCTAATTTCGTGTCAGCCACGATATCAGATTTTTTAACCCCTTTCTACACCCACTTGAATCTAATAACGAATCACAGACCCAAATCGCTAATGCACCACATTAATAAGTCAGCCTAAGTGACTCCAGAGACTCGCAGGCCGCGCTTCCCGCCGCAGCCGGAATTTTTACCCGGCCTTAAGTCCTCGCCCGTATGATTAACAATGCCCGTAAACGAATGGTTACCACCGGCAAAAATCTTTAGGGTTTTGTTTCCCATAGAAAGGGGAAAGCCGGGGGAAACGGGCAGCGCTTGGGCGTTTCCGGGCGGATTGGACGATATGCAGGTGTGCGTTTGCGGAGTATCGAGTCATGAAGTCACGTGAAAACCTCGTTCGGCTGAAGCAGTTTCAGGTGAATGAGAAGCGGCGCCAGCTGCTGCAACTCGACATGATGATCGCCGAGTTCGAGCGCATGGCCGTCGAGCTGGAGCTTCAGGTCGCCGCCGAGGAAAAGAAAGCCGGCATCACCGACATCAACCATTTTGCCTATCCGACCTTTGCCAAGGCGGCGCGCCTGCGCCGCGACAACCTCAGGAATTCGCAAAGCGACCTCGCCCAGCAGCGAACCATAGCCGAATCACTACTAGGCGAAGCTGAAGCGGAGCTTTCCAAGGCGGAAATGCTGGAATCCCGCGACAGCAAGATCCGCGAGCCGGACGTGGGCGGTCGTAGCGCCATGATCGGCTGATCACCCTTCGCAAACATCCTGCCGCCGAAAGCCGACGTCCATTTCGAATCGGGCGAGACCAGGAAAATCCGGCCCTCCGGTCCGCCCGCCTCAGGGCATTGTTTCCGTTACACCGTGATCAGCTGCCGATGCCTGCGCGCGGGCCTGCTTTATGTCGGGCGCGTGCTCTTCAGCCCATGAGCGGATCTGGCTGAGCAGCCCCGAGAGATTTTGGCCGAGTTCCGTCAGCTCGTATTCAACCCTTGGCGGGATGACCGCAAACACCTCGCGCCGGACAAGGCCGTCGCGCTCGAGCACGCGCAGCGTCTGCGTCAGCATCTTCGGCGTGATGCCCTCGAGCTTCCGCGCCAGTTCGCCGTTGCGCAACCGGCCGCGCCGCAGCGCGCAGACGGTGAGATAGACCCATTTGCTGGCCAGCATCTCGAGCACGGTGTGCGATGGGCAGGTGCGTCGGAACGCATCGTAGCCGAACGGGGAGCTTTCATCACTATCCATGAGGTGCCTATCTATAGAAATAGTACATACTAGACAAGAGAATATTACTATCCAAATGATAGTGGCACATCATCCATCCAGGAGGCTTTCATGCGTGCCGTTATCCAGAATGCGGTCGGCGGACCCGACGTCCTTTTCGTGACTGAACAACCCATCCCTTCTCCCGGGCGTGACGAGGTGCTCGTCCGCGTCAGGGCAGCTGGCATCAACCCTGTCGACGCCGCTGTGCGCGGCGGCCACTACCGTTTGCTCGGTGACCCGCCCTTCATCCTCGGCTGGGACATTTCCGGAACGGTCGAGGCGTTGGGCGATGGCGTGACCGGCTTCAAGGTCGGCGACGAGATTTACGGCATGCCCCGCTTTCCCAAGCAGGCAGGCGCCTATGCCGAGTTTGCCTCGGCGCCGGCGGACCAGATCACGACGAAACCCGCCAAGATCGACCACGCGCAGGCGGCAGCGCTGCCATTGGCCGGGCTGACCGCCTGGCAAGGCCTTGTGCGGCATGGCGGCATTAAGCCCGGCCAGCGTGTGCTTGTTCACGCCGGAGCCGGCGGCGTCGGTCATCTGGCCGTGCAGATTGCCAAGGCGCGCGGCGCATACGTCGTCTCGACCGCCAGTCCGGACAAGCTCGATTTCGTCCGTTCGATCGGCGCCGATGAGGTGATCGACTACACCACGGGCGATTTTGCCGACCGGGTTGCCGATCTCGACCTGGTGCTGGAGACGGTTGGCGGCGGCAATGCCCGAGTGTCGCTGAAGGTGCTCCGCGACGGCGGCGTCCTGGTATCACTGCTCGGCGTCGACGATGCCGTCAAGGCGGTGGCCAAGGAGCGGAGCATCCGCGTGGAACGCATGTCGGTAACGCCAGATCGTGAGGGCCTTCTCGAGCTCGCCAGGCTTGTCGAAGCCGGAAAGCTGGCCATCCATGTGGCGAAGGCCTTCCCGCTCGATCAGGCAGGCGCCGCTCATGCCTTCCTAGCCACCCGGCCGATCGGCAAGGTCGTGCTGACAATCTGAACAGGGAGCCTGGCCCGGAAATGCGAAAGGGCGCGGAGCGCCGCGCCCTTGTCTGTTCCCGGCGTTTTGCCTAATGCCGGTATTGCTGAATCCGCGTCGTGCGCAGCCCGGCCAGGCCGTATTCATCGATCGACGCCTGCCAGGAGAGAAATTCTTCGGTCGTGAGCTTATAGCGTTGGCAGGCTTCCTCAAGGCTGAGCAGCCCGCCGCGCACCGCCGCGACCACTTCCGCCTTGCGCCGGATAACCCAGCGCCGTGTATTGGTAGGCGGCAGATCGGCAATCGTAAGAGGGCTGCCGTCAGGCCCGATAACATACTTGACTCTAGGTCTAACCAGATCGGTCATCGTACTCTCTACAAAAAACTCAAAGACCCAATCCCCGCCACACTACCGCCACAGCTTTAAAAATTGCCTAAGCGAACCCTAATCACTAGGTAAGGATCGTGAACGTCGCGTTAGGCTTTTGTTCGGCATTTGAAACAAACGACCGCGCGGCCGTGATTCTGCCTCTAAGAAGCGCCTTGGAAGGCAAGCTGGCGCGGGCGGAACGCTTGACCTATATTCCGGCCATTGGCATCAACGCCAAGCAGTGTGAAAGAGCATGAACAGCCTCGATCTTCCCGGACGCCCCGAAGAAACCCGCGTCGTCGTCGCCATGTCTGGCGGTGTCGATTCGTCGGTCGTTGCCGGCATCCTGAAGCGCCAGGGCTATGACGTCGTCGGCGTGACCCTGCAGCTTTACGACCATGGCGCGGCCACCCATCGGGCCGGTTCCTGCTGTGCCGGCCAGGACATCGACGACGCCCGACGGGTTTCCGAGACGCTCGATATTCCGCACTATGTGCTCGACTACGAGGAGCGTTTCCGCAAGGCGGTCATCGATCCCTTTGCCGAAAGCTACGTCGCGGGCGAGACGCCGATCCCTTGCGTGTCCTGCAACCAGACGGTCAAGTTCGCCGATCTGCTGGCGACAGCGCAGGACCTCGGCGCAGACGCGCTGGCTACCGGCCACTATATCCGCTCCCGCGCCAATGGCGCGCATCGCGCGCTTTACCGCCCGGTCGACGCCGACCGCGACCAGAGCTATTTCCTGTTTGCCACCACCCAGGCGCAGATCGACTATCTGCGCTTTCCGCTGGGCGGCCTGTCGAAGCCCGACGTGCGGGCCATTGCCGAGGAGATGGGGTTGACCGTCGCCGCCAAGCAGGACAGCCAGGACATCTGCTTCGTGCCGCAAGGTAAGTATTCCGACATCATTGCCAAGCTGAAGCCGGCGGCCGCCAATCCGGGCGACATCGTGCATATCGACGGCCGGGTGCTCGGCCGCCATGAAGGCATCCTGCGCTACACGATCGGCCAGCGCCGCGGCATCGGCATCGCCTCGGGCGAACCGCTTTATGTCGTTCACCTCGACGCCGACCGCGCCCGCGTCGTCGTCGGCCCGCGCGAGGCGCTGGAGACTCACAAGATCTACCTGCGCGGCATGAACTGGCTGGGCGATGGCCCGTTGTCGGACGTCTCGGTCGGCGGACTCGAGCTGTTCGCCAAGGTCCGTTCTACCAGGCCGCCCCGCCCGGCCGTGCTGCATCACCGCGACGGCGTGACGTCGGTCGAGCTGGTGGATGGCGAGTCCGGCATCGCTCCGGGCCAGGCCTGCGTGCTCTACTCCGATGACGGCAACGAGGCACGGGTCTTCGGCGGCGGCTTCATCGAGCGCTCCGAGCGCGGCGCCGAGGCCGAGGCCATGCTCTCCAGGCTCGCGCAGAGGCCTGCGCAAATCCCCGCCGAGTAATCAGCGCTTCAGCTTGGACCGCCTTTGCGAGGTGTCAGGCGGACGAGCCGGTATGCGTCACCGTGCCAGCCGTCAGGATGCGCAGAACCCGGATTGCTTCCTCGCCGTCGGTGCGCGGCTCGGCGCGCGTTTCGATGCACTGCATGAAATGCGCGAGTTCGCGTGTCAGCGGCATGCCCTGACCGACCGCCACATAGGACGGCTCGTTGGCGGTGAAGGCCCATTGGCCGCTATCCTGCCAGACCGCGTGGCGGTAGACGGCAAGCTTGCGCTCCCACGGCTCGACGTCGTCGAACACGGCCATGGCCTTGGTGCCGACCACCGTCAGGCGCCGCTCGCGATAGGGATTGAGCCGGGAGGCGAAGAGATGGCTGCGCACCCCGTTCGGAAAGCGCATGTGCAGATGCGCGAAGTCGCTTAGCTTGTCGAGCAGTGCCGCGCCCTCGCCCCTCACCTCGATCGGCTCGGTGCCGGTGATCGCCAGAATCATCGACAGGTCGTGCGGCGCCAGATCCCACAGCGCGTCGTTCTCGGTGTGGAACTTGCCGAGGCCAAGCCGGTGGGAGTGGATGTAGCGGACCTCGCCCAGCTCGCCATTGTCGATGAGCTCCTTCAGCGTCTCGAAGGCCGGATGGTAGCGCAACACGTGGCCGACCATGAAGACGCGGCCATTGTCCCTCGCAGCCTGCACCGAACGCTCGGCGTCAGGCACCGTCAGCGCGATCGGCTTCTCGACCAGCACGTCCTTGCCGTTCTCCACCGCACGCATCGACATGTCGGCATGGAACTGCGGCGGCAGCGCCATCACGATGGCGTCGATGTCAGGGTGGCCGAACAGCTTGTCCGGCTCGATCGCCAGGCAATCCTGCTCGCTGGCGAAACCTTCGGCCCGGGCGCGGTTGGCGTCGGAAACGGCATGCAGCGCGCCAAGCGCCTTGAGGGTGCGGATATGGTTGCTGCCCCAGTATCCGCAACCGAGGACTGCGATGCGCGGCTTCATTCGCTCAAACTCTAGAATTTCATGGCCGAGACATAGCGACGTGCCCCGCCGAACTCAACCCCGGCGCGGCGCTTCCGTTGTCTGCCCGGCAAAGCTTTTTCGGGATGAGATTATCCTGTCGCGGAGCCATTATCCAAGCTTGACAGGCTTGCCCTGCCAACCTTATATCCGCGCGACCTTGGCGAACGCCTTGAATTACCGATCCATCCCGGTCGGTCTTTTCAGGCCTTTTGCCGCCCTGGCGGGGTAGCTCAGTTGGTTAGAGCACGGGAATCATAATCCTGGGGTCGGGGGTTCAAGTCCCTCTCCCGCTACCACCATTCCCCCCACTCCTTTGACGCCGTGGGGGAAGGCACTCTCGCCCAAGAGGGCAGTTAGCCGACCAGCGATCTCGACTTCAACCCCGCCGGTTCTCGTCGGGTCCCGAAACACCGTGACGGTTTCGACCAATTCACGCATTGCCTCCGCACATTCGGAATCGCCAGAAGCAATGCCCTTGGCAAGCCCGGTCTGAAGTTGGTTCAGTTGTTCCTCGTAGCGGGTGAGCACAGCGGGGTGGAGCGCAATCACTCCCACATCAGCGGGTACCCGATCCAACTCTGCCAAAATGCACTTGCGCTCTTCATTCAATGTTGTTGATTGCGGTCCCAGTACAGCTGGGTCGCCGTGGCCCTTGGCAATGGCGTTGACCAGCCGCTCGATCTCCCGACTTAGCTCTTCAAGCCGCCGCTCCAAACGGATGCGCCTGGCATCGGTATCGGCTGCCAAGCGCTTCCG
>JBFLWR010000523.1:0-10497 GCA_040755925.1 Pseudomonadota bacterium
ACAAGGTCGCCAACAAGCAGGAAATCAAGCCCGGCGACTATGACGTGCTCGGCCTGAAGTCGGTTGTGACCAAGGAAGCCTGGGGCCCGAACATCAAGATCCCGGGTGCCGCGATCAGCAAGGCAAACGTCGACAATCCTGCCTTCTGGGGCAACCAGAAGCCACCGACGGATACGGTGAAGTCGGTCGAATAGGACTTTTCTCCCGCAGAGCTTCGGGCCGTCGCGGCCCGAAGCCTCCCCGGCGCGTCCGCATGCAGCGGCCGCGCGTCCCTTTCTGACGCCAACCGGATCGGCCTATGAGTCCGCGCACCCGCCATAGTCTCGAGCTCGTGCTCGACAATCTCGTCTGGTTCATGCTGGTCTTCGTGCTGGCGGTCTTTTCGATCTTCATTCCGAACTTCTTCCAGCTCGGCATCTTCGCCAACATCATCGAGGCGTCGAGCGTGCTCGGCGTGATGTCGATCGGCCTGGCGCTCGTCATCATCGCCGGCCACATGGACCTGTCGGTCGAATCGGTCGCAGCGCTCAGCGCCATGGCGGTCGGCATCATGTTCTGCTCGTCCGGCATCGGCCTCGGCGTGCAATTGCATCCTGACTGGCTGATGGTGCCGGTGTCGCTCGCTCTTGCGCTCGGCGTCGGCGCCCTGATCGGCGTGATCAACGGCTTTCTCATCGTCAGGCTGAAGATGAGCGCCTTCATCATCACGCTTGCTTCCTACATCTGGGTGCGCGGCCTGGTGCTGGTCATCTCCGGCGGCCGTTCGGCGCAGGACCTGGCGCCAGCCATCCGCTGGTTCGGCATCCAACGCCTCGCCGGCCTGCCGCTCACCGCCTGGATCGCGGTTTCCTGCTTCGTCGTCTTTTCGCTGATCCTGGCCAAGACGCCCTTCGGCCGGCATCTGGTGATGATCGGCGGCAACGAGACGGCGACCTTCCGCGCCGGCATCCGCGTCAACCGCAACCTGATCATCGCCTTCGTGCTCGCCGGCGCCATCGCCGGGCTTGCCGGCTGGCTGCTTGCGATCCGCACATCCGGCGCCACCGCCAATCTCGGCGTCGGCCTCTTGTTCAACGCCTTCGCCGCCGTCGTCATCGGCGGCGTCAGCCTGAAGGGCGGCGTCGGCACCCTGCCCGGCGTCTATGCCGGCGTGCTGCTTCTGTCGGCCATCAACACCGCCATCAATCTCATGGGCCTGCCGGCCAACTTCACCCAGGTCATCCACGGCCTCTTGGTGCTGGCCGCCGTGCTGCTCGACGCTTTCAAGCAAACCATTCGCCAAAAACTCGCATGACAGGACGGCTCGCATGACTGGACGCATCGAAGGCAAGGTGGCGGCGATCGTCGGCGCCGCCCGCGGCATCGGCAAGGGCATTGCCCAGCGCTTCGCCGAGGAAGGTGCGAGGCTGGTGCTGGCCGACAATGAGGCCGAGGCCGGCAAGGCGAGCGCGGACGAGCTCGCCGCAGCCTTCATTCACACCGACATCTCCAAGATGGCCGATGCGGAAGCTGTCGTGGCGCTGGCGCTGAAGCAACATGGCCGCCTCGACATCATCGTCCAGAACGCCGGCATCTACCCCTGGCAGCTCATCGAGAACACCACCCCGGACGATTGGGACCGCGTCATGGCCGTCAACCTGCGCGGCAGCTTCAACACAGCGCGCGCCGCACTCCCTCCGATGAAAGCGCAGGGCAGCGGACGCATGCTGTTCACCTCCTCCATCACTGGCCCCCAGGTGAGCAGCCCCGGCCACGGGCATTATTCTGCCAGCAAGGCCGGCATCAACGGCTTCATCCGCTCAGCGGCGCTGGAGTTCTCCGGCTATGGAATCACCGTCAATGGCGTAGAGCCAGGCAACATCCTGACCGAGGGCATGAAGCTCCACCGCGATGCCGCCTTCATCAAGAGCATGGAAGACGCGGTGCCGCTCGGCCGCCTCGGCACACCGCGCGACGTCGCCAACGCCTTCCTGTTCCTCGCCTCGGACGACGCCAGCTACATCACCGGCACGACGATCGTCGTCGATGGCGGCCAGCTTCTGCCCGAGGGCCAGGATTTCCGCCTGACGCCGTCGTAAGTCTCGATTCTGCGGGAAACTGGTGGGCGATGACGGACTCGAACCGCCGACATCTTCGGTGTAAACGAAGCGCTCTACCAACTGAGCTAATCGCCCGCTCCGGGCCGGACCTTTAAGCAGTTAGGGCGCTATTCGCAAGGCCAAATGAGTGGGCAACGAGCACGCCGCTCGGCGGATTTCCACAGCGTGGACGCCATTGTCAAAAAACCTTCGGCTGATTGCTGTTATGCTCACATCCCGCGCTTGACACCTGCAAACGAACCCCTTATCCAGCGCCCCAACGACGACACGCCTGACACGTGCTCGTCAAGTGCGCGGGTGTAGCTCAGTCGGTTAGAGTGCCGGCCTGTCACGCCGGAGGTCGCGGGTTCGAGCCCCGTCACTCGCGCCATTTTTTCTCGATAGGCTCCCAGTACGGCAGTTTTATCAACGGCTTGGCCGCGATCGAACGACGCGGTCCCGGGGGCTGACTGGCTTCCAGAATTCGTGCCGGAACCATTCCGCTACTGTCCCGTTCAGCCCAAGGGGCCAAAAGACGGGAGAGACAGATGGCCGTAAGATGTCGCGTTTCGATCGACGACGCCAAGGACGTGGACGAGTTGGCGTTCCAGGAATTGCCGCGTATCGGTGAAAGCGTGTCGGTAGCGCTCGAAGGATCTAACAGGGATCTGCGCGTCGTGCGCGTCGTGCATGTGCCTGGCAGCGAGCAAGGCGCGGCGACGATGCTGGAACTGACCAGTAAGATTCTCTAAGACCACTGTTCCAACTCGTCCGCTGGTCGGACTGCGGGCTATTCGCTGGCTGGTCTTCGAATATCGGAAATTGGGATGCATTCCGACGCTCCAACGCGGTCGCCCGTGCCCAAGTCACAAATCCATCGCGCCTCGTTGCGCAAACCAGGCAGGATGTGACAATTTCCCCGCGCCGTTGAATCATTCGCCGACTGTTGCGGGTCGGCGCTTTTTCAGGAAGGCGGCAAACGGGGGAGTGATCAATGAGCAAACATCCGCAAGAACGGGTGCGTCCTGATATTCTTGAAACCACGCTCGCTGCTGCACTGCAGGACCGGCGAACGGTCGACGAGCAGCGGCAGAGTATTGCGCCTGTCGTGGACGGCATGTCCTTCTACGATAGCGTTCGGCACAATGATGATCGCGGCAGCGTCACCGAAATCTACGATCCACGCTGGGGCTGGCACCCTGATCCGCTGGTTTTCTCCTATGTCTTCACAATTCGCCCGGGCGTGGTGAAGGGCTGGGGCCTGCACAAGCTTCACGAAGACCGCTATTTCGTGCTCAGCGGCGAGATGGAACTTGTGGTCTATGATCCGAGGCCAGACTCCAGCACCTACGGCAAAATTGCCAAAGTCTACCTTTCCGGCAGCCGGCCTAGGCTCGTCAACATCCCGAAATTTGTCTGGCACGCCGACCGCAACATCGGGACGTCCGACGTGGTCGTCGTCAATTTCCCAACCATACAGTACGACCACTCGAACCCCGACAAATACCGTTTGCCGATCGACACCGATCTCATTCCCTATGATTTCGGAACCGCGAAGGGATGGTAAGCCGGCCCCGCCTTTCCATCCTGATGCCGACCCACTCGCGTGTCGACGTTATCAGTCTGGCTATTCAATCGGTCCTCGACCAAACCGTCGACGATTTCGAGTTGCTGGTTGTCGGCGATGGTTGCGCGGCAGGCACGGCAGGAATCGTCGAGGGTTTTGAAGACGACCGCATCCGCTTTTACGATCTGCCAAAGGCACCGCACTATGGCTATGCGAACCGCAACACCGCTTTGCGCGAAGCACGTGGCGAGTTCATCGGCTTTGCCGCCGATGACGACCTCCTTTTCATCGACCATTTCGAGATTCTAGCCAACGGCCTCAAGGATGGAGCGGCGATGGCCTACAGCCAGGCGCTGTGGGTTTCCACCGACGGCATCGCCGCACCCTTCCTTACCAATCTGGAACTGGCCGACGAGTTCCGCTTCTTCATGGAGACCGGGAATTCGATACCGGCCAGTTGCTTCCTCTACCGGGCCGATTGCCTGCCCTCGAAGGATGTTTGGCCCGAGGATGTCGCCGCTGGCGCGGACTGGCGACTCTGGCATCGGATCATACGCGAGAACCCGCTCAATCCCTTCGCCTATTGCCGCATTCCGACCGTGTTGCATTTCAGCGCAAGATGGAAAAAATCGCGGCACTCGATGTCCCCGCAACTGGCCACGCTCCTCGAGATCGCGGACAGAGGCGACTGGTGGCCCGCGGACTTGCGGGTCTCGGTTCCCGAGGGGAGCACCGAACAACAAGTGTATTCGCGGCGGATCCGCGCCGAGCCAAAGGCGTGGGGCGAACGGGTGCGTCGCGCGGCAGACGATCTGGTGGCGCGGCTCGCCTGGGACGACGTTCGGGAAATCCGGCCGGCTCTCGCAAGAGCCGAAGCTGAGAAGACGGCGTTGCTGTCGGAAATATCGAGGCTGCAAAATGACATTGCAGCCGTCTATCGATCAAACAGTTGGCGCATAACGACCCCGCTCCGCGGACTTTCGAAAGCCTTGCATTCGCGAAAGTCCTAAGTTGGGAGCACACGGCAGCTAGGGCGGCGTCAACAGTTGCTCGACCTCGCCCAGCGTCGGCATCGACGGCGCTGTGCCTGCTCGTGTCACAGAAATGCCGGCGACAGCACAGGCAAAGCGCACCGCTTCGAGCGGTTCGACCCCCTTGGCGAGCGCAGCCGCGAGGCCGCCGTTGAACGCGTCGCCCGCTCCCGTGGTTTCCACCACCGGACCGGCATTGACGGCGGCGACATGGGCGGAGCGGTCCTTGCCGTGCAGCAACGCGCCCTTTTCGCCGAGCGTCACGATGACAGCACCCACGCCCTTGGCCAGGAGGCTGTCGGCCGCACGGCGGGCATCGCCGATGGTCGACACCTTGATGCCGGTCAGCCCTTCGGCTTCGGTCTCGTTGGGCGTGACATAGTCGCAAAGCGCGTAGATGCGGTCAGGCAGGCTGGCGGCTGGCGCCGGGTTGAGGATGGTCGTCACCCCTGCCCCGCGCGCGATCTCGAGTGCCTCAAGGGCCGCGTCGATCGGCTGCTCCAGTTGGGTGACGAAAACGCCGGCCGACCGGATCAGCCCCGCATGCGCCCTGACGTCGGCAGTCGAGATCAGCATCGCCGCTCCCGGGCTGACGATGATGGCGTTGTTGCCGCTGCCCTCTTCCACGAAGATGTAGGCAGCGCCCGTATAGCTGTCCGGCGTGTCGATCACCGTGCTTTTCACACCGGCCGCCTGCCAGGTCTGCTTGGCCATGTCGGCGAACGCATCGACGCCCAGCCGCGTCAGGAACGTGACATCGGCGCCGAGCTTGCCGGCGGCCACCGCCTGGTTCGAGCCCTTGCCGCCCGGCCCGAGCTTGAACGAATTGCCGAGGATGGTCTCGCCCATGCGCGGCTGGCGGTCGGCGCGGTAGGCCGTATCGGCGACGAATACACCGAGGATGACGATTGGCTTGCCGGCAGCCATCCCGTTACTCCGCGTCCGGCGGAAGAACGCCCTTGCGGAAGGCAAAGCAGCCATAGAAGCGCCGCTCTCCGGTCTGGATGACGCAATAAGCCTTCTTGGCGCGCTCGTAGAAGGCGTAACGCTCGATCGAGATCATCGGCCAGGATTTGCCCTCCGCCTTGTCGATCTCGTCTTGCACTTCCTTCTGCACCGACGGGATCTCGTTCGGCTTGCCGACGATTTCCATGCGGGCGGCGGCATCGTCGACGAAGCTGTCCAGCGGATAAAGCGACAGCACTGCCTTCACCACGTCGGCTGCCGCCGCATCGATGCGCAACAGCTTGCCGAGCACGGTTTGCCTGGCGACGGAGTCCGATGGGAAATTCGTATCGGCGATGATCAGGTCGTCGCCATGGCCCATGGCCCGCAGCGCCTGGAGCACATCGGCGTTGAGCAGCGGATCGATCCCTTTGAGCATGGTGTCCTCGCGAGTTTTTTGAAATCAGAGACGCTTGCCCGTCCCAGCGTCGAAGAGGTGTACCTGATCCAGCCGAGGCCTCAGTTTCAGCGTATCGCCTGGCTTGAAATCGTGGCGCTCGCGGAACAGCGCCACGATCTCGCCCTCCCCGAAGCGCAGGAAAACCAGGGTTTCCGAGCCCGTCGGCTCCACCACCGAAATCGTGGCGGGAACGCCGTCGGGATGGATTTCCAGATGCTCCGGCCTCACGCCATAGACGACAGCTTGCCCGTCTTCTGCAGCGCTGCCGTCGGGCATCGGAAATGCCGTGCCAGCAATGTCGACCACGAGCTTTTCGCCTCCTTTGGCCGTGCCTTTCAGCAGGTTCATGGCCGGCGAGCCGATGAAGCCTGCCACGAACAGGTTTGCCGGACGGTCGAACAGGTCGAGGGGCGCGCCGACCTGCTCGATGCGGCCGTCGCGCATCACCACGATCTTGTCGGCCATGGTCATGGCCTCGATCTGGTCGTGGGTCACATAGATGGTCGTGGTCTTCAGCCGCTGGTGCAGTTCCTTGATCTCGGTGCGCATCTGCACGCGCAGCTTGGCGTCGAGGTTGGAAAGCGGCTCGTCGAACAGGAACACCTGCGGATTGCGCACGATGGCGCGGCCCATGGCGACACGCTGGCGCTGGCCGCCGGAAAGCTGGCGCGGATAACGCTTGAGGTAAGGAGCAAGGTCGAGGATGTCGGCCGCGCGCTTGACCCGCTCGGCGACCGTGGCAGGGTCGGTGCCGCGCAGCTTCAGCGCGAAGGCCATGTTCTGCTCCACCGTCTTGTGCGGATAGAGCGCGTAGTTCTGGAACACCATGGCAATGTCGCGTTTGGCCGGCGGCAGGTTATTGACGACGCGGTCTCCGATGGCGATCGTCCCGCCGGAAACGGTTTCCAGCCCGGCCACCATCCTCAGCAGCGTGGACTTGCCGCACCCGGAAGGACCGACCAGCACCACGAATTGCCCGTCGGCAATGTCGATGCTGACCTCATGCAGGACCTTGACGGTTCCGAACGCCTTGGCGACACTGCTGATCGCGACTTGAGCCATCATCCCCCCTATCGTTTGCGGTGAAGCTAGCCATTGCCCGGGCCAAGGGCAAGTCAGTCTCTTATAGATAAAAAGCCATTCCTGTTGACAGGGTAATCGATTACGCGAATAGTGGCGAGTGCCAATCCGACAGTTGGTACTTTACCGGGAAATCGGAGATCCAGGCGACGCAGGGTGGGGTCCCACGTCCCCGTATGATCGAGGAGACCTGAGACGTTTCGACGGGCGTCCGAAAGATTGGCACTTCAATTCAATGGTTGTTGTTCTGGGAGGAACCTTAGATGAGAGTCGATCTGTACGAAAAACTGGTGCGAACCGGCGCGACCCGCCGCGATGTGTTGAAAGGCGCGGCCAGTATGGCTGCTATCGCCGCCGCGTCCGGCGCCGGACTCGGCGCGGTGACGCGGACGGCCTCCGCCGCTGACAATCTGCGCGCACAAATTCTGCAGATCCCCGGCGTCGGCAAGGGATCGCCGACAGACGCGGACTGGCAGAAGGTCGGTGAACTTTGCCTCGGCGGCACGAAGGCCAGTGTGAAGGAGGGCGAATTCGCCGGTGTCGAGCTCACCTTCATGGGTCTCAACAACCAGAATCTGCATAACTTTCTTTTCCGTGGCTTCCTGAAGCCTTGGGAAGCCTATACCGGCGCCAAGATCAACTGGATCGACCTCGCCCAGGCCGATTACAACGCCCGCCTGCAACAGTCGATTGCCACTGGGACTGTCGATTTCGACATACTCGAAATGGGCGCCCCCTTTGAAGGCGACGTATGCGGCAAGGGCCTGGCTTCCGAAATGCCTGACTGGGTCAAGAAGCAGATCGAGGTCGACGACTATTCTGATTATCTGAAGCCGCCGGTCGGCACCTGGAATGGCAAGACCTATCGCGTCACGATCGACGGGGACTGTCACAACCTGAACTACCGCACGGACGTATTCTCGGATGCCGATTTCGCCAAGGCGTGGAAGGCAGATACTGGCGACAAGGCCGGCCTTGCGGAGTGGGGTGTGCCCAAGACCTGGCAGCAAATGCAAGCAGCCACCAAATTCCTCAAGGGCAAGAAATTGAAGGGTCAGGACGTCTATGGTTTCCTCGATCCGCCGAAGGGCTGGGGTGGTTTCGGCTTTTACTTCCTGGAAGACCGCGCCACCGCCTATGCCAAGCACCCCGATGATCCGGCGTGGCTGTTCGATGTCGACACCATGAAACCCCGCGTCAACAACCCCGCCTGGGTGCGGGCCATTCAGGACGTTGTGGATTCCCTGCCCTACCAGCCGGCCGACCAGATCAATGCCGACCCCGGCACCACCGGATTCCAGCAATTCCTGGCCGGCGTGGGTTCGGCCATTACCTGGTGGGGCGACATCGGCGAAGTGGCCAAGACCAGCGACACAGCGGTCATTGGCGACGTGCTGGGCTTCGACATCCTTCCCGGATCGGATGATGTCTACAACTCCAAGACCGGTAAGTGGGAAAAGCTCGCCAGCGGGCCGAACGTCGCACCGAACTGCGCCTATCTCGGCTGGGGCATCTATGTCATGGCGCGCGTCGACAAGGACGAGAAGAAGAAAAAGGCGGCATGGTCGGCCGCGGCCCACCTTGGTGGCAAGGATCTATCGATCTGGTGCGTGATGTATCCCTCCGGCTTCCAGGTTCACAGAAATAGCCATTCGCATATCGACGAATGGGTGGCTGCTGGCTATCAGAAGGACTACATCACCTCTTATCTCAATTCGCAGTTTGGAACCTACAATCATCCGAACCGCTGCGTCGAACCGCGTATCCCCGGCATTTTCCAGTATTACAGTGCTGCCGAGGACATTCTGGCCAACACCTTTGCCGGCAAAATGAAGGCGCAAGAAGGCGCCGACGCGATTGCGGCGGCTTGGGAGAAGCTCACCGACCAGATCGGCCGCGAGAACCAGATCAAGCTCTACAAAGCCTCGCTCGGCATGTAGGCTGTCGCATCGAAAAGTCGCGGCCCGGTGGCACCCTCGTCGCCGGGCCGCCCTGTTTAGGTTGACGCAAAGAGGCGAGAGGCGTGGCTGAGCAGACTTCAACCGCGAATTCGTGGCCGGCAGATCCGGCCGACCTGATCCCGGCCGGCCGCAAGCGCCTCGGCTGGGGCCTGCTGGGCGTCGCGACGCTTGGCCTTCTGGCGATCGTTGTCGTGCAAATCCTTTACAAGACCGAGATGTCGACAATTGGTTTCGGCACCTGGCTTCCTGTAGTCTACGCCTATATTGTATGGGGCATCGCACTCGGTGCCTGGCAGGTGCTAACGCGCGGCGAGGACGGGCAGCGTGCGCTCTTCCTGCTGCCGGCACTGCTCTTCACCATCGCCATGGTGATCTTCCCGACGCTGTTCGGCTTCTACATCGCGCTGACCGATTGGAACCTCAGCTCGTTCTCGGGCCGCAAGTTCAATGGCCTCGACAATTTCTGGCAGATGCTGGCCGATCCATACTATCGCAATGCGCTGCTCAACATGGTCTTCTATGTGCTCGCAGTGCTCGTCGAATACGTCATCGCATTCGGACTGGCGCTGCTACTCAATGCGCAGATCCGAGCCAGGAAATTCTTCCGCGTCGTGTTCCTGCTGCCGCTGATGCTGTCGCCGGTCGCCGTTTCATGGATGGTCGGCAAGTCGCTGATGGAATATCGCTTCGGGCCGGCGGCGACCCTGGCGCGTCATCTGGGATGGGAAAACCCCGCCTTCTTTTCCGATCCGATCACCGCCCGTATCTCGATCATGATACTCGACGCCTGGACCTTCATCCCGTTCATGATGATCATGCTGCTTGCCGGCCTGCAGGCGATGTCGCGCGAGGTGTTGGAGGCCGCCCGCGTCGACGGCGCGACCGCATGGCAGACATTCTGGCAAGTCACCTTCCCGCTGATGCTGCCGGTCTCGGTGACGGCGGTGATCCTGCGTATCATCTTCAAGCTGAAGCTTGCCGACATCATCATCACGGTGACGTCCGGCGGCCCGGGCGGCGCCACCGATTCCGTATCGAGCTTCATCTACCGCGAATACCGCGATCGCTCGAATGTCGGCTACGGCACCATGCTGGCGATGGCCTATCTCGTCATCATCGTCGTGTTCGTCACCTGGCTCCTGAAGTTCGCCAGTCGCTTCGTGCGAAACGTCAACTGAGCGGCCATCATGAGCGTCCAGACCACCGACTACACCATCTCAGAAATCCGCTCGCCCTCGGCCTTTATCGCCAGCCGCGTCTTCATCTATGGCGCGCTGGTGTTCTGGGCCTTCATCTGCCTGTTCCCCATCTACTGGACGATAACGACCTCCTTCAAATCAGCGGTCGACGTCACTCAAGGCCATCTGATCCCCTT
>JBFLWR010000524.1:0-2206 GCA_040755925.1 Pseudomonadota bacterium
CGGGTGGTAGGACGTCCGTGGTTCGCCTGGCGGCAAGGGGCCAGCCTATCCTATTATTGCGGAAACCAAGTCTTAGCCCCTGGAGTGCAAGCTGATCGACGATGATTGATCTCCTGTTTGGGTTCGGCATATCGGTCCTGGCTGTGGCGGCGGCTCTGTGGATCATCGCGTCCGGTGGCTCTGACCGCGATGTGATGTTCATGTTGCTCTTGTCGGTTGCCGCGCTTGGCTGGACCATGGCAAGCGCGCACTCGCAGCAACAGGCCGAACGCTGGATGGCGCGGTTTCCCGGACCGGTCGCGATCAGCGCGCCGACATGGCAGCGCGTTCTGCTCTGTCTCTTGATGATGCCGTTCGCGGGCGTCATCCTCCACGGCGCCGCCTTCGGCAAAACCGGCCCCGGTGACGACTGGGAGCTCTACCGGATGGTGACCGTAGGCATCCTCGGTCTCGTGGTCGGGATAGGTGCTCTTTGCCAGTTGGAGCGTCGCGAATTGGTGCTTAGCCTCGACAGGCTTGAATACCGATCATTCTGGAAGACCTATTCCTATCGTTGGTCGGAGTTATCGAGGTTCTATACCGGCAATTCTCGCTGGAATTACCTCGTTTGCGAGTTTGCACATCAGTCGCACCCCCTTTGGCTTCTTCGGCGTGGGCTGATCATCGCCGGACCGCTAGGCGTGTCCAAGCGTGCGCTCAAGACGCTGCTGGTGGCATGGCAGGCGCGCGCGCTCTCCAGCGCCTCGGCCGCCGCTTCTCGTGCAATGGGCCCGGATTCCCGCAAACGATCTCTCCTTGACTACGCCTAGAGCAATTCCCGAGTTGCCTTAGCTGGCTCGATGACGATCGGTGCGCGTTCCGCCTACTTCTTCCCCATCGCGATCGACTTCGCGAACGCCGCCGCCAGCCCCTTGGCCACGGCCTCGTCGAAGCCCTCCGCGCGCATGGTCTCGATCGCGGCGGCGGTCGTGCCGCGATAGTCGAGGAAGGCTGCCACGGTGTCGGCCGGCTCGGCGTCGTTGCGCTCCAGCATGCGGCCGGTGCCGGCGAGCACGGTGTTGACGGCGCGCCGCGCGACATCGGGCGCCAGGCCGAAGCGGACGGCGTCGCGCATCATTGCCGCCGCCAGCAGGGCAGGGAAGGCGGGGCCGGAACCGGTCAAGCCGGTGAGGTAGTCGATGTCGCGTTCGCTGCCCACCTCGTCCTGCAGGCCGCAGGCGTCGAAGATCGCGCGCACGGCGGCGCGATCCGCCTCGGTCGTCTCGCCGGTCGCGATCCACGGCGTGTAGGATTTCGCCACCTCGGCGGCAGCGTTTGGCAGCGAGCGCACGACGCGGCGCGTGCCGTGCTTCTCGCCGATTTCGGCGAGCCTGATGCCGGCCATCACGGAGATGACCAGCTTGCCCCTGGCGTCGATGTCGAGCGACGGCCAGTCCTGTGGCCTGACCGAAAGCATGATGATGTCCGAGCGGTCGGCGAGCGCCTGGTTGTCGGTTGTCCAGAATGCGCCAGGAAAGCGGTCGGGCTTCGCGCTGCGGTACGACAAGGCGGCATCCTGCGCCCGCACGACGCCCGCTTCGATCGCCGCGCCGGCGATCGCTCCGCCCAGCCAGCCCGCGCCGCCGACGATGCCGAGTTTCATTCCAGCGCTCATGTCCAGCCTCCCTTTGCCGTTTCCAGCGTGCGGGAGGCCGCGAGCCTTGTCCAGCGTCAATGCCGAAACCGGCCGATGCCTAGAAGAACCATTGCGCCGCGAGGCCAAGCGCGGCCAGCGCCATCGCGATGGTGGACAGCCAGCCGAGCAGCCTGAGCCAGCCCTGCACCGGGAACTCGCCCATGATGTCGCCTCGGTTGGCCATCAGCATCATGACCACCATCACCGGCACCGCGCAGACGCCGTTGATGACGGCGCTCCAGTAGAGCGCCTTGATCGGATCGATGGGCGTGAACATGATGCCGGTGCCGAGCGCCGTCGCCGCGGCGAGCGTGCCGTAGAACGCCAACGCCTCCTTGGGCTTGCGCGCCAGGCCGACCTTCCAGTGGAAGGCCTCGCCGACGGCGAAGGCGGCCGAGCCGGCCAGCACCGGCACGGCGAGCAGGCCGGTGCCGACGATGCCGGCGGCAAAGACGATGAAGGCGAACTTGCCGGCCACCGGCTCCAGCGCTTTCGCCGCGTCGGTGGAGGACGCGATGTCGGTCACGCCCG
>JBFLWR010000525.1:0-13066 GCA_040755925.1 Pseudomonadota bacterium
CAGCGCAGCAGCGCCACCGTATAGGGATGGCGCGGATCGTTGAAGACGTCCTTGGTCGTTCCTTCCTCGACCAGCATGCCGGCATAGAGCACGCCGACCCGGTCGCACATATGCGAGACGACAGCGAGATTGTGGCTGATGAAAAGGATCGAGGCCGAGAGCTCGCGCCTGAGCTGCGCTATCAGGTCGAGCACTTCGGCCTCGACGGTGGCGTCGAGCCCGGTCGTCGGCTCGTCGAGGATCAGCATCGAGGGATCGTTGGCCAGCGCCATGGCGATCGCCACGCGCTGCTGCATGCCGCCCGAAAGCTGGTGCGGGTACCGCTGCATGACGCTTGCCGGATCGGAGATGCGCACGCGGTTCAGCATGGCGATCGCCTTTCCCTCGGCCGCCTGTCCGGTGATGCCGGCAAGCTCGAAGATCTCGGTCAGCTGGCGGCCGATGCGGATCGACGGATTCAGCGCCTTGCCGGGATCCTGGTAGACCATCGACACGCTGTCCGCGCGGGCACGCCTGAGCGCCTCGGCGTCGAGCTTCATCACGTCCTGGCCGTCGAGAGCGATCGAGCCGCCGGTGATCGAGCCGTTGCGCGGCAGATAGCGCACCACCGACAGCGCCACTGTCGACTTGCCGCAGCCGGATTCGCCGACCAGGCCGTAGGCCTCACCGGCCTTGATGGTCAGGTTGACGTTGCGCAGCACCGCGCGGTTTTGGCGGCCGACGCGATAGGCGACCGAAAGGTCCTTGAGTTCGAGCGCGTTCTTGTCAGTCATTGAACGCTCCATGCACACCGTCGGCCACCAGGTTGACGCCGATCACCAACGAGGCGATGGCCAGGGCATCGAACAGCACCGTCCACCAGAAGCCGCCTCCGATCATCCCGTAATTGGAGGAGATCGACAGGCCCCAGTCGGGCGAGGGCGGCTGGATGCCGAAGCCCATGAAGGAGAGCGTGGCGACGGCGAAGATGGCGTAGCCCAGACGCACCGTCGTCTCGACCAGGATCGGCGGGATGACGTTGGGCAGGATCTCGACGAACATCGTGTGCAGCGCGCCCTCGTGGCGCAGCTTCGCCGCCGCGACATAATCGAGCTCGCGTTCGGCAAGCACGGCCGAGCGCACCGTGCGGGCGATAATGGGCGCAAAAGAAAGGCCGATGACGACGATGACGGTTATCTTCGAGGTGCCGAGCGCGACGATGGCGAGCAGCGCGATGATCACCACCGGGATCGCCATGAAGGCTTCCAGCACGCGGCTGACGATGTCGTCGACAATGCCGCGGAAATAGCCGATCAGCAGGCCGAGCGCCGTGCCGGCGACGGTCGCCAGGATTGTCGCCAGCGGCGCCACCGTCAGGATGTCGCGCGAGCCGACGATGACACGCGAGAACACGTCGCGACCGAGCTGATCGGTGCCGAACCAGTGATCGGCCGCCGGCGGCGTAAGTGCATTGATGATGTCGCTTGCCAGTGGATCGTAGGGAACAAAATACTGGCCGAACAGCGCGCACACGACCCAGAACACGACGATGAAAAGTCCGGTCAGGAAGGTGCCGGATCTGAGCAGCGAGTGCAGCACCTCGCCCCAGGGGCTGCGCCGTGTGGTGTCGGGGGCTGCCGGCGCCGGCAGGTTGGCGGGGGTGTCGGTCGCGCTCATTGTTCTGTCCCCAGCCGGATACGCGGATTGAGCACCGAATAGAGGAAGTCGGCGACAAGTGTCGCCACCGCATAGACGATGCCGATGGTGAGGATGCCGGCCTCCAGCATCGGAAAGTCCTTGCCGCGCGCGGCGGTGAAGATCAGCGAGCCGATGCCCTGGTAGCGGAACAGCGTCTCGATGACGACTAGGCCACCGATGAGATAGCCCGTCTGGGTGGCGATGACGGTGATGGTCGGCAGCAGCGCGTTGCGCAGCACGTGGCGCCAGATCACCGTTCGCCATGGCAGGCCCTTCAGCACCGCGGTTCTCGTATAGTCGGAATCGAGCGCCTCGATCATGCCGGACCTCGCCATGCGCGCGATGTAGCCGAACAGCACCAAGAACAGCGGGAGCGAAGGCAGGATCAGATAGTAGATCTGGGTGAAGAAGCCGGCGCCCTTCGGCCATGCGGCGGCGATCGGCAGCCAGCGCAGCCAGACGCCGAAGATCAGGATCAGGATGATGCCGGTGACGAACTCCGGCAGCACGGTGACCGACAGGCCGCCAAGGCTGATGATGCGGTCGAGCGGCCGGTTGAGGTTCAGCGCGGCGATGACGCCGCCGAGGATGCCGATCGGCACCACCAGCACGAAGGCAATGAGCGCCAGCTTCATCGAATTGCCCAGCGCATCGATGACGAAGGGCGCCACCGGCGCGCGGAAGACATAGGAGGTGCCCATGTCGCCCTGCAGGAAGTTCCAGATCCAGCTGCCATACTGCACGAGCAGCGGCCGGTCGACGCCGAGCGAGTGGTTGAGCGCGTCCACCGCGCGCTGGTCGGCGAACGGTCCCAATATCGCTCGCCCGACATTGCCGGGCAGAACCTGCCCGCCCAGAAAAACCATCACGCTCAGCAGGAACAGCGTGACGAGCGACAGGGCCAGGCGTCGGATGAGGAAGAAGAGGAAAATGGCTTCGACTCCTATGAAAGGCCGCGTCGCCGGGCGATGCCGGGGACGTCGGACAAATTCAGTATGACAGGCGGTTCGAATGCCGTCACCGGTGGAGCTTTGCCTTCCAGCCGCGACACCTGAACCAGCGTCGAATTGCAGGTCGGCGACTGCGCAAGGCGGGACGTGCCACGGTCCGGCGTCAGCACATTCGGATTGCCGTGCTTTTCCAGTGACGGGCCGGGCTCGGACGGGTCGAACCATGCTCCGGTCGGCAGTTGCACCACGCCTTCCACCAGGCCGTCGGTCAGCACCGCGCCGGCGAGGCACGATCCACGCTCATTGGCGACGATGACGATATCGCCATCGCTGATGTCGCGCGCGGCCGCATCGGCCTGGTTGATCCACAACGGCGCGCGCCCCGCCACCTTGCCGGCCTGGCTGACCGAGCCATGGTCCAACTGGCTGTGCAGCTTGTCGGCCGGCTGCGGGGACAGCAGATGCAGCGGAAACCGCTCGGCGAGATCGCTGTTGCCGAGCCATTCACGTGGCTCCTTCCACACCGCATGTCCAGGGCAGTCGTCATAACCGAAGCCGTCGATGGTCGCGGAATAGAGTTCGATGCGTCCCGAGGGGGTCGCCAGCGGATGACGCTCGGGATCGGAGCGGAACGAACCCAGCAGCGTCTGCGAGGTGACCTTGCGGGTGAGTTCGGCATGGCCGTCCCGCCAGAATCGCTCGAAGGGCGGCATGTCGACGCCGATGGCGCCGGCATTCTCGCATGCCTGGGTGTAGAGCAGCCGGATCCATTCATCGGCGTCACGGCCTTCGGTAAAAGCCTCATGCACGCCGAGCCGTTTCGCCAGCCCGGTAAAGATCGCGTAATCGTCGCGCGCGCCGTCGACCGGATCGATCGCCTGTTTCATGGCAACGATGAGGTTCTCGCGGTTGGAGAAAGCGAGGTCGTTTCGCTCCAGCGGCGTGGTGACGGGCAACACGATGTCGGCGTGCCGCGCCGTCGCCGTCCAGAACGGCTCATTGACGATGATCGTCTCCGGCCGCTGCCACGCCTCGACGAGGCGGTTGAGGTCCTGGTGATGATGGAACGGATTGCCGCCGGCCCAATAGACGAGCCGTACATCGGGATAGGAAAGTGAAGCGCCGTTGAATTCGAAGGACCCGCCGGGATCGAGCAGCATGTCGGCGACGCGCGCCACAGGTATGAAATCCGCCACGGGGTTGCGCCCTTGCGGGACCGATGGCCACCGGAACCCCATCTCGGGCCTGCCGGCTCCATTGGTCGATGAATAGCCGAAGCCGATTCCACCGCCGGGCAGGCCAATCTGGCCGAGCAACGCTGCGAGCGTGATCCCCGCCCAATAGGGCTGCTCGCCATGGTCGGCGCGTTGCAGCGACCAGCTGATCATCAGCATGGTTCGCCTGGCGGCCATCTCATGGGCCAGCGCGATAATCCTGTTTTCGGTCACGCCACTCAGCGCCGCCGCCCATGCCGGGTCCTTCGGCTGGCCATCGCTCTCGCCCATGACATAGGCGCGCACGACCTCGAAGCCGGTCGCGTAGCGCGCCAGGAACGCCTCGTCGTGAAGGCGCTCGCGGATCAGCACATGGCACAGCGCCAGCATGACGGCGGTGTCGCTGTTCGGGCGAAGCGGCAGCCATTCGGCGTCGATGCCGCGCGGTGCGTCGTCGCGCACCGGCGAGATGTTGATCAGATGCGCGCCGTTGCCAACGGCGTTGCGCAAGGCGGCCGACGCTTCGTGGCGCGCCGAGCCCCCGCCCTGGATCTGCGCGTTGCGCCAGGGCAATCCGCCAAAGGCGACGATGAGCTCGCTGTGCCGCTCGATCCCGTCCCAGGTGCTGTGGTTGCCCGTCAGTCCGTCGGTGCTGCCGAGCACATGCGGCAGGATGATCTCGGCCGCTCCATAGGAGTAGCTCAGCATCGAGCTCGTATAGCCGCCGATCGTGTTGAGGAAGCGATGGACCTGGCTTTGCGCATGGTGGAAACGCCCGGCGCTCGCCCACCCATACGATCCGGCATAGATCGCACTGTTTCCATGGGTAGTGCGGACCCGGTCGAGCTCTGCTGCGACGAGATCCAGCACCGTTTCCCAGGGCACCTCGACGAAGGCTTCGCCGCCGCGCCGCCCGTTCGGCGCCGCCCGATCTCCTTCGAGCCAGCCGCGCCGGACGGCTGGACGCGCAACGCGCATGTTGCCGTGCGTGGTGCCGAGCATCGACCTGCCGATCGGCGAAGGATCGGGGTCGCCGCTCCATGGCTCCACGCCGACGAGCCTGCCGTTCTCGGCGCTGACTTCGTATGTCCCCCAATGCAGGGTGGTGAGCAGGGTCCTGGACTCCATTGGATGCGTCAATGGCGGATCATCCCGCTACGACCATTGCGGGCAGGGCGCCCGGCGCCCTGTCCACTATTGGTCTTGAACGGCCAGCGCCTTAACCGGCGCTGGCTCGCGGGACAGGCTTTGTCCTCCCGCTCAGCCCTTCGACGCTTTCTCCAGGAACAGCTGCGACATGGCGGTGGGCTGCACGCCCGCCACGCCCTTCGCCGTCGCCGTCAGGTAGTCGTAGAAATAGCCGAAGACGACCGGCGTTTCCTCGAGCAGCAGCTTCTGGATCTTGCCGGCGGTGGCCTTCTGCGCCTCTAGGTCAAGGGCCGCGATATAGCTGGTCGCCAGCTGGTCGTAGTCCTTGTTCTTGAAGTGCGCGGCGTTCCAGGTGCCGTCGCTCTTCAGCGGCGCAGCGAGATAGACGTTAGGCACGCCACGGTGGCCGTAATCGGTGATGCCCATCGCCGAATCCAGCCAGTTCGACTTGCCGAACACGGCATCGCCGTAATAGGCGCCCTGGTCGAGGATGTTGAGTTCCAGCTCGATGCCGATTTCCTTGACCCAGTTCTGGATGAGCTGGGCGTATTCCGGGATTTCCAGGTAGCGCTCGGTGGTGAGCGTCATCTTGAAGCCCTTGCCGACGCCCGCCGCTTCCATCAACTGCTTGGCCTGGGCGATATCCTGCTTGCGCTGCGGTACGCTGGTGTCGGTCGAGGGGTAGACGGCGGCGAACGGGCTGTCGTTGCCGAGTGCCGCGCGTCCCTTCATCAGGCCGGCGGCGAGTTTCTCGCGGTCGAGGCAGAGCGCGATGGCGCGGCGCACGCGGGCGTCCTTCGTCGGGCCCTCGTCGCAATGCATATGCAGCTGCTGATGCGCCGACGACTTCAGGCTGATGATGTCGACATTCGGATCGTTGAGGACGGCGACGCCCGCCAGCACCGGCATCTGGTTGATGATGTCGATCTGGCCACCCTGAAGCGCCAGGATCTGCGGCTGGATGTCGGTGAAGAAGGTGAATTCGGTGCGCGCGGGCAGGGCCTTTTCGCCCCAATAGTCTTCGTTGCGCACGAAGGAAGCGCCGACCTTGGGCGTGTATTTCTCGATCTTGAACGGTCCGGTGCCGTCGAAGCTCTGCTCGTAGTTGCCCTTGTAGTCCGCCGGGATGATGACGGCGTTGTAGTTGTCGGACGACAGCATGTAGGGGAAGTTGCCGTTCGGCGCGTCGAGGTGGAATTCGACCGTGTAGTCGTCGACCTTCTTGCTGTTGCCCTTCTTCAGGATGCCGCTGAACACCGACAGCGCGTTGGAGGAATTGGCCGGGTCCGCAAGCCGGTCGATGCTCGCCACCACGTCCTCGGCCTTCATCTCGCCGCCCGAGTGGAATTTCACGCCCTTGCGCAGCTTGAAGGTCCACACCGAGCCGTCGTCATTCGGCTTCCAGCTTTCGGCCAGCGCGGGCTTGAGCACCAGGTCAGGGCCGTCGACGCAGAGGAATTCGGCGACCTGCTGCATGACCAGGAGACCGCCGGCGTCGGCGATGGTGACCGGGTCGATCGCCGCGGCCGGCACGCTGCTGCCGACGCGGATGGTGGCGCCGGGCGCGCCCTGGGCTCGCGCCAGCGAGGGTGCGGCGCCGAAGCCGGCGGCCATCCCGATGCGGCCGAGCAGCGGCAGCGACAGGCCGAGCAGGCTGCCGTGGCGCACGAATTCGCGGCGGCTGATGCGGCCGTCGATCAGGCCGTCGATGAGGTGGTTTTCCATCGGCGTGCGGCCACGCCGGAGAAGGTCGAGAATGCGGTAGTTCTTCATGGGTCTAAACCCTTTCCCCAGTTGTTGTGGTTGGCGAGTGTATTTCGGTTGACGAGTTCCGCGAGTTCTCCTGTTCCCGGCACCCGTCACTATCGGTCGATGGACTGTAGCATGCGGTTCCGACCGGTCCATCCGCTCGTTTGGACGGAAAAGTCAGATTTTCTTGATGAATTGTCTGTCAGCCGAGCGACCCATGGCCGCCCTTTTCTCGATAAGTCCTGCTAGCTTTTCGACATCCTCCTAATTCAGCGGCAGTCTGCGGTAGGTCCCGGGCTTTTCCGGGTCGTGATATTTGTTGCAGGGTCCGTTCTCGATAAAGTCGCGGTGACAGGCGGCGAGCCTGTCTCGCGACAGCGTGACGCCGAGTCCGTGCCCTTCCGGCACGGGCACGGTGTTGTTCTTCGGCGAGAACGGTCCTTCCTCGATGATGTCCATCGGCTGCATGCGAAACAGCGACTGGTTGGGCTCCCTGATCCAGCCGAGCGCCGCGCAAAGATGCAGGTAGCAGGCGCTGCCGATGCCGGTGTCGCCGCTGTAGCACCAGTAGTCGATGCCGGCGTGCTCGCAGGCGCCGACGAAGCGCAGCATGCGGTTGATGCCGCCATGCGCCGTCGGGTTGCCGACGAAGGCGTCCGGCACCTTCAGCTCCATGGCGCGCGCGACATCGATATTGTGGGTCGAGAACGGGATCGAGGTGTGGCGGCGCAGCTCGCGCATCTCCTCGACTGTCGCCACCGGATCCTCCCAGTTGCGCACGCCGAGCTCTTCCAGCGGCCGCGCCAGCCGTCTGGCCGTCGCCAGCGAATAGGCCTGGTTGGAATCGATGCGGATCATCGCGTCGTCGCCGAGCTTCCTGCGGATGAGCTCGACCATCTTCATCGAAACTTTCGGGTCCTCCGTCGAGAACTTGCCCTCGAAGAAGGTGGTGCCGTGACGCTCGTGAAGCTCGACGCAGTAATCGGCGACTTCCTCCGGCGTCTTTTCACCTTTCACCTTTGCCCCGTCGCCGCGCAGCGAGAAGTAGTCGGTGAAGGGAACTTGCTTGCGCACCGCCCCGCCGAGCAGCTGGTAGAGCGGCTGCTTCCAGGCCTTGCCGCGCAGATCCCAGAGCGCCATCTCGATCGCGCCGAAGCCCATGATGCGCGTGCGGTCGTTGATCGACTGGACTCCGGTCCAGAACGGCAGGCAGACATGCTCCGCGCCGGCGATGTCGAAGGTGTCGCGGCCGACGAGCCTTGGCGCCAGCACATCGTTGATGACGGCAGCGGCTGCCGGCGTGGGCGCCTCGCCGACGCCGACGAGCCCGTCCTCCGTCTCGACCTCGACGATGGTCGGCGAGAAGCCGTCGAGCTCGCCGAAGACCCAGACGTAAGGGGCTTCGAGCCTGTAATTGATCGGCGTTGCCTTGATGCGCGTGATCTTCATGTCAGCCGATCTCGAAGAACGGCTTGCCGAGCAGATCGGTGTCGACGTCGATGCCGAGGCCCGGGCCGTCGGGGACACCCATATGGCTGCCGGTCACCGGCGGTGCGTTCCTGGCCGTTCGCACCGTCACCCATTCGTGGAAAGCGATGGCATGCAGCCGGCGTTCCGCCGGCGTCGACAGCGACAGATGCGCCATCGCGGCGGTATCGATCTCGGCGCCGCCAGTGTCTTCCACCGTGATCATGAAGCCGAGATCGACGGCGACGTCGCGGATCAGCCGCGTTTGCGTCACACCACCGAGCCGCGAGATCTTCAGCGTCAGCCCGTCGGCGGCGCCTCGGCGGTGGATTTCCAGCATCTCGCCGAGCGATGTGACGGATTCATCCAGCACCATCGGCTTGTCGAGCATGCGGCGCACCGACATGTTCTCGTCGAGCGTCGTACAGGGTTGCTCGAACGTGTAGTCGATGGCCCGCGTGGCGTCGGCGAACTGGCGGGCCTGGTAGGGCGTCCAGCCGGCATTGGCGTCGCAGAAGATCACCGTGCCCTTCGGCACGGCCGAGGCGACCGCCGTCACCCGCTCGATGTCGTCGTGCACATTGCCGCCGACCTTGACCTGCAGGCGGCGGCAGCCTTCCGCAATGATCCGCTTGGCCAGGGCCGCCATCTGGTCGAGCGTGCCGTGGGTGACGACCCGGTACGTCTCCGCCATGTCGCTCTCGCGACCGCCAAGCATGGTCACCAGCGGCACATCGGCCGCCCGCGCCGCCAGGTCCCAGCACGCCATGTCCAGTGCCGACTTGATGTAGGGATGGCCCTTGAAGACGGTATCCATCAGCCTGCCGATGCCGGCGAGGCCGCGCGGGTCCTGGCCGATGAGATGCGGCGCGATTTCCGGCACGCCCGCGCGCGTTCCGGCCGGAAACGCGGCCGAGTAGAAATTGCCGAGTGGCGCCATCTCGCCCCAGCCGGTGACGCCGTTGTCCGAGGTGATGGCGACGATCACCGCGTCGAAGCAGTCGGCGACGCGTCCCTTCGACATGCGATAGGGCCCATCCACGAAGGGCTGCACGACGTGATAGGCCTTGATGCTCTTGATCTTCACTTTGCTGTTGTCCGCTTGCGTGTCAGTTCTTCGACGCGCGCTTTTCAAGGCCGCGCGCGTAGGCAAGAAGCTCTTCGAAGTCGAGGTCGATGTGCTCGCGCGCATGGCGCTGGGCGGCGCGCATGTCGGCGCCCTTGAGCAGCGCCACATAGGTCTCGTGCACATCCTCGGCCGGCACGGGCTCGTTGCGCGCCCGCTGATGCAGGGCGAAATACATCTGCAGCCGGCTGGTCAGGCGCTGCCAGGTCTCCAGCAGCACCGAATTGTCGGCCCATTCGTAGATCAGCCCATGAAGCTGCAGCGCCGTCTCGATCTGGCGCGTGGTGTCCACCGCGCGCGTCGCCTGCTTGACCGCGTTGTGGCGGCGGTCGAGCTCGTCGAAGAAGCGCTGGTCGCGCTGCGGCCAGGCAAGCTCGATGGCGAATTCGTCAAGCACCTTGTTCAAGGAATAGGCGTCGATGATGTCCTTCGCTGTGACATCGACGACGAAGGTCCCGGCATAGGGGATGCTGGTGAGGATGCCTTCCTGCACCAGCTCGCGCATCGCCTCGCGCAGCGGCGCGCGGCTCACCCGCATCTGCTCGGAAATCCGCAGCTCGTTGAGCTTCTGACCGGGCCCGAGTTGCCCGGTCAGGATTGCTCGCCGCAACAACGCGACGATCTCCGCCCTGCGCGTCGTGTCCGCGATCGGACTGAAATCAAGCTTGGCCATGCGCTCACTCCGGAGAGAACCAGATGCAAGACAAGCAGATTGTCGACAATCTAACAAGAGGGATTTTCAGGATTCTGGGTCACGGCCTCACGCGGCCCGGCCATAGAATCCAATCCGCTCTTCCTCGGTGAACATCACGCCCGGGCGCTCGTAGTAGGAGAACACCGCGATCATGCGTTCGCGCTCGCCTTCGACAGTGGTGACGCGATGCGCGGTGTTCTTGCCGCGAAAGACGTTCAGCGTGCCGGCCTTTATGCGCAGGATCTGCGCCTCGGGGTCCTTGCCTTCCAGCAGTTTCGCCACGCCGTCATAGTTCGGATCGTCGTCCGAGCGGAGGTCGGTGCGATATTCGAAGTCGCCGCCGCGCTCAGGCGCCTGCAGCAGCAGCGTCGTCGTGAATTCCGAACGGTCGAAATGCCAGTTCAACGCCTCGCCCGCCCGGTATCCCATCACGTTGGCCCGGGCGAGGGGATCCTGCATCACATGCAGTTGCGACTTGCCCATGGTCGCCGCCAGGAAGCGCACCAGCGGCTGGTATTCATAGATGGTCAGGACGGTGCTGCCGGGAATCTGGTCGGCGCAGACGGTATGGCTGATCGTCTCCACCTTGCGCAGCGCCGGATGGTCCTGCGGCAGCTCGGGGATCTGCGGCTTGAAGTAGATGTTGTGCATGCGCTTGTGGACATGCGAGCGGGTGTCCATCACGGGGCGGATTTCAGCCACCGCCTTTTCGGCGACGCCAGGGCGCAGGAAGCCTTCGAGGTTGAACATGCCATTTGCCTTGAGCGCGGCAATGGATTCGTCCACCAGTTGCTGCCATTCGGGGCTGCCCTCGCGGTCGAGCGGGTAGCGATCCAGGTCGAGAATGTCGTTGATCATCGTGTTCCTCCAGAAATTCTGGTGTCACTAGACATCAAGGAAATCTTTCTCTCAACGCCGAAAATTGTTAGGCTTTCGCAAGAAAAACTTGTGGAGAATCCGCGTGGAAAAGCTTCCGCCATTGAATGCGGTCAGGACCTTCGAGGTCGCCGCCCGCGCCGGCAGTTTCACGCTCGCCGCCACCGAGCTTGGCGTTTCGTCGGCCGCCGTCAGCCAGCAGATCCGCAATCTGGAAGACTGGTTCGGCAAGCAGCTCTTTGTGCGCAACGGCAATCGCATCACGCTGACCGACGCCGGCCATGCCATCTATCCGCAGACGGCGCGCGCGCTTGGCGAGATCGCGGCGGTCGGCCGCCGCATGCTGGAAGGCGGCTTGCGCACGCGCCTCGTCGTCAGCGTGCCGTTCTCGCTGGCCGAGCTGTGGCTGGCGCCTCGGCTCGCTGTGCTGCTCGACGGCTTTCCGCATATGGCGATCGACGTTCGCGTCGAGGACGATCCTGTCGACGTCGTGCGCCAGAACATCGACCTGCGCATTTCCTATGGCGATTACCACTATCCGCCGCTGAGGATGGTTCGCCTCGTCCATGACGACGTGCTGCCGGTCGCCTCGCCCGATTTCTGGCGGCGCCACGGCAACGAGGCCTTCGACCTGTCGGGCGTGCATGAGAGCCAGTTCATCCACACCAACTGGGGGCCAAACTATGCCTCCCATCCGACCTGGGCCGACTGGTTCGCGGCGGCCGGCGGCAATCGCGCGCCCGACCCGTCGCATGGCCGCCGTGTTGGCCTGTCCAGTCTCGCGATCGGCTCGGCAAGGCTGGGGCTGGGGATAGCGCTGGGGCAAAGGGTGATGGCCGCCGCAGACATCGATGCCGGCCGGCTGATCGCGCTCTCGTCTGTCTCGGTACGCCTCGGCCAGCCTTACTGCGCCTTCATGCTGCCGGCGAAGGCGGAGCGCGCCGACATCGCCGGGCTGGTCGCGTTGCTCGGAGCAAATCCAGGCAAGGCGCAGAACGACTAAACGGAAACGGCGCCCTCGATGTGCGGGTCGAGGGCGCCGTCGGACCGGAACTGATGGGGGAATCAGCTGGCCGGTTTCGGTTGCGGCAAGGGGGAAACCGGCATTCCGGGTCCGATCTTCTGCAAATTGCCGGTGATCACCTGGTCGCCTTCGGTGATGCCGGAGGTCACGGATATCAGGTCGCCGTCGGTCGGCCCGAGCGACACCAGCTTCTGGTCGACCGTATTGCCCTTGCCGACGACATAGAGGTACTTGCCGAGCTGGCTGGAGCCCAGCGCCACCTGCGGCACCATAAGCGTGTTCGGCTGCTCCTTCACATGCAGCCGCACGCGCACATACTGGCCGGGCAAGAGCGTGAACTTGGCGTTGCCGATCGTCGCCCGCGCGGTGATCGTGCCGGTCGAGTGGTCGATCGTGTTGTCGATGAAAGTAAGCTGGCCCTTTTGGCTGGGCTGGGTTTCGCCCGGCAGCAGCACGTCGACCGCGATCGGTCCCGCGGCCTTGGCCTGCTCGATCTCGACCAGGTCCGTCTCGCTCGGATTGAAGGTCACATAGATCGGATCGAGCTGCACCAGCGTGTTGAGCACGGTTCCTGCAACGCTGACCAGCGTGCCGACCGGCGCCTGGTTGCGGCCGATGCGGCCGTTGAACGGCGCCTTGATCTCGGCATAGCCCAGATTGAGTTCTGCCGTCCGCACCGCCGCGTTGTCGAGCGCAAGGGCGGCCTCGGCCGTGCGCAAATTGCTGGTGCGCTGGTCGAAGCTGTCCTTGGCGAGGTAGCCCGCCTTGGCAAGATCGGTGCCGCGGCCGAGATTGGACTTGGCATAGTCGAGTGTCGCGGTATCGCGCTGCACCTGCGCCTTCGCCTGGTCGAGCGCCGCCTGATAGTCCTCGGGCGCGATCCGGTAGAGCCGGTCGCCCTGCCTGACGTCGCTGCCGTCGGCCGCGCTCTGCTCCTGCAGATAGCCGGGAACGCGCGCCTGCAGCGTGATGCTGCGGATCGATTCCACGCGCGCCGCATAGTCGAGATAGATCGGCAGCGTCTTCTTGACGACGTTTACCACCGGCACCGGCATGACGAAGGCTGCCGGCGCGGGCGCCGCGCCCGCCGTGCCGCCATGCAGGCCGAAATTGCTCAGGTCGAGCAGATGCACGCTGGCC
>JBFLWR010000526.1:0-5323 GCA_040755925.1 Pseudomonadota bacterium
GCTGATGGCCGGCGTCTCTTCGGAGGGCAGCGCTGCCTTCGCGTCAGCTGCGAGACTTGCCGGCATCACAACACCTCCGGGACGGGTTTGATTCGCTGGGACTGTTCGGGCGGGGGACGCAAATGGGGTGAAAGCAGATATTCGACCCAGGCGAACATCCGCGCGATGGACAGGTTGAGAAGAAGATAGATCACGCCGGCGCAGGTAAGCACCTCGATCGGCCGGAACGTGTCGTGCTGGATTTTCTGCGCCGTTCCCATCATCTCCATGATCGTGACCACGGAAGCGAGCGCGGTCGCCTTCGTCATGAGGATGATTTCGGTCGAATAGGCAGGCAGGGCGAGTCGCAGCGCGATCGGCAGCGTGACGAGGCGGAAACGGGTGAAGGCAGACATGCCGAAAGCCTTGGCCGCCTCGATCTGTCCGACAGGCACCGCTCGCAACGCGCCGCGGAAAATCTCGCTCTCATAGGCCGCTGTGTTCAAAGCCATTGCGACGATCGTGCAATACATGGGGTCGCGCAGGATCGGCCACAGGATCGGGCTGTGGCGGACAAAATCGAACTGCGAGAGCCCGAAATAGATCAGATAGAGCTGCACCAAGAGAGGCGAGCCGCGGAAGATGAAGACATAGCCCCGTGTGAAATATTCGCCCAGTCTGTAGCCCGAAGCCCGCAGCCAGGTCAGGCCGGTGGCGATGACGAGGCCGATGGCGATGCCGCAGAACCAGATCTCAAGCGTCAGGGGCAGCGCTTTCAGCACGCTCCACATGGTCGAAATGTAGAAGTCAAAATCCACCGCGACCTCTCATTTCGGACGTGTGAAGCTGCGGGAGGTGTAGCGCTCAGCCTTTTCGAAGATCGGCGTCGAGATCGAGGTCATCACCAGATAAAGAATGCCGGCGACGGTGTAGAAAAGCAGCGAGTGATGCGTCGAGCGCGCGGCCTTGTTGGCGGTCAGCATCAGCTCGGCGACGCCGGTGACCGAGATCAGCGCTGAATCCTTGATGGTCAGCTGCCAGACATTGCCCAGCCCCGGCACGGCGAGGCGAAGCACCTGCGGCACGATCACAAGGCGAAAGCGCAGCCAGGCGGACATGCCGTAGGCGCGCGCCGCCTCCAGCTCGCCGCGATGGATCGCCAGGAACGATCCACGAAACACCTCGGCCTGATAGGCGCCGGAGATGATGCCGACCGCAAGAACGCCGCCAAGGAAGCTCGGCATGTTCAATATGTCGGTCGAGCCTATCGATCCGGTCGACCGCGCCACGCCCGTCAAGATTTGCGTGCCGCCATAATAGAACAGATAGATGATCAAAAGTTCCGGCTCGCCGCGGAACACCGTGGTGTAGCTCTCGCCGAGAAACCGCAGTCCGCCGCGGTGCGAGAGCTTGGCCGCTGCCACAAACGAGCCCAGCGCGGCACCGATCATCATCGAGACCACGGTGACGGCGAGTGTCCAGCCGATGCCCCACAGCAGCTGCACGCCCCAGCCGGCGGCCAACAGCTCATAGGCCGTCGACAGTTGATCCTTCAGATCGTTGAGAAACTCCACATACGGCTCCTGCGGGCGCAGAGATAGGCATCGATGGGTTGCTCTTGCCTCGGTACATGTCGGCTTCCCGAAACCGCCAGGCACTTTCGGGCGACACGCATTCAATGCAAAACGGGAGCAGCCTTGGCTGCTCCCGTTGCGACATTACTTGGTAATGTCGATCTTGAACCACTGCATGCTGTATTTCGACACGGAACCGTCGTCGAGAGCAGCCTTGAGGGCCTTGTTGTAGATGTCCTGCAGGTCCTTGTCGGTCTTGCGGAAAGCAGCGCCGATGCCCGGTCCGAGGATCGGACCGCCCTTGAACTGCGGCCCGACGAATTCCAGGTCCTTCGCGTCGGGCTTGGCCAGGGTGCCGAGGAAGTAGGTGGTGTCGGCAAAAGCCACGTCGATGCGGCCCGCCATTAGGTCGAGGTCATGCTCGTCCGTGGTCTTGTACTCATGGACGTTGGCGACGTCCTTGAGATATTTGTCGGCGAAGGTCGCTTCGGTGGTCGAAACCTGCAGGCCGATATTCTTGCCGCCGAGTTCCTTGCGCAAGGTGTCGAGCGCGGCCTTGGAGTCGGCGTCGTCCTTGGAAAGGTCGATCATCTTGCCGCTGTTGGACAGCTTGGCCAGCGGGCCATTCTTGTCGGCCAGGAAGGCGACCGGCGAAGAGGCGTAGGGGATCGAGAAGTCGATGGTCTTCAGGCGCTCCTCGGTGATCGACATGCCATCCATCACGATGTCGAACTTGCCCGCCGTGAGGCCGGGGATGACGCCGTCCCAGTCCTGCGCCACGACGTTGCATTCCAGCTTTGCGCGGCCGCAGACGTCGTTCAGAACGTCCACCTCGAATCCGACGATCTTGCCGCTGGCATCGGTCTGGTTCCAGGGGGCATAGGAGCCCTCCATCGCGACCGTGACCGTCTTCCAGTCCTTGGCCATTGCCGGCGTCGAACAAGTCAGCGCCAGCGCGGCAAGTGCAATCCAACGTGATGACGTCACGATACTTCCTCCCATACTTTGTTTTTTGGATACCTGTGACGCTAATTGCTAGCGCAGCCCAGATTCATCGACAAGGGCTGTTTTTACCCGCGCGCTTCGCTCCGGATCACCATTAGTTCAGGAGCCGAGGCCTGGCGAGCGAGGCTATTCCGCTGGCGCACCGGCCACGTTCTGGCGTGTCGCCTCGACCATCCGGCGTCGGGCGCGGAAGACGCCCCATTGCTGGTCGACCAGCACGCCGATCAGGATGACGCCGCCCATCACCGCGAAGTTGAGCGATGATGGGATGCCGAGCAGATTGACCAGGTTCTGCAATTCCTGCAGCAGCACCGTGCCCAGGATCACGCCCACCAGGGAACCCTCGCCGCCGCGCAGCGAGAAGCCGCCGAGCACGGCAGCCGCGATCGCGTAGAGCTCGTAGAACTGGCCATGGCTCGCCGGCGAGATCGAACGCGTATACATGGCGAAATAGATCGCCGAGAGCGCCGTCAGGACGCCGCAGATGACATAGGCCGCGATGACGACGCGCCCCGTCCGGATGCCGGAGTATTTGGCCGCTTCCTCGTTCTTGCCGATGGCGTAGAGATAGCGGCCGAACACCGAGCGGTGCAGCACGACCCACATGACGATGGCGATGACGATCAGCGCGATGAAGCTGTTGGGCAGGCCATAGGAGCGGCCGGCCGTGAGGAATTCGAGCGTCGGGAAATTCTGCCCGAAAGCGAAGCCGGCGGTGCCGTCGGCGGTGTAGAAGCGAGCCACGCCGCGATAGATCAGCAGGCCGCAGAGCGTCACCACGAAGGGCTGGAGCTTCAGCCGCGTGATCAGCCAGCCATGCACGAAGCCGATGACGGCGCCGAGCAGCAGGATCAGCACGAAAGCCAGCGGCCAGTTCACCTCGCGCACGGCGATGAAGTCGATGAACAGCGTGCCCAGAAGCGCGATCAGCGACCCGACCGAGAGCTCGATGCCGCCGGTGATGATGACGAAAGCCTGGCCGATGGAAAGGATGCCGAACAGCGCGACCAGGTTCGAGGTGTTGGCGAGGTTGATCGTCGACAGGAAGCGCGGGTTGATCGCCGTCACCACCGCGCCGACCACCAGGATCAGGATCAGCAGGCCGAGGTCTTTCTTGGTCATTGCACTTCTCCCACGGCATGCGCCGGCCTGGGCTTCTTGCCCACGGCCAGCAAAAGCACGTTCTCCTGGCTGAAATCGTCCCGGTCCAGAATGCCGGAGATCTGCCCCTCATGCATGACCGCGATGCGGTCCGAGACGCCGATCACTTCTTCCATGTCGCTGGAGATCATCAGCACGGCGACCCCTGCATCGGCCAGTCCCCGCATCAGCCCGTAGATCTCCGCCTTGGCGCCGATGTCGATGCCGCGCGTCGGCTCGTCCAGGATCATCACCTTCGGGTTCATCGCCAGCCATTTGGCCAGAACCACCTTCTGCTGGTTGCCGCCCGAAAGCGTGCCTGTGCGGGTGAGGACCGACGGCGCCTTGATGCCGAGGTTTTTCTTCTGCTTTTCGGCGGTGACGATCTCGGCGACGGTCGAGACCAGCGAGCGCCTGGCATGCGCCGGCAGGTTGGGCAGCGAGATATTCTCGGCGATCGAGAGGTCGAGCAGGATGCCGGTGAGCTTGCGATCTTCCGGCACCAGGAAGATGCCGTTCGCCACCGCGTCGGCGGCGGAGGTGAGATTGAGCGCCTTGCCATCCAGCGCCACACTGCCGGCGAGCCGCTCGTCGATGCCGAACAGCACGCGCGCCAGTTCGGTGCGGCCGGAGCCGACAAGGCCCGCGAGGCCGAGGATCTCGCCGCGCCTGAGTTCCAGGCTGACAGGACGATCGGGATAGGTGCTGGTGCGCAGGCCATTCGCCGACAGCGCGACATTGCCCGGCGCGCGCGTGGCCTCGCCGGCCTTTTCGCGTTCCTTGAGCATGCGGCCGATCATCAGCCGGACCATCTGGTCATGGTTGATCTCGCTCTTCGGCAAGGTGCCGGCCAAAGTGCCGTCGCGCAATACGACGACGCGATCGGCGACACGCTCGATCTCGTGCAGCCGGTGCGAGATGAAGATGACGCTGATGCCTTCCGCCTTCAGCCCCTTGATGACGTCGAGCAGCTTTTCAGTCTCGGCGATCGGCAGGCTGGATGTCGGCTCGTCGAGGATCACCAGCCTTGCCTTGATCGACAGCGCCTTGGCGATCTCCACCATCTGCTGCTGGGCAAGCGAAAGGGAAGCGACCGGCGCGTCGGCTGAGAAATTGGCGCCGACGCGCTTCAAGAGCGGCGCCACCATCTCGCGCAGCTTCGCGCGGTCGACGAGTTTCAGCGGTCCGCCGCGCAGGGGTTCGCGGCCGAAAAAGATGTTGGCGGTGACGTCGAGGTTGTCGAACAGGTTGAGTTCCTGGTGCACGAAGGCAATGCCGGAGCCGATGCTGGCTTCCACGCTCAGCCCGTCATGCGCGACGCCGTCGACGGTGATTGTGCCTGTGTCCGGCCGCGTCACGCCGCCGAGGATCTTCATCAGGGTCGATTTGCCGGCGCCGTTTTCGCCGACCAGGCCGATAACCTCGCCGGGCCTGACCTCCATGGAGAACCGGTCCAGCGCCACGACGCCGGGATAGGTCTTGCGCACGCCTTCGAGGCTCAGGAACGGAGCGGTCGTCGATTGAATGTCGATAGAAGTCATCGCGCCTGACAGCAGCCGGTGGGCAACAGAGTGACGGGCCTCGCGAGGCCCGTCAATACAGGCGCCGGCTCAAGGTCCGCTTTG
>JBFLWR010000527.1:0-27762 GCA_040755925.1 Pseudomonadota bacterium
ATCACGTTGACGTTCCGGTAAAGGAGCTTCTATCCGCTGCCTATGCGGATAGCCTGCGTGCTGTGATCGATCCCGAGCGCGCCATGACCGACCTGCCGCGTCTCGACCTGCCGGGCAGCGACACGGTCTACATCACCGTCGTGGACCGCGACCGCAATGCGGTGAGCTTCATCAACTCGACCTACTATTCCTTCGGCAGCGGCGTCGTCGGTCCGAAGACCGGAGTTGTGCTGCAGAACCGTGGCTCGAGCTTCCGGCTCGATCCGAAGCACCCGAACGTCATCGCGCCCGGCAAGCGGCCGATGCACACCATTATGCCCGGCATGATGACCAGGAACGGCCGCGCCGTCATGCCCTTCGGCGTCATGGGCGGCGGCTATCAGCCCTTCGGCCATGTGCATCTTTTGACCAACATGATCGACTTCGGCATGGACCCGCAGCAGGCGATCGATGCCGCCCGCGTCTTCTACAATCATGATGTCGTCGAAGCCGAACGCAGCGTGCGCGCCGACGCTATCGAAGGCCTGCGCCGCTACGGTCATCGCGTCGTGGAGCCCGACCATCCGCTTGGCGGCGGGCAGGCGGTGCTCATCGATTGGGATAAAGGCACGCTGACCGGCGCCTCCGATCCGCGCAAGGACGGCTTGGCGCTCGGTTATTGAGCAGTCCTTTGCTGGACATCGGCCGATCGTTCGAAACATAGTCTGGAACCATGACAAGAAGCGCAAATTCCATCGATCTCGCCCACCGCCTTGCACCCGGCGGCGACGACGCGCCAGCGATCGCGGCGCCCGACCGCGGGCCGCTGACGCATGGCGGGTTGCGCCGCCTGGTCGGCGAAACGACAGCGCGGCTCAACGCGCTCGGCATTGGCCGTGGCGATCGCGTCGCCATCGTGCTGCCGAACGGCCCGGAGATGGCAACCGCATTCATCGCGGTTGCGGCGGGCGCTTCCACCGCGCCGATCAATCCGGCCTATCGCGCCGACGAGCTCGATTTCTATCTGAGCGATATCGGCGTCAAGGCGATCCTCGTCGGCAAGGACGAGGCAGGTCCCGCGGTCGAGGTTGCTCAACGCCTCGGTATCCGTGTGCTGCGGCTGATCGTGCCGGACGGCGCGCCGGCTGGCGTGTTCACGATAGAGGGCGATGCGGTCGGCCCGGCAGTTGCGTCCGGGTTGGCTGAGGACGGCGACATTGCGCTGCTGCTCCATACCTCGGGCACCACCTCGCGACCGAAGCTGGTCCCGCTCAGCCACGCCAACCTTGCCGCCTCGGCCAGGCATATCGGCGCCACGCTCGGCCTGACAGCTTCTGATCGCTGCCTCAACATCATGCCGCTGTTCCACATCCATGGGCTGATCGCGGCCGTGCTTTCCTCGCTCGCCGCCGGCGGCTCCGTATTCTGCACGCCGGGCTTCAACGCGCTGCGTTTCTTCCAGTGGCTGACTGACGCAAAGCCAAGCTGGTACACGGCAGTGCCCACCATGCATCAGGCGATCCTGCCGCGCGCCGCGCGCAACGCCGAAGCGCTTGCCGCCACGCCGTTGCGCTTCATCCGATCGTCCTCCGCCTCCTTGCCGGCGCAGGTGATGGCCGAACTGGAAGCGACCTTCGGCTGCCCGGTGATCGAGTCCTACGGCATGACCGAAGCGGCGCATCAGATGGCCTCCAATCGCCTGCCGCCGGGCCAGCGCAAGCCCGGCAGTGTCGGCGCCGCCGCCGGACCGGAAGTGGCCGTCATGGCGCTGGACGGACAACTGCTCAAGGCCGGCGAGACCGGCGAGATCGTCATTCGCGGTCCGAATGTCACCACAGGCTATGAGAAGAACCCCGACGCCAACGCCAGCGCCTTCGCTCATGGCTGGTTCCACACCGGCGACCAGGGCGTGCTCGACGAAGACGGCTATTTGCGCGTCACCGGCCGTTTGAAGGAGATCATCAATCGCGGCGGCGAGAAGATCTCGCCGCTCGAGGTCGACGGCGTGCTGATGGACCATCCGGCGGTGGCGCAGGTCGTCACCTTCGCCATGCCGCATGACAAGCTTGGCGAGGAGGTCGCCGCCGCCGTCGTGCTGCGCGAAGGCCAGAGCGCCAGCGAGGCTGACATTCGCGGCTTCGCCGCAACCCGGCTCGCCGACTTCAAGGTGCCGCGCAAGGTGCTGATCCTGGACGAGATTCCGAAGGGCGCGACGGGCAAGTTGCAGCGCATCGGCCTCGCGGCCAAGCTGGGTCTCGGCTGATGCGCATTGCCATTTTCGGCGCCGGCGCGATCGGCGGTTACCTTGCGGCAAAGCTGGCAATCGCCGGCAATGTCGATCTGTCGATCGTGGCGCGCGGAGCGCATCTCGAGGCGATCAAGACCAACGGTCTGCGGCTGGTCGAGGGCGACAAGGAAACCATCGCTTCGGTCAAGGCCGCACGAGCCGAGGAACTCGGCGAACAGGACTATGTCGTGCTGGCGCTGAAGGCGCATTCGCTGGCGCCGGCCCTGGACGAAATCAGGCCGCTGCTGGGCGAGGGGACCGCCGTCGTCACCATGCAGAACGGCGTGCCCTGGTGGTATTTCTACAAGGCGGGCGGCGTGCTCGAAGGCACGCGGCTTGCCTCTGTCGATCCCGGCGGGGCTATCTGGGATGGTATCGGTCCCGAGCGCGTCATCGGCTCGGTCGTCTATCCGGCGGTTGAGGTCGACGCCCCCGGCCTGATCCGTCATGTCGAGGGCACGCGCTTCTCGCTCGGCGAGCCTTCCGGCGAAAAGAGCGAGCGTGTCACCCGGCTCGCCAGGGAGTTCGTCGCGGCCGGGCTGCAGGCGCCGGTCCGCGAGGACATCCGCTCGGAGATATGGGTGAAGCTCTGGGGCAACCTGTCCTTCAACCCGATCTCGGCGCTGACCGGCAGCACGCTTGCGGCAATCGTCGCCGACGAAGGCACGCGCGCGGTTGCCCGCGCCATGATGCTTGAGGCGCAGGCGATCGGCGAGAGCCTCGGCGTGCGCTTCCTTATTCCGGTCGACCGGCGCATCAAGGGCGCCGGCGATGTCGGCGAGCACAAGACCTCGATGCTGCAGGACCTCGAGCGCGGCCGTCCCATGGAGATCGACGCGCTCGTCACGGCGGTGCAGGAACTCGGCCGCCTGACCGACCGGCCGACGCCGACCATCGACAGCGTGCTGGCGCTGGTGCGGCGGCTGGCGATCGAGCGCGGGTGTTATTCACCCTTGTAGTTTGTTCTTGGTTTGTTCTAGTCTGATCCTTTGGACGATATCCGAAAGGGATCAGCCATGAATGGGCGGCTTACGTTCGCGACACACCAGAACGGCCAGACTTATTTTGGCTGGGGCGATTTGAAGACAGGTGGGAAGCGGAGGCGGGCGAATGAGCCGCATCTGTTTTATGGAATCTTGGTCGGAGAGCCCACCAATGACCTGCTATCCTGTCGAGGCGAGGGTTACTGTCGGGAGTACGGGCTGCTCAGGGCATGGCTAACTCCCGCCAAGCAGACGCACGTAACCTTGATGGGCCTTGGCGACGGCAACTCCCCGTACGTCGTCGAGACGGCTTGTCGCGTCGGCTCGTTAATACAAGCAAAACCCTTTGACGTTTGCTTCGACCGATTGTCGGCTTTCGGCGGTGGAGCGCTGGTGCTTCGAAGCAGCGATCATTCGCCGGCACTGCAAGACTTCTGGCGCAGACTCTCGGCCGTGGTTCACGACAGCCCGCTGCAGCCTTTCGTGACAAATTCGCTGGAGCCGCATGTGACTCTGCTCCGCGATAGAGACGGCGTACCAAAGATACCGGAGCGGCTCGTCGAACCTGTCGTTTGGACCGTGCGAAGTTTCGCGCTGATCCGCAGCCACGGCGGGAAGTATGAATTTCCCGGCACCTGGCAATTGAGCGGCCAGGACGACGCACATGCTGTCATGTGAGCATCTCGTATCGTCGTTATCGTCACCCGCATGCCGCCATGCTGACACGAATTGTCACCTGCGGAGCAGCGCCCCAGTGGCAGGCGCACAATTGGTCCCTACTTGATGTCTGGTCCAAACTGGGAGGTTCCGATGACCACTGCCGACATTGCCAAGGACTTCACCGAACTGCTCAAGAAGGGCGACAGCCACGGCGCCGCCGCCAAGTACAATGCCGAAGACATCGCCAGCTACGAGGCGATGGAAGGGCCGATGGCCGTCTGCAACGGCAAGCAAGCCGTCAAGCAGAAGGGCGAATGGTGGGAAGCGAACCACGAGGTTCACGGCGGCTCGATCGAAGGGCCTTATGTCAATGGTGACCAGTTCGCCTTGCGCTTTACCTTCGACATCACGCCCAAATCCACTGGTCAGCGCGTCACCATGGACGAGGTTGGCCTGTACACGGTCAAGAACGGCAAGATTAGCGAGGAGCGCTTCTATTACTGAGGCCGGAAACCGCCGGCCTCCAGCAGCCAGCGCACGCGTTGCGCTTCAACAGAGTGAGGCCGGGGCCAGGACGAGGCTCCGGCTCCATGAGGCACCTCAGACAGTCCTGCTGGAAAAGACGGCAGGGCCGGCCTAGGGTTCGGGCAGATTTGTAACCCATCCAATCGAGGCCTGGCTTGACCATCACCATGTACGGCATCACCAACTGTGACACGATCAAGAAGGCGCGCGTCTGGCTGGAGAGCCATGACGTTCCTTATCGTTTCCACGATTACCGGGCCGAAGGGATCGAGGCGGAGAGGCTGAACGGGTGGGTCGGCAAGGTCGGCTGGGAAAAGCTGCTCAACAAGGGCAGCATGACCTTCCGCGAGTTGCCGGATTCGGAAAAGGAAGCGCTCGACGAGAAGAAGGCCAAGAAGCTGATGCTTGCCAAGCCCACGATGATCAAGCGCCCGGTGCTGGAGGTGGGCGAGAAGGTGTTGGTTGGGTTCAAGCCGGATGTCTATGAAGAGGCAGTTGGCGGGAGATAGTCGCCAAGAGCCATCCATCTACACTGCTGTCCCGCCGGCATCTCAACGTTTACGCCAGTAGGTACTCCTTCAGCGCCACCGCATTGTTGTGCGCCTCGTCATGCGCGCCGTAGAGCAGCGTCACCTTGCCTTCGCGCAGCACGCTGCGCAGTTGCGCCACCGCCTCCTTGTTGGCGTCGAGCTCGGCCCGATACCGCTTCTGAAACTCCGCCCAGCGCTCCGGATCGTGCCCGAACCATTTGCGCAGATCGTCGCTCGGCGCGATCTCCTTCAACCATAACGCCAGCGCGGCGTCCTTCTTGGCGACGCCGCGCGGCCAGAGGCGGTCGACCAGCACGCGCTGGCCATCCGCCTTGTCGGGCGCCTCATAGACGCGCTTAATCGCAACGTCTGCGGCCATCATACCTCCGCGGCCAGAACCCTCAGGCCCACTCGCCCTTGCGCATCACCGGCACGCGGCTGCCGTCCTTGGCAACGCCGTCGATGTCGATCTTGTCCGAGCCGATCATCCAGTCGATGTGGATGAAGCTCTTGTTGCCGCCGCGCTCGGCGATCTCGTCCTGGCTGAGCGAGACGCCATCGACGAAGCACTTCGAATAGCACTGTCCCAGCGCGATGTGGCAGGCCGCGTTCTCGTCGAACAGCGTGTTGAAGAACAACAGCCCGCTCTTCGAAATCGGCGAGGAATGCGGCACCAGCGCCACTTCGCCGAGCCGGCGCGCGCCCTCGTCGGTGTCGAGCACCTTCTTCAGCACGTCCTCGCCCTTCGAGGCCTTGGCTTCGACGATGCGCCCGCCTTCGAAGCGCACGGAAATCTCGTCGATCAGCGTGCCCTGGTAGGAGAGCGGCTTGGTGGAGGAGACATGGCCCTCGACGCGCCTCGCATGCGGCGTGGTGAAGACTTCCTCGGTCGGGATGTTCGGGTTGCAGGTGATGCCGTTCTTGGCCGTCGAGGCGCCGCCCATCCATTCATGGCCTTCGGCCAGCCCAACGGTCAGGTCGGTGCCCGGCCCGGTGAAATGCAGCGCGTGGAAATTGTGCCCGTTCAGCCATTTGGTGCGCTCCGCGAGCGCGGCGTTGTGCGCCTTCCAGTTGCCGATCGGATCCTCGACGTCGACGCGCGAGGCCGAGAAGATCGCGTCGGCGAGCTTGACCACCGCGACGTCGTCGGACTCGCCCGGAAACACCTGCTTTGCCCAGGCGAGGTCGGGATAGGCGACGATGTTCCAGTTGATGTCGAAGCCGGTGATTTTCTCCAGCGCCGGCTGGTAGGCCATCGAGTTCGCCTTGTTGGCGCGGGCCACCTTGGCCGGGTCCTGCGCGGACAGGAGCGACGGGTCCTCGCCGCGCACCGCCAACCGGGCCGCATTGTTGGAAAAAGCTTTCGCCATGCCTTCATAGAGCCAGCCGGCGGCGCGGTCGAAGCCGGCATCCGCGCCATAGCGGAAGCGCGCCAGCGTGATCTCGTCATCGTTGAAGATTGGCGTCACCAGCCCGGCGCCGGCCTTGTAGGCATGCTCGACGATGCGCCTGGTCAGCGGCAGCGCCGCGATCGACGAGGTGAGCACCAAGTCCTGCCCCTGCTGCAACTGCAGGCCGACCTTGACGGCGACTTCCGCCAGCCTGTCGAGCTTCACCGGATCGATGGTTGCCGAGACGCCGCGCGAATGTGTGGTCATGATCCTGCCTGCCGTGTGATTGGGTTCTGGTTCTTACATAGACCGGCGAGCCCTGCCTTTCCACCGCGATCGACTGGTTCAGGCGGCGCTGTCGAGCGCCCGGAACTGCGCCATGGTCGCCTCGATCTCCTCGCGGACCCAGGCCTTGAAGTCGCGCACCTTGCGGCTCTCGCTTTTGGTCGGCGATGTCACCAGCCAATAACCAAGCCCGCTCTGCGCCCGCACGCCGAAAGGCGCGACCAGTCGGCCGTCGGCCAGCGCGTCGGCGGTGAGCAATTGCCAGGCGAGCATGACACCGTGGCCGGCGATCGCCGATTCCAGGCAGAGCATCGGGTCGGTGAAGCGCGCCCCTTTCTGGAAGGTCACCGGTTCGACACCGGCGGCCTTGAACCAGCCATCCCAACTGAACATCGCCCGCTCGTCGGTGATCGCGCAGGTCTGCGACAGATCCTCGATCGACTTCAGCCTGGCGGCGATCGACGGCGCGCAGACCGGGAAGACTTCTTGCGCAAGCAGCAGCTCCGACCGGCCGCCCGGCCACTTGCCGTCGCCGAGCCTTATGGCGATGTCGATGTCGGAATGGTCGAGATCGGCGATCCGAGCCGAGGCGTCGATGCGCAGCAGCACCTTCGGATGGCGGGAAAAATGCCGCGACAGCCTGGGCAGCAGCCATTTCGAGGCGAAGGCCGGCGCCACCGAAACCACCAGCGTGCACTCGCTCGCCTCGTCGGCCAGCGCCACCGCTTGCGCGAGTTCGCGGAAGCCCGTGCTCAGCCGTGCCGTGAAGGCGCTTCCGAATTCCGTCGGCACCAGCCCGCCCGGCGTGCGTTCGAACAGTGCCTGGCCAAGCTGGCTTTCCGTGCGCTTGATCTGCTGGCTGACGGCGCTGACCGACACGTTCAACTCCGCCGCCGCGGCCGCGAGCGAGCCCAGCCGGGCGACGGTTTCCACGGCGCGCAAGCCGTTGAGATGGACGCGGTTCAGCATTGCCATTCAGTTTTTCTAAACTGGATGGCCTGAAATCTCAATTGAAACCTAGCTGGAAAGGGCGGAATTTAGCAAGGGAAAGCCAGATCTTGGAGGCAAATCCAATGAAGATTTTATCTTTGCTGAAGGAGCTGTCCGGCACGTCAATGAAACGGGCTCGTCAGGATGACGGCGAGATTGCCCGCTGGGTCGTCGATCCGCTGTCGCATCCGGTGCTCGAGATGATGTCGGAACGCGAGCTCGGCGACATGCCGTTCCGGTTGACCGCCCGCCGCACCGTCTACGAGAGCAGGTGCACGCCCTGTCGTTGATAATCTGAACGGAGTGTTCGGGACCCTATTGCTGGCCCAACGCAAGCACATTGTTTCGCCGGCGCGTGCACCTATTGTGCGCTGCAATGAACGCCGCTTCCCCATCCCCCTTGCGTCTCGCCTTCGCCGGCATGGCGGCGCTTGCCGTAGCCATGGGCATCGGCCGCTTCGTCTATACGCCGATCCTGCCCGGCATGATGGAGGAACTGCATCTGTCGCCGGCCGATGCCGGCTGGATCGCCTCCGCTAATTATCTCGGCTATCTGATCGGCGCGCTTGCCGCCGCCGGCGGCTGGGCGCATGGCCGCGAGCGGCTTCTGATGTTCGCCAGTCTCGCCGCCAGCGCCGCGCTGGCCGGCCTGATGGGCCTGAACGAGACAATGGCCGCCTTCATCGTCATCCGCTTCCTGGCCGGGCTGGCCAGCGCCTTCGTCATGGTGTTCATGTCGTCGATCGTCTTCAGCCACCTTTCCGCGGCGGGCCGTGGTGATCTGCAGGCGCTGCATTTTGGCGGCGTCGGCCTGGGCATTGCGGGGTCGGCAGCACTGTTGGCTATCCTCGTCACCGAACATGCCGGCTGGCAGGCGGGATGGCTTTGGTCCGGCGCGATCTCGGTGGCCGGCCTGTTCCTCGTCGCGCTGCTCACCGGCTCTGCCGGACCAGCCAACGGCGTCGACGGCCGAGAGCCGGCGTTGCCCCGCGACAGATCGCTCACAAAGATGATCGTCGCCTATGGGCTGTTCGGATTCGGCTACGTCGTGACCGCAACCTTCCTCGTCGCCATCGTTCGCCAGGGCGGCGGCGGGCGCGTCTTCGAGGCGACTGTCTGGATGGTCACCGGCCTTGCCGGTTTCCCCTCGACGTGGCTGTGGCAGAAACTCGCCGGCAGGATCGGGCTCTACGGCGCTTACGCGCTGGCCTGCCTGATTGAGGTGGTGGGTGTCACCGCCAGTGTCGTCGTCAGGGGCGCCGCCGGACCGCTGCTCGCCGGCATCCTGCTTGGCGGCACCTTCATTGCCATCACCGCGCTCGGCTTGCAGGTGGCGAGGCAGTTGGCGCCGCGGGCGCCGCGCCGCATCTTCGCGGTGATGACGGCAGCCTTCGGCCTCGGCCAGATCGTCGGCCCGGTCGCCGCCGGCCTGCTCGCCCAGGCGTCGGGCAACTATGTGCTTGCCTCGGTCATGGCAGCCGCCGCCTTGCTGGTCTCCGGCATCATCGCCTGGTCGGCTGCGCCAAAATCGCCATGATTTGCCGTCTTGCTCGGTTCCGGGCATCGGGCACAGGCATTTTCTTTCCCCCTAATGTGTGAGCCTATGCCCGCTGCACAGCAACGCCGCTGATTCGCGGTCAGACCGAGGAACCCACCCCAGTGTTCGTATCCTTCTTCCCGCGGCCAAAGCTCTTTTTCACGTCCGCGGCCGTCTGGAGCCTCGCCGCGATCCTGTTCTGGTTCTTCGGGGGAGAACAATTGGGCGCCGTCTTCGGCATGCCGCCGGCAGCGGCGGGCGCTCCGCCCATCATAGGCATCGCTGTGCTGTGGTCGACGCCGTTCCTTTGGTTCTACATCTACTTCGTCGTCTGCGTGGCGATATTCTATGCGTTCTGGCGCCTATACGCGCCCCATCCTTGGCAGAACTGGTCGATCCTGATGACTGCGGTCATCCTGTTCTTCATCTATTTCAACGTTCAGATCAGCGTCGCGGTCAACAACTGGTATGGTCCGTTCTTTGACTACGTCCAAGGGCTCATGTCGGGTACAGGGAAGTCGACCAATTCGGAATTTTATATCGGCCTGGCGGACTTCTCATGGCTGGCATTGGTCGGAATGAACGTACAGGTGGTCAACGCCTTCATTGTCAGCCATTGGATTTTCCGCTGGCGCACGGCCATGAACGATTACTTCATGGCGAACTGGGGGAGGCTGCGCCACATAGAAGGCGCTTCGCAGCGTATCCAGGAAGACACGATGCGTTTCTCGCAGATCATGGAGGATCTGGGATCGTCCTTCGTCCAATCGATCATGACCCTTATTGCTTTCCTTCCGGTGATGATCCAACTGCAGCAGCACATCACCGAACTGCCGATCATCGGCGCGGTCCCACAGCCGCTGGTGATCGCGGCGTTGGGGTGGTGCCTTTTCGGCACGGCATCGGTGATGCTTGCCGGTCTCAAGCTACCTGGCCTGCAATTCCGCAATCAGCGCGTCGAGGCGGCCTATCGTAAGGAACTCGTCTATGGCGAGGATCACCCCGACCGGGCGCAGCCTGCGACCACCACGGAGCTTTTCGCCAATGTGCGGCGCAACTACTTCAGGCTCTATTTCCACTACATCTATTTCAACGTCGTGCGTTACACGTACCTGCAGGCCGACAACATCTTCTCGCTGCTGATCCTCGGGCCTTCCCTGGTCGCCCACAAGATCACTTTCGGCGCCTTGAACCAGATTTCGAACGCCTTCGGCAAGGTGACGGGCTCGCTGCAGTTCCTCTTGAATTCCTGGTCGACGATCGTTGAGCTGCAGTCGGTGCACAAGCGCCTGCGTGCTTTTGAGGCCACGCTGGAGGGCGAGCCGCTGCCCGATATCGATCAGCGCTACCTGGCGCGGCAGGGCGCGGAGGATCCGGCCTAGAGTTGGATTGATTTGTGGGCAGTTCACCCGCCGGCGGTCGTCTGCCCTTCGCCGGCGTGCTGCCGCGCGACATAGTCGCGAAAGCTGATGCACTCCACATCGGCCTTCGCGCAGACCTCGTCGGCGAAGCGCTCCAGCGCGTTCCAATAGGCGCCCTGGTTCATCTGGGTGAAGTGGAAGCCGAGCTCCAGCGGGAGGCGCTTGCCATTGTATTCGACATCGAAGGCGGCGCGGAACGCCTGGTAGGCGCGGTCGGCGAATTCGCCCGCCATGGCGGGCTTCTCATAGCCGTTCGAATGGCGGACATAGAGGTTGTAATCCATCGCGACCACGGGCTTGGCCTTCGGTCCTTCCGGGATCAGCGGCAAGAAAAACCGTGTGGTGCCGTTCTTGATCGGCGGCAGGGCAGGGCCCATCGACACGCCGCTCGCGTCGTACTGGAAGCCGGCCTCGGGCAGCGCCTGGTAAAGCGCTGCGCTGGTCGACAGATACGGCGCGCGAAAGCCGGTCACCGCATGGCGCGCCAGATCGCGCCAGCCGGCAGGCTCTGGCGAGATGCCGTTGATCGCGTACGCATTTTCGAGGATGCGCCGGAACGCGCCGAACTCGGCCAGCCAGTCGGCCTTGCTCCAGCCCTTGCCGTCGAAATGGCCGCAGGCGTGGCTGGCGATGTCATGGCCCTCGGCCGCCGCGAGCCGGATCTGTTCCAGCCGGTCGGCTACCTCCTGTTTCGACGCGGCAAAGCCGATGTTGGATTTGCCGGCGCCCTTGCCGGGCGCTGTGTATTGCGCGCGCGTTTCCGGCGAGAGCAGGAACACGCAGGAGAGGAAATAGGTGAAATGCGCGCCGGTGCGCTTCGCCAGCGCACGGCTGCGTTCCCACTGCGAGATCTCGCGCGCACTGTCGAACGAGATCAGCACGATCTGCTTGGGCTTGGCCGTCGAGGCCGTTGGCGGCCGGGGCGGATCGGCGAATGCCGAGGCAGTCGAGGCGAGCGAGGCAAGACTGAACGCAAGGACGCGGAACGGACGAGGCATCGGCACCTTTTGGGCAAACCTTTCAAACTGTTGGAAAGCCGGCTATCGCTCAAATATGGCGCCGATGCGTTCCGGCCAGTCCTGGTGGCGTCTCGGATTGTCCAGCCGATTTTCCGGCCGTACCCCTTCCATGCCGACAAAATTCCGCTAAAACGCGGGCTCAAGAAGCGCCCCGTCCGGGGTGGCAATGGTATTGATTGATGTCGGACGACACTTTTATCCGCGAAGTCAACGAAGAGATTCGTCGCGAGCAGGCGCAGGCTCTGTGGGACCGTTTTGGGCCGATCGTGCTTGGCCTGGCGATCCTGATTGTGGTCGGCACCGCCGCCGTCGTCGGCTACCGCTATTGGGACGAGACCCGCGCCAACCGCTCGGGCGACGACTTCTCGGCAGCCCTCAAGCTCGCCAATGACGGCAAGAACGACGAGGCGATCGCCGCCCTCGGCCAGCTCGAGAAGGACGGTTACGGCGCCTATCCGCTGCTTGCCCGCATGCGCGCCGCCACCGTTAAGGCCGACAAGGGCGACGTCGACGGAGCGGTCAAGGATTTCGATGAGGTCGCCGCCGACAACGCCATTCCCAGCGGCATCCGCGACATGGCGCGGCTGAGGGCTGCGCTGCTTCTCGTCGACCATGGCTCTTTCGCCGATGTCTCAAGCCGCGTCGAGGCGCTGACCGCCGACACCAATCCGCTGCGCCACTCGGCGCGCGAGGCGCTCGGTCTTGCCGCCTGGAAGGAAGGCAAGTCGGCCGACGCGCTCAAGCTGTTCGACCAGATCTCTTCGGATGACGCCGCCCCGCGCAATCTGCGCCAGCGGGCGGAACTGATGTCCGAACTGATCCGCGGGTCGGGCAATGCTTCGTGACCTCCTATGGGCTTCAAAGTAGCCATCATCGGCCGGCCTAACGTCGGCAAATCGACTCTTTTCAATCGGCTGGTGGGAAAGAAGCTGGCGCTTGTCGACGACACGCCGGGGGTGACCCGAGACCGTCGCGTCCATGCCGCCAAGCTTTACGACCTTCATTTCGACGTCATCGACACCGCCGGCTTCGAGGATGCCGGGGCCTCGACGCTGCCGGGCCGCATGCGCCAGCAGACCGAGATCGCAATCCGCGAGGCGGACCTGATCTTCTTCACCGTCGACGCCAAGTCCGGCCTGATGCCGGACGACCGGACCTTCGCCGAAGTGGTGCGCAAGTCCGGCAAGCCGGTCGTGCTCGTCGCGAACAAGGCCGAGGCGCGGGGCGCTCAAGGGGGGATGCTGGAGGCCTGGGAACTCGGCCTCGGCGAGCCGATACCCGTCTCGGCCGAGCACGGCCAGGGCATGCCCGACCTGCGCGACGCCGTTGTCGAGGCGCTGGGCGAAGAGCGCGCCTTTGGCGAGGACGAGGAAGACGAAAGCGGCGAGATCGCCGCCAGCGAGGTGCTGATCGGCGAGGACATCGCCGATCCGGAAGCCGAACCCGCCTATGACGACACCAAGCCGCTGCGCATCGCCGTGGTCGGCCGTCCCAACGCCGGCAAGTCGACGCTGATCAACGCGCTGATCGGCGAGGAGCGCCTGCTCACCGGTCCGGAGGCCGGCATCACGCGCGATTCCATCTCGGTCGACTGGGACTGGCGCGGCCGCCGGATAAAGCTCTTCGATACCGCCGGCATGCGGCGCAAGTCGAAGGTGCAGGAAAAGCTCGAGAAGCTCTCCGTGCAGGATGGCCTGCGCGCGATCCGCTTCGCCGAGATCGTCATCATCGTCCTCGACGCCACAATTCCGTTCGAGAAGCAGGATCTGCAGATCGCCGACCTCATCATCCGCGAGGGCAGGGCGCCGGTGATCGCCTTCAACAAATGGGACCTGATCGACAATCCGCAGGAGCTGCTCGCCGAGCTGCGCGAGAAGACCGAGCGATTGCTGCCGCAGGTGCGCGGCATCCAGGCGGTGACTGTTTCGGCTGAAACAGGGCGCGGCCTGGACAAGCTGATGGAATCCGTCATCAAGACGCACAAGGTGTGGAACAGCCGTGTCTCGACCGGCAAGCTCAACCGCTGGCTGGAAGGCATTCTGGCGCATCATCCGCCGCCAGCCGTCGCCGGCCGCCGGCTGAAGATCAAATATGTGACGCAGGCCAAGACCCGCCCGCCGGGCTTCGTCGTTTCCTGCTCGCGCCCGGACGCCATGCCGCAATCCTATGTGCGCTATCTGACGAACAGCCTGCGCGAGGCTTTCGACATGCCCGGCGTGCCGATCCGCATGGCGTTGCGCACTTCGGACAATCCTTTTGCAGGCCGGGCAAAGAAGCGCTGAACCTCAGGCGACGTTAGCCATGCTGTCATAGGCCTTGGCATTTTCGGGCAGCGCTTCAATCGCCGCCTGTAAAAGGATATCCGCCAGTCGCGCCGCGACCGGGTCGAGCTCGGCGTCTTTCTGATAGAGCTGAAGCGCCATCCTGGGCAGTGCCGGCAGCCGGAGCGCGCCGGGTGCGATTACCCTGACACTGGCCGGCAGGCCGATATCGGTTCTGATCGTCAGCCCAAGACCCGCCGCGACCGCGGCCCAGATGCCGCCAAGGCTCGGGCTGGAAAAGGCCAGCCGCCAGGCAAGGCCGGCGCGGTCCAGCGTTTCGGTCGCCACGGTGCGAAGCAGGCACGGCGCCTCGAAGGCCACCAGTGGCAACGGCTCACCATTGCCCGGCCCGGCATCGATAGGCTTTGCCGGGCCGATCCAGCGCAGCTGCACGTCGGCGACGTGCCGGCTGAACGGAAGCGTCGCACCATTGTTCCAGGCGAGCGCGATGTCGAGATTGCCTGATAGGATGCGATCGGCGAGTTCCTGGCTGCGACCGATCCGCGCCTCTATCCGGACCTTGGGATGGGCGCGGGCGAAGCGGCCGAGCACGTCCGGCAGCACGGCCTCGCCGAAATCCTCCTGCAGCCCGAGCCGCACCCAACCTTCCAGCTCGACATCGCGTATGGCGGCGGCGGCCTCGTCGTTGAGCTCGATAAGCCGGCGCGCGTAGCCGAGCATGGTCTCACCGGCCTCGGTCAGCGCCAGGCCGCGCCCGGCCTTGCGGAAGATAGCTGTCGACGCCTGCTCCTCCAGTTTCTTCAACTGTGCGCTGACGGCCGAGGTCGAACGTCCAAGCCGTTCGGCCGCCTTGGCGAAGCTGCCCAGTTCCGTGCCGGTGACGAAGGTCCGGAGCACGTCGAGGTCGAAGGTAATCCGTTGCATGGAACCATCTCATTTTTCAGGATTGTTGATCAAATACTTCCTGATTTTATGGACGAAGCTAGGGCGCTAGATTCTGGCCGTCAAGCCGGTCAGCCGGCCGCTAAGGAGATGGAATCATGTCAGCGATCGTCAGTTGCACCGATTGCCAACCGTCCACGCCGACCACTGCCGGGGCCGGCCGCAGCTTCGGGACCAACCATCGCTGGAAAGTGCTGGGACTGGGAGTCGCCGCCAATGCCGGTTTCTCCGCCACGTTCGCCGGCATCCCGGCGACCGCGGTGGTCATGCGCCAGGGTTATCATCTCGGCAACGCGCAACTCGGGCTGGCGCTGGGGCTGCTCGGTCTTGGCGTGGCGCTCAGCGAGCTGCCCTGGGGCGTGCTGACCGATCGCTGGGGCGATCGCCGCGTGCTTCTGACCGGGCTCGGCGCGACGGCGGCGTGGCTTTTCATCATGGCGATCCTGGTTGTGCCGACCAGGGACGCCATTCCGGGTGTCGCGCTGCTGTCTGCAAGCCTGCTCGTCGCCGGCCTGCTGGGAGGCAGCGTCAACGGCTCCAGCGGCCGCGCCATCATGGCCTGGTTTCGCGAAGGTGAGCGCGGCTTTGCCATGAGCATCAGGCAGACGGCGGTTCCGCTCGGCGGCGGCCTCGGCGCGCTCATACTTCCGTCGCTTGCCCTGGCATTGGGCTTTGGCGCGGTCTTCGGCCTCCTGGCGGCAGTGTCCGCCCTCTCTGCCTTCTTCGCCTGGCGCTGGTTGCACGAGCCGCCGACAGACGGAGACGGCGATGCGTCGACGGCAGAAGCGGCTGGTCCCGCCCCGCTTCGCAACATCGAGGTCTGGCGCATCTCGACCGCCATAGGCCTGCTTTGCTTCCCGCAGGTGGCGGTGCTTACCTTCGCGTCCGTCTTCCTGCACGATTTCGCCGGCATGGGCACGGCCGTGACCAGCGCCAGCCTGGCCGCGGTGCAGGCCGGGGCCATGGCGATGCGTGTCTGGAGTGGCCGCTTCACCGACCGCCATGGCAACCGCCGGCAATTCCTGAGGCTCTGCAGCCTGCTCAGCGCGCTCGCCTTCCTGGCGCTGTGGCTGCTCGTCACCACAGCCGCAGGGCATCCGGCCCTGATGTTTCTGCTTCCCGTGATGGTGGTGGTCGCCGGCATCCTTGTCTCGGCCTGGCACGGTGTCGCCTACACCGAGCTTGCGACACTCGCCGGCATCGGCCATGTCGGCACCGCGCTCAGCCTCGCCAACAGCTTCGTCTTTGTTGGTTTCTGTCTCGTGCCGATCGCCATTCCCTGGCTCCTGGTTTTCTTTTCCTGGCCTGGCGTCTGGCTTGCGGGCGCCATCTGTGCCGCGATCGCCTGGCCGATCTTCCTGCGCCAGACCTGATCTTTCGCCGTCTTTCATGCGGGCCTGAAAGACGGATTGCCTCCAACATGAAAAGAATACGATCGATGTCGTTAACCCCGCATCAAGGTTAATGCTTCATTTTAACTCTCCGGGGTCAGTAGCGTTTCTGGAGAGTTCCGTGCATCGACGCGTTGTAAAGCGGCTTGTCGCCGCCGCCGTTGCGAATAAACGTTCCTTCCTTCCTCCCCTGGTTCTCGGGCTCGGCATCTGGATCGGCTTTCCGTCCGTTATCGCCTATCAGGACATGGCGAGCCTCATTTCAGGGCTGGAATCGCCGAACCACCGCTGGAATGCCTATGTGGAGAAGTCCGTCGCCGGCTCGGTGCACGCCGCCGAGATGCCGTTCGTCGATACCGCCATCACCGGCTCGATTTCCGGCTCGGGCGTCAAGCTGCCGGGGGTCGGCACCGTTGCGTTCCGCGGCAAGGGCAATGTCGCCGGTGCCTCGCCCGACGAGGACCGCGTCGTACGCGCCGACAAGAAGGGCCGCCTCTTGCAGGTCTCGCCGGTGGCGCCGCCAAAGAATTTCAGCGCCGGCTCGATCTTCGAACGAACCTCCTCGTTGATCCGCCCGAGCATGGATAGCGGCTTGAAGCTCACCTTCGCCAAGCCTGGCATCAGGGGCAAGGAAGTCCAGATCGCCCAGGCCTTCCATCTTCGCCTCGACAAGAAGCTGGACCCCGAGGTGCCAGCCGCGCTCGTCGCCCTCGTCAACAACAACAAGCCCGATATCCTGGCCACCGCCTACGCCCAGTCGGCGCCCGATTATGCCAAGGCATCGCCCTTCGAAGCGCTGCTGCAGGACAATCCGAACGATGGTCGCTTCATCCCGCCCATGGGCAAGGGCGACCATGCGTGGATGCAGACCCCGCTGCCGGCGAGCGTCTTCTCCAAGCCGGAGCAGGCCTGCCTTGCCAAGGGGATCTATTTCGAGGCGCGCAGCGAGCCGGTGCGCGGCCAGGCCGCGGTCGCGCAGGTGATCCTCAATCGGGTCCGCAACCCGGCCTATCCGAAGACGATCTGCGGCGTCGTCTACCAGAACGACGACTGGTTCAACCGCTGCCAGTTCTCCTTCGCCTGCGACGGCAGGAAGAAGGTCATCACCGACCAGGCTTCCTACAAGACTGCGCAGGAAGTTGCCATGGCGGTGACGGCCGGCAAGATCTTCATTCCCGAGGTCGGGTCCTCCACGCACTACTATGCAAACTATGTCCATCCCGGCTGGGCGCGCGCCATGCAGCGCATGACCAGGATCGGCCTGCATATCTTCTATCGGACCTATGGCGGCGGCTGGAGCTGAGCCGTTTGAACGGTCGCCGCGGCAACCCTTGTGGGGCCCCTTGCGGCGCGCTCGCCGGCACGCCGTGTCGGGCGGATTCGCGCCGAGTCCTCACGCGGGCGTGAAGGGCACGATGTCGCACCTCTGTAACTAATTGATTCAATTAAGAAAAATACACCGCCTTGAAGTTCGGCCCGTGGCTTGACGGGCGCGGACCCTCTAACTATGTTGCCGGCGACTTTAGAAGCGGACGGACGGCGAAAGTCTGCCCGGGCAGGGGGGTTGCGATGGCCAGGGAAAACAGGCCAGACGGAACCGGAGAAACCGGCCGCGGCAAGCTGCATGAAGCTGCCGTCCGCGACGACGAACTTGAGCGCCGCCGGCGCGATCTTGAGGCATCGCTTGCAGCAAGGCGCACGGACCGGCTCGAGGGGAAAGACGAAGCGAAAGCTGCGACCGGTTACGGTCAGGCACTGAAGCTGTCCAGCGAGTTCATCGCAGGAGTGGTGGTCGGTGTCGGCCTCGGCTGGATCATCGACCGCGTGGCGGGAACAGCGCCTTGGGGTCTGATCGTCGGTCTGTTGCTTGGCTTCGGCGCCGGTGTGCTAAATGTCCTGCGGTCGGCGGGGCTGGCGTCGGAATTCGGGCAGAGCGGCAAGCCGCGCGAGCCGAAGAAATAAAATCAGGCGCCGCAAGGCGTGAACCAGAACTTTGAAAGCCGGTTATGGCTTTGACGGGGATTTAAAGTGGCTGCTGACAAGGTCGATCCGATCCACCAGTTCCAGATCCATCCGATCATCCCGCTTCACATCGGCGGCTACGACGTCTCCTTCACCAATTCCGCCCTGTTCATGGTCGTGACCGTGGTCGTCGCGTCCGCATTCCTCTACATGACCACCGCCAGCCGCAGCCTCGTTCCGGGCCGCCTGCAGTCGGTCTCCGAGATGGCCTACGAGTTCGTCGGCAACATGTTGCGCGACGCCGCGGGCAAGCAGGGAATGCAGTTCTTCCCGCTGGTGTTCTCGCTGTTCATGTTCGTGCTGGTTGCCAACCTGATCGGCCTGTTCCCTTATTTCTTCACCGTCACCAGCCACATCATCGTCACCTTCACTTTGGCCGCGCTGGTCATCGGCACCGTCGTCGTCTACGGCTTCGCCAAGCACGGCCTGGGCTTCCTCAAGCTGTTCGTGCCGCATGGCGTGCCGGTCTATCTTCTGCCGCTGGTGGTGGCCATCGAAGTCATTTCCTTTGTCTCTCGCCCCGTCAGCCTCTCGGTTCGTCTTTTCGCCAACATGCTGGCCGGCCACATCACGCTCAAGGTGTTTTCGGGCTTCGTCGTCAGCCTCAGCGCGCTGGGCGCCGTCGGCATCGCCGGCTCCGTCCTTCCGCTCGCCATGGCTGTTGCTTTGACGGCGCTGGAACTGCTGGTCGCCTTCCTGCAGGCCTACGTCTTCGCGGTGCTGACCTGCATGTATCTGAACGACGCCTTGCACCCGAGCCACTGATCGATTTTCACCGGCGCCCCGGCGCCAGCATACCCAACGTACCAACTGCAACGACTACGCAAACCACAGGAGTTTTGAAATGGACGCAACTGCAGCAGCTGCTATCGGCGCTGGTATCGCCTGCATCGGCATGGGCGGCGCGGGCATCGGCCTCGGCAACATCTTCGGCAGCTACCTCTCGGGCGCGCTGCGCAACCCGTCGGCTGCTGATGGCCAGTTCGGCCGCCTGATCTTCGGCTTCGCCGTGACCGAAGCTCTGGGCATCTTCTCGCTCCTCATCGCGCTGCTCCTGGTCTTCAAGTAAGCAGCACGCGTTGACGAAAGGGGTCGCATGGTGCGGCCCCGCCGTATGGACAGGGGAATGAGATGTTCGTGACGTCTGCCTTTGCGCAAGAGTCCGCGTCGGCCGCGGCCGAAGGCGATACCCATGCAGGCACGGCCGTGCCCGCCGAGGGGCATGAAACGTTCCCGCCGTTCAACGCCGCGACCTTCCCGTCGCAGATCCTGTGGCTGGTGATCACCTTCGGGCTGTTCTACCTGTTCCTGAAGCGTGTCGTGATGCCGCGTCTCGGCGGCATCATCGATGTCCGCAACGATCGCATCACGCAGGACCTCGACCATGCCGCAAGGCTGAAGGGGGAGGCTGACGCCGCGGTTGCCGCCTATGAGCAGGAACTGGCGGAAGCCAAGGCAAACGCCAACAAGATCGGCCAGCAGGCGAACGACACCGCCAAGACGGAGGCCGAGAGCACTCGCAAGAAGCTCGAGGCCGAGCTCGAAAAGAAGCTCGGCGAGGCCGAGGCGAGCATTGCCTCGATCAAGGCCAAGGCCATGAAGGAAGTCGGCACGATCGCCGAGGACACCACATCGGCCATCGTCGAGGCGCTTGTCGGCGGCAAGACCGACAAGGCCGACATCGCGGCCGCGGTCAAAACCGCGAGCCGGTGAGGAGCGAGATCATGGACGCCACATCACTCGCCACACTCTGGGCAGCCATCGCACTGGTCATCTTCCTCGGCGCCATCATCTACCTGAAGGTGCCGGGCATGCTCGCCAAGTCGCTCGACGCCCGCGCGGCCAAGATCAGCAACGAGCTCGATGAAGCCCGCAAGCTTCGTGAGGAAGCACAGCAACTGCTCGGCCAGTATCAGCAGAAGCGCAAGGAAGCCGAGAAGGAGGCTGCCGACATCGTCGCGGCCGCCAAGCGCGAGGCTGAACAGCTTGCCGCCGAGGCAGCCAAGAAGACCGAGGACTATGTCGCGCGCCGCACCGCGCTTGCCGAGCAGAAGATCAGCCAGGCCGAGCGCGAGGCCGTCAGCGAAGTGCGCGCCAGCGCCGTCGACATCGCCGTCGAGGCCGCCCGCGCGCTGCTTGGCGCCAAGGTGGATGCCAAGGCTGGGGCTGACCTGTTCAAGTCCGCGCTGGACGACGTGAAGGCCAAGCTGAACTGAGCTGGCTTCGAAGCGAAATCAAAAAGCCGCCTGGGTAACCCCGGCGGCTTTTTTGTTTGTGGAAGAGGCGGGGCGGCGACGCTGCCAATCTTCCGTAACAAGGGGGAGATCAGCCGTCGCCGACGCTTTCGCCTATTCCAGTCCAGCGAAGCTCTCTTCCTCGACCGGCTCCGCTCCGCCTAGCCGGAACGGCGCGAATGACGTGCGATGCAATCGCGCCACCGGGCCGTGCGTTTCGATCGCGGTGCGGTGCCTGGCGGTCGCGTAGCCCATATGCACCTCGAAGCCGTAGCGCTCGTGATGGCCGCCGCAGCCGCACATCATGCGGTCGCGCATCACCTTGGCGATAATCGAGGCGGCTGCGATCGACTGCGAGCGCTGGTCGCCCTTGACCAGCGCGCGGCCCTGGCAGGCGAGGCCCGGCGGCACGTCGCGGCCGTCGGCCAAGGCCAGCTTCGGCCGCAGCGACAGGCCGGCGGCTGCGCGGCGCATCGCCTCCAGGCTCGCCTTCAGAATGTTGCTGTTGTCGATGCCCTCGGCGCTGATCGAGGCCATCGAGATGCTGAGCGCCGAGCCGAGGATCTTCAAAAACAGCGCCTCGCGTTGAAGATGGGTAAGCCGCTTGGAATCGTCGAGGCCTTCGGGAATGTTGGCCGGGTCGAGCACCACCGCCGCCGCCACCACCGGCCCGGCAAGCGGCCCGCGGCCTGCTTCGTCCATGCCCGCCACCGGCCAGAGGCCCTCTGTCATCGCCCTCGTCTCGATCGAGAAATCGGGCCTCTCGACCATTTCGAAGAGAAGCGGAGAATCGGAACGCGCGCGAGCCATGGTGCGGCGAGGTTCGCATCGGCTCCGATTCTCCGCAAGTCCCTCCGGGTCGGATGGGGCGTCGGACCCGGAGGGCACCGTCTCACGGCCGGGGGACAGGGGCCGGACGGGATCTGCGAGCTGGAGCGCGGCAGCAAGCCGCCCCCCAGCTCTGGTCGTCAAAGCAGCATCAGTTGTTCGTTTGCATTGGCGCCGGCAACGAACTGGTCTGTCCGCAACTGCCGCCGCTCGGCGTTGAGGCCGAGCCGCTTGGCGGCGATCTCGAAGCGGCGACCGATCTGCCAGGCATAGGGACCGGCGCCTTTCATGCGCTTGCCCCATTCGGAATCGTAATCCTTGCCGTCGCGCATCGAGCGTATCAGCGACATCACGTGCCGGTAGCGGTCGGGATAATGGCGCAGCAGCCAATCCTTGAAGATCGGCGCCACCTCGAGCGGCAGGCGCAGGATGACATAGCCCGCCTCCCGGGCGCCGGCGGCGCGCGCCGAATCGAGGATGCGTTCCATCTCCGGATCGTTGAGGCCGGGAATGATCGGCGCCACCATGACCGAAGCCGGGATGCCGGCGTCGGAAAGCTGCCTGATCGCCTCCAGCCGTTTCGCCGGGGTCGATGCGCGCGGCTCCATCGTCCGCGCCAGCATGCGGTCCATCGTCGTCACCGAAAGCGCGACCTTGGCAAGGCCGCGTTCGGCCATGCGCGACAGGATGTCGATGTCGCGCGTCACCAGCGCCGATTTGGTGACGATGCCGACCGGATGGCCACGCGCCTCCAGCACCTCGAGGATTTCGCGCATGATGCGGTACTGCTTCTCGATCGGCTGGTAGGGATCGGTGTTGGTGCCGATGGCGATGGTACGCGGCTGGTAGCCGGACTTCGACAATTCCTTGTCCAGCATCCTCGCCGCATCCGGCTTGGCGAACAGCTTCGATTCGAAATCGAGCCCCGGCGACAGGCCCATGAAGGCATGCGTCGGCCTGGCGAAGCAGTAGACGCAGCCATGTTCGCAACCGCGATAGGGATTGATCGAGCGGTCGAACGAGATGTCCGGCGACTCGTTGCGGGTGATGATTGTGCGAGGCTTCTCGACCTGTACTTCGGTCTTGAAAGGCGGCAGTTCCTCGAGCGAGTTCCAGCCGTCGTCGAACACATGCCGGCTGACCGGCTCGAACCGGCCCGACGGGTTGATGCCGGCAGAGCGGCCGCGATTGCGGTCCGGCCGCACGCGCATGCCGCTCTGTTCCATCATCGCATTAGCCATCTCGGCTCTTCCTGCTCCGAAGGCTGCAATGTCGGCGCGCACGATCTGTTCCATCTTCGCCCTCTCCCAGGGACTTTCGGCAGGCTGTCGAATCGCTCTGTTCATGAAACTATTCCTATTTTGCCGATGAGAACAAAGCAAGAACTTTTTCCGCCGCAATGCACAACTGGCGTAGTGCCCGGCTTTCCGCTATTCGGCTAAGGATGCTCAGCGTTCTGATAGAAACCAGGAACGACGAAGAAGGCTTGGCGCGCACGCTCGCCTCGCTGGTCGGCGGCGCCGTCGAAGGCGTCGTGCGCGACGTCATCGTCTGCGATGCCGGTTCCACCGACCAGACGCATCGCGTCGCCGAGCATGCCGGCTGTCACTGCGTCACCGGCGGCATCGCCGCCGGCATCGCCCAGGCCAAGGGCGACTGGCTGCTGTTTCTCGAACCCGGCGCGCGCCTGGCCGAGGGCTGGATCGACGAAGTCGTCGCCCACGCGGCGAGACAGGCCATGCCGGCGCGTTTTTCCCCCGCGCGCGGCAATCGCGCTCCGTTCCTGTCGCGGGTCTTTTCCAGCAGCCGAGCGCTGGCTGAGGGCCTTGTCGTCAGTAAGCGACAGGCTGCTGCGCTTGCTAAAGGCGCAAGCAGCGCCGAAGCCCTGGCGCGCGGCCTGGCGACCAGAAAGCTGGGCGCCGAAATCTGGGTTGCGCCGCGGAAATGAAGCGTCACGCCGCTCCCAGGACCGGTAAATTTCGCGGCATCGCTCCATTGTGCATTGCACAAAATCTGGCCTTGGATTAGCATTCCTTAAAGCGGGACAATCGGGATTGGGTGATGCCGGAGCGTCAGGCGGCTGACGCTTCGTTGCGAGCCATACGCACGAGGACCCGATGAATCTTGCTGCTCCAGACAATTCCGGCGCTGCCAGCCTGGAAGCCATTGCACGCAATGGCAGCCTGCTCAGGCGCATCGCCGTGCGCATACCAACCTATATGACGGACCTGCGCGAGAACCCGGCCTGGCTGCCGATGTTCATGCTGGCCCGCACCATGCCGGGGCGTCGCATGCACTGGCTGGGCGCCAAGCGTGCACGCGCCATCGAGAACGCCGGAACGACGATGTTCGCCGGTGTCGATAGGGACAAGGCCGTCGAAGCGCTCCGTTCGGAAGGCTTGTTCTCGGGTCTGATGCTGCCAAGGGCGATCCACGAAGAGATCGCAGCATTCGCCAATCGCACGCCGTGTTTCGGCAATTTCGATCGCCGCCTCGAATTTATGCCGCAGGAGCATGCCGAGGCCGAAAAACGCTTCGGCCGCTCGCTGCTCAGCGGGCATTATTTCGAACGCATCCTTGATTGCCCCGCAGCCCTTGCCATCCAGAAGGACCCGCTGCTTATCGACATCGCCCAACACTATCTCGGCGGCCAGGCCAAGCTGATCACCACGCGCGTCTGGTGGAGCTTTCCGACCGGCAAGGCTTCCGACGCCGACAAGAACCTCGCCTCGCTCGGCAAATATCATTTCGATCTCGACGACTGGCGGATGCTGAAGTTCTTCTTCTACCTCGTCCCGGTCGATGTTGGCACCGGACCGCATGTGTATGTCCGGGGCAGCCACAGGCGCCGCGCGCTCAAGCATCAATTGACGCTTCTGGTCGGCCATTCGGCGGAGGAGGTGCTTGGCGTCTATGGCCCGCAGAGCCCGGTGACGCTGACCGGCGAGGCGGGCCTCGGCTTCGTCGAGGATCCGTTCGGCTTCCACATGGGTACCGTGCCGGCGCACACGCCACGCCTGATGATGGAGGTCGGCTTCGGCGTCTCCAAGCCGTCGCGCCGTCGCTTCCACGGCGAACCGGTTATCCGCTGAGGCTCGGGCGTTCAGGCACCACGGACTTCGACCGGCATCCAGGCGCCGGGTCGCCTGGCCAGACGCTGCTCGCGGCTTTCGGCGTCATAGCTCACTAGGATCGGTTCGCGGGAGAACTGCTCGCGATCGTGGAGCGCGTTGACGACGACGATCGCCCTGGCCTCGGCGCCATCTCCGGCGATCGCGGCGACGTAGACGCCGCATTCCCGGCATAGCAGGTAGCTCGCGGTGCGAAGACCGAAGCGGTAGGCCTGCAAGCGCTCCCTGTCTTCGACCGAGACGACCAGCCTCCCGTTCGGGTCGGCGGCGGCCCGCGAGCCATGCCGGGTGCAGAACGAGCATTGGCAGGCTCGGATTTCGATCTCGGCGGGATCGAGAGCCGTGGAGAAGCTCAGGCGGATATTGCCGCAATGGCATCCGCCGCTGTGGACGGTCATCGCATGTTCCCTGTCGCTAGGCCCATTCGTCGCGCACAAGGTAGTTTGTCGCCGCCGGCTTCGGAATGGCGCTTCGAAGGCGAGATCGGCATTCTGCCTTGCGAGTGCCACGCTGTTCCGCGGCTTCGCCTCGGTTTATGCGCCGGCTGCCCCGCCGCGCCGCAAATGCTCGTCCAGGCGCGGCATGATCTCGACGAAGTTGCACGGCATGTGCCGGTAATCGAGTTGTGCCTTGATGATGCCGTCCCAGGCATCCTTGCAGGCGCCGGGCGAGCCCGGCAGCACAAAGACGAAGGTGGAGTTCACGACGCCGCCGGTAGCCCGGCTCTGGATCGTCGAGGTGCCGATCTTGTCGTAGGAAATGCGGTGGAATACTTCCGAAAAGCCGTCCATGCGCTTTTCGAAGATCGGCTCCAGCGCCTCCGGCGTCACGTCGCGCCCGGTAAAACCGGTGCCGCCCGTGGTGATGATGACGTCGACGGCTTCATCCCTGGACCAGCCGAGCACTTTTTCGCGAATCTTGTCCTTGTCGTCGGTGACGATGTCGCGCGCGGCCAGTATGTGGCCTGCCTCGACGATGCGGTCAGCCAGCGTCTGGCCAGATTTGTCGTCGGCCAGACCGCGCGTGTCGGAGACGGTCAGCACCGCGATGCGCACGGGGATGAAGGAGCGGCTTTCGTCGATCCTCGCCATCTCAACCTGCCTCCATGCTGCGTGTCGCCGCGACGAACCAGTCAGGATGGCGGCCGCGTATGTCGATCGCCGCGCGCTTGGCGACGTTGCCGGTCTCGAACAGGCCGAAACAGGTGGCGCCGGAGCCCGACATGCGGGCAAAACCGGCGCCTGCCTTGTTCAGCGCCCTGATCGCCTCGCCGACGGCGGGCTGGATCGAACGGCTCGCTTCATCGAGATCGTTGCGTGTCGTCTCCAGCCAGTTGCGAACGCCATGGAAGTCGAGCCGCTTCGGCAGCGGCGGCAACGCCTCGCTGTCGCGCCTGGTAAGCGCCTTGAACACGTCCGGCGTGGAAACCGTGACGCCCGGATTGACCAGCACCAGCGCCAGCGCCGGGAAATCCGCCAGCGGCGACAATTCATCGCCGATGCCGCGCGCAATCAGCGGCTTTGCCTTGAGGCACATCGGCAAGTCGGCGCCGAGGGCGAGCCCGACACGCGCCAGCACGGTCTCGTCCATGTCGAGCGCCCAAAGGCGCGTGAGGCCATTGAGCGCCGCCGCCGCGTCGCTCGAACCGCCGCCCACGCCCGAGGCGATCGGCAGGTTCTTCTCCAGCCGGATGGCGACGGGAGGCGTCTGCCGCGTGCCGGCTTGCCTGCGCAAGGCGTCACGCGCCTTCACCACCAGATTGTCGCCGTCGGTCGGCAGTCCGGCGGCATAGCGGCCGGAGATTTGGAACTCGTCGCGTTCGGCAGGCTCGATCTCCAGCCTGTCGCCGAAGCGGGTGAACACGGCAAGGCTGTCCAGCAGGTGGTAGCCGTCCGCCCGCCGGCCGGTGACATGCAGCGCCAGATTGATCTTGGCAGGCGCGAGCCACGTCCGGGCTGCAGCCTCGGGCTCCAGAATGTCGGCTGTTGGCGAAATGGTGTTCAGTCCTTGGCCAGACGGTATTCGCCGGTCTTGGGATCCTTAACCAGCGTTCCCATCGTGCCGTTGGCCGTCTGTTTCTCGGTTCGCCGGATCTTGGCGGTCACGCGTTCTGCCTCGCGCACGAATGCACGATATCCGAAATAGGCGGCGGCGCCGACGACTGCGAAGAAAATGATCTGCGGCATCTCGAAACTCCTCCCGCTTTTGCGCGGCAAGGCCCGACGGACACGTCGGTCAGGGTATTATCCTAGACGTTTTCGGCGCTTTTTCAAAGCCCGAACCGAGCCCACAATGCGCGCTCTTCCGCCGCATCGATGACACCGCTGGCGGCGGCCGCAGCGATATCGGGTGCCGAAAGACGCGAGCCGAACAGGCCGAACCGGCCTAAAAACCCGCGCGGCGCGGTGATCAGCCTTAGCTGGGTCTTGGCGCCGAAGCGCGTCTTCAGCACGCCGCGCATGTCGCCCAAAGCGTCGACCAAGCCGAGCTCCAGGCCTTTCTTGGCGGTCCAGAACAGACCCGTGAACAGGTCGGGGTCGTCCTTCAGCCGCGCGCCGCGCCGCTCCTTGACGAGGTCGATGAAGGTCTCATGCACTTCAAGCTGCAACGCCTTCAGCCGCTCGACATCTTCCTTCTTTTCCGGCTTGAACGGGTCGAGCACGGCCTTGTTCTGGCCGGCGGTATGGACGCGGCGTTCGACGCCGATCTTCTTCATCAGCTCCGGAAAGCCGAACGAGGCCGAAACCACGCCGATCGAGCCGACGATCGAGGAGGGGTCGGCGAAGATCTCGTCGCCGGCGACCGCGATCATGTAGCCGCCCGAGGCCGCGACGTCCTCGACGAAGACCAGGACCTTCTTGTTCTTTTCGGCGGCGAGATCGCGGATGCGCTTGAAGATCAGCCGCGATTGCACGGGCGAGCCGCCCGGCGAGTTGATCGAGATGGCGACGGCCGGCGCGTCGAACAGGAACGCCTTTTCGATGAGGCCGGCGGTCGAGGCAAGCGACAAGCTCGGCCGGAACTGGCCGCCGCCGGGCATGATGGTGCCGTGCAGCCGGATGACCGGAATGGTGACGACGCTCGAGCGCCAGGATTTCGGCAGCAGGCGGTTGAAGAGGCGTTTCACGAAAGATTGTCTCCGGTCGGTCTGCGACAACAAGATGACACGTCATCTTGCTCCCGGCATGTAGGAATTCACCGGCCAACGGCAATGCCGAGCCGCCGGCCGGCGCTGCGGTCAATCGCCGAACAGCGATGCCAGCCCGTTGCTGATCATCTCTGTCCGGTCCGTCGGCTTGTTGCCCGACGGACCATGCAAGGTGAG
>JBFLWR010000528.1:0-3379 GCA_040755925.1 Pseudomonadota bacterium
CGCGGCTATGGCGGCTTCGCCGCCTGAGCGTTCATTCCTCCCCAGCAAAAAGCCGCCGCGGAAGGCATCCGCGGCGGCTTTTTACCTTTGGTGCGGATGGAAGTCCGGATCGGCCTCTCAATCCGGCTTGGCGACGGCCGGCGAGGCCTCGGCCAGCGGGGAGACCGGTTCCGCGCCGGCGGTGAAAGGATAGGCAAGCTGCTGGTGGTAGAGTTGCGGCACGGGTTCGTCGACACCGTATTTCGCAGGCATCCGGTCGGGCATGTACAAGGTGCCGCCGATGAGGTCGAGGAACGGCAGCTGGCCGGCGAAATTCTTGTCGTAGGCCTGGCGTTCGTTGGCATGGTGCCAGTGATGGAATTGCGGCGAAGCCAGCAGCCATCTCAGCGGCCCGAACTTGATGCGCGTGTTGGAATGGATGAACACCGACTGCCAGTGGTAGATCAGCACGTAGATCAGGACCGCCTCGCCGGAAAAGCCCAGCGCGAAGATCGGCAGGATCGAGGCCGCCTTGGTCAGGATCTGGTCCACCGGGTGCACGCGGTGGGCGGCGAGCCAGTCCATTTCCTCGATCGAGTGATGAATGGCGTGGAAGCGCCACAGGAACGGCACGGCGTGGAAGGTGCGGTGCGCGAGATAGAAGCCGACATCGGCAACCAGCAGAACCTCGATCGCCTGCAGCCAGATCGGCTGCGACTGGACGGCTGCGGTGAGGCTGGTGGGAACCAGACGCTCCGTAACCAGCATCGCCACCCCGACCACGACAAGCAGGCCGAACCTGATGACGATGCCGTTGAACAGAAGATAGAAGACATCGTTCAGCCAGTGCCGGCGCGTCAGCCGCTGTTCCGCGTGCAGCGGCAGCAACTGCTCGAGCGGGATGAAGATGAGGGCGACGATCAGCATCGCCTTGAAGTCGATGAGATCGAACATTTCTCTCGCGGACCGGCTGAACCAAGCCACACACGTTAACGGCCAAAGGATGAATGGACCGTTGATATTCGAGGTCGCTCAGGGCCGGTGAAACTTTCTTAATCCGTGAAACTCTTTAGGCGTTGCGTGAAACACGGCACAGAACATCCGCCTCGGCCGTGCAGCTTGCGGGAGCGCAACAGGAAGGGCGGATGTTTCTCGATCGCGACCAGTTCAAGCCGGCGGCTGAAATGAGGCTCGGCCGCGACAGATCGTCGATCCGGGTGACGATAACCGACCCGCAGGTATGCGAGCTCGGCGAGGCCGTCTATGCCTGGATCACTGGCGACGGCCGGCCGGTCCGGATCGGCACCTGCGGCCCGTCGGCGGGCAAGCGCCTGTTGTCCTACCCCGGCTACATCAACCGCAGCCTGGCCGGACGAAGCGGCGCGACGCCGAAATGGGAAGCGTTGAAATGGCTCGGCCTGCTAACGGAGCATGGCGTGCTGACGGCGGTGGTCCATCAGCCCGAGCCGATGCCGACGGCGGCCGGCCTGATCAGGCCCTATCTCGACGTCGAGCGCCAGTTGATCCGCCAGCACCGACCGCTGCTCAACCGCGGCCACCGCTGAACCGCGCCTGAAGCCGATCAGTGAACGGTCCCGACGGCGTCACCCGGAACCATGGCGCGCGGGGTCGGGCTCTCGAAGCTCACCTGGTCGCGGCCATTCGACTTCGCCTTGTAGAGATGCCTGTCGGCGACCTGGAACATGCAGTGATAGGTCGTCGGGCCGCTGAAGGCGACGCCGCCGATACTGACCGAGAGCGGACACGGCTGGCCGCCCGGAGCGAACTCGGTTTCGCGGATGCGGCGCCTGATGGTCTCGGCCACCAGCACCGAGCGCGCGGAATCGGCGCCCGGAAGGAAGACCGCGAATTCCTCGCCGCCGATGCGCCCGACGATGTCGGCGCCGTGCAGCTGGCCCTGGATCGTCCTTGCGATCAGCTTGAGCGCCTCGTCGCCGCAATCATGGCCGAGCCGGTCGTTGATCGACTTGAAATGGTCGGCGTCGACGATCAGCAGTGCGCCGGTGTCGGCGACGGTGTGGCCGCGGGCCTGTTCGAGATAGGCCTCTACGAGCATCGAGAAGGCGCCGCGGTTGAAGACCGCCGTAAGGCTGTCGGTCGCGGCGACGATGCTGAGTTCCTTCTGGGCGACGGCGAGCTGGCGCATCTTCCACATCAGGAAGAACAGGAACGACCCGCCAAGGATCAGAGGCAGGAAAAGGTCGGTGAGTTCCGCCCATCGCAGCGCCTGCGGCGACAGCGAGGGAAAGTTGAAAGAATCGACGAAGAAGGCGACGGCGATGAAGAACGCAGTACCGGCGACGGTGACCGCCACGACCCTGCCCCAACTCGTGGGGGACAAATCGATGCGCATGTCATTGCTCCCACTGCAACTGGCCTATCTTGGAGCGGGAGCGCAAACGAAGTCCTAATTCATTCGCTTCAATGCAAAATTGGTTAACCGTTGCCGCATCGATGTTGCGCGGGCAACTCCAGTTCTTGTTTCTCCGGCCATTTCTCCCAAACATCAGAAAGCCCACCACGAAAGGGTGGCGGGCTTTCCGACTGGCCGGAGGCTCTGGTCAGCGCATCGCGGTCGCGGGGGAGACCGGCGACACGGTAGGAGAGTGCCGCAGAGCCTCACGGCTGGCCCGACACTTCCGGCGGATGGCGCTGTCAGCGGCGCGCGATCATCAGGCAAAGCGTCCGCAGGTCGCTGTCATAGGTGCCCTCGCTGGAAAGCACGTCCTTGCAGCGCTTCTTCATCCGCGTGAGCTGGGCGCCCGACATCTGCGCGATGGAAGCCGGAGGCTGAGCCACCGGCGTGCCAGGCGTGGTCGGCGTGCCAGGAGTGGTCGGCGTCGAGCCGACACCCACGCCGACACCGACACCAACGCCACTGCCGACACCGACGCCGACGCCCGCGTCGATCCCGTTGCCGACATTGGCGCCGACGCCTGCATTGACGCCGTTGGAGCCGCCGACCGAGGCCGAGGCGCCTGCGTCGACGCCGTTCGAGCCACCGACGGACGCCCCGACACCCGCGTTCACGCCGCCCGATCCGCCGACCGAGGCGCCAACACCGGCATTGACGCCGCCGCTGCCGCCGACCGACGCGCCAACACCGGCGTTAATGCCGCCGCCGCCGCCGACAGAAGCACCGACGCCGACGCCAATGCCGCCCGCCGCGTTGGCTGGAACAGCGAAAATAGCGATAATTGCGCCACTGACCAGGCTTCTAGCGATTTTTTGACGAATACTCGACATGACACTCTCCTCTGTGGACACATTATTTGCTGCACTGCATCATCAGAGCATCGCTCTTGAAACGCACGCACATGCACGGAGAGATACGATTCAAGTTTCATGTTGGTTTCTTTATTTTTTTGATCAGTACAAC
>JBFLWR010000529.1:0-2405 GCA_040755925.1 Pseudomonadota bacterium
AGGCCGCGCACGCCGGCGGCGGTGGAAAGCGCCACCGGCGCCAGCATGGCGATGGCGATCACCAGGATCTTCGACGGCTCGCCGATGCCGAACCAGATGACGATCAGCGGCAGGTAGGCGAGTGGCGGGATCGGCCTCAGGAATTCGAGCAGCGGGTCGAACACGCCACGCCCGACCTTGCTGATACCGATGGCGAGGCCGACCGGAACGCCGACCGCGATCGCCGCGATCAACGCGGCGAATACCCGCCCCAGGCTGGCGGTGACATGCTGGAGCAAGGTCGCGTCGACGAAACCGTCGCCCGCGACCACGATGAACTTCGCCCAGACGGCGGCGGGCGAGGGCAGGAAGACCGGCGACACCAGCTTGAGCCACGCCGACAGCGTCCAGGCCGCCAGCAGCAGGAGGATGGTAAGCGCGCTGACGAGGCGCATCGAAACGCCGGTCCTTTTCGGACGCGGCCGCGACCATGGCACCGACAGCGTATCGCTCTCCGCGATCCTGGCGGCGCGGCGTTCCGTATAGGTGCTGACGCTCATGCCTCCTCTCCCTGGAAGATCGCGTCGGTCAGGTCCGCGCGGGCCCTGGCGAAAGCGGGGTCGGCCTTGATGGCGCGGATCGCTTCGCCCGCGGCGTAGCGGCTGCCGAAATGGGTTTCGAATATCCGCACCACATGCCCGGGTCCGGGCGCGAGCACGACGATACGGGTGGCCAGCACCAGTGCTTCCTCGATGCCATGCGTGACCATCAGCACGCCGGCGCGGCTTGCCGCCCAGAGATCGAGCAGGGTCGTCTGCATGCGCTCGCGCGTCAGCGCATCGAGCGCGCCGAGCGGTTCGTCGAGGAGAAGGAAGTCGGGTTCCGCAGCGAGCGCCCGGGCGAGGCCGACGCGCTGGCGCATGCCGCCGGAGAGCTCCCAGATGCGCTTGTCGCCGGCGCCGTTGAGCTTGACCAGCGACAGCAGCTCGTCGGCGCGCCGCGCTCGCCGGTCGGCGGGCACGCCGCGCAGCCTGAGCGCGAAGGCGACATTCTACCGCGCCGTCAGCCAGGGAAACAGCGCATCGTTCTGGAAGACCACGGCGCGGTCTGGTCCGGGCGCGGTAATTGGCCGGCCGTCGATGCTGGCGCGGCCGCGCGCCGGCTGGATCAGCCCGGCGGCGACATTGAGGAGCGAGGTCTTGCCGCAGCCCGAGCGTCCGACCAACGCGACGAAATCGCCCTTGCCGATGTCGATCGAAACACGCTCCACCGCTGGCGCCGGCTGGCCGTCATAGTGGACCGTGACATTGTCGAGGGTCAGGTGCGGCATCGGGCCAGGCCTCCTTGAAGGGGTGCCTGCCCCGAACTCTCCTCGCAGGCGGTTCGGGACAGGCAGGCGCGCGGCAGGGAAGAAGGCCGCGCATTGGAGCAATTCCAGGAAAAGTGCGAAGCGGTTTTCCGTCCGGAATTGCGTCAAGCAAAAGTGCAATTCCAGGAAAAGTGCGAAGCGGTTTTCCGTCCGCAATTGCGTGGAACGAACGGTCAGTTCGAGGCCAGCGCCTCGCTGACATATTTCGTCGTTACGTATTTCGCGTAGTCGGGCAGCACCGCGTCGATCTTGCCCTGTTCCTTGAGGAACGCCGATGCCGCCGCGATCGCCTTCACCGTGCCGCCGCCGAGGAACTTTTCCGAAGCCTGGTCCTCCAGCGTCGGGAAGACATAGCCCTTGAGCAGTTCCGGCACCTCTTCCAGCTTGGCGCCGGTGAGCTTGGCGATCTTGCCGGCTTCCGGCGACGACACCGACCAGGCGTCAGGCTTGGCGAGGAACCTGGCATAGGCTTCACCGGTCACCTTGACGAAGTCGCGCACGGCTTCCGGGTGTTTCTCGGCGAAGTCGGTGCGCACGATCCAGGCGTCGAAGGTCGGCGCGCCCCAGGCCGCGACCTGCGCGGAATCGAGCACCACCTTGCCGTTGGTCTTGATCTGCCCCAGCGCCGGATCCCAGACATAGGCCGCGTCGATGTCGCCACGCGCGAAGGCGGCGGCGATTTCCGGCGGCCTGAGATTGAGGATCTGGACCGACTTCGGATCGATGCCCTCATGCTTCAACGCGGCGAGCAGGCTGTAGTGTGTCGTCGACACGAAAGGCACCGCCACTTTCTTGCCGGCGAGGTCGGCGACCTTCTCGATGCCGGCGCCGTTGCGGGCGACCAGCGCTTCCGAAGGGCCGATGAGGCCGACGACGAAGATCGTCTGGATCGGCAGCTCGCGGCTGGCGGCCGCGGCCAGCGGGCTCGAGCCGACATAGCCGATATCGACCGAGCCTGATGCGACGGCGGCAATCACGTCGGCGCCGGAATCGAATTTGCGCCAGTCGATCGCGGCCTTGGTCGCCTTCTCGTAATCGCCGTCAGCCTGCGGCACCT
>JBFLWR010000053.1:0-15818 GCA_040755925.1 Pseudomonadota bacterium
CCGCCTCGGCTTTGGCTTTCGCTTCGGCCTCAGCCTTCTGCCGCGCCTCTTCTTGCTGCCGGCGCAGTTCCTCGGCCGCCTGGTCGCGCGCCGTCTGCAGCGCCGCGTAATAGCGCACCTCGCGCCGCAGCCGCTGCTTTTCGAGCAGCGCCGCCTGCATCGCCTCGACCCGTTGCTGCTCCTTCTCCAGCGCGCGCTGGGTCAGGAACTGCGCCAGAGGCTCGCTGTCGAATTGGGGCGCGGTCGTGCCAAGCGGTCCGGCCAGCGTGAAGTTGACGGCCGGCTCGGAGCCGACCAGCGCCTCGTCGCCGGGACGGTAGGTGATCGCGCCCTTGGCTGCCACCGTCTCGGCGCCAAGGTCGGCCGTGACATCGGCGGAAAGCGTCGCCGCCGGATTGTCGAGGCTGATCGGCGGCGACCGAAACGTGCCGTTGGCGACGGTGAAGGCGATATCTGCGTCGCCGGCCTTGAAACTGCCCTCCCCGGCAAGCTGCGGCGCGAAAGCCGCGGTCTTGGCCGAGTCGATGTCGCGTCCGATGGCATCGGCCTTGGCGATGATACCGGCAAAGGCATCGGGGTTGAGGCCGGCTATGCTCAATTCCTTCAGCGCCGCGGTGCCCGAACCGGACAGCGCCGCAATCATCGCATCGACGGACTTGCCGCTGGTCGAGAGCGCCACCGAAACATCGCCGTTGCCGCTGATGCCCGCGCCCGGCAGGAGCGCCGGCAAAACCCCGCCATCCAGTTTCATCTGACCGGTAAACAGCCCGGTGCCATCCGTGTTCTTGAGCTCGAAAAGCCCGGACAATCGCCCGCCGAACAGCTTTGCCTTGAGGTCCGCGACATGGATGCCTGCCCGGTCAAGCTTCAGCGAGAACGCGGCGTCATGCGCCGTTGCGAACGCGCCGGCTGCAAGGGCGGCCGTGTTGAGATCGAGATCGGCATTGAACGGCAGGGTCGACTTCTGGCTGAACGGCGCCGTCGGCCAGCCGCCGCCCTTGCCGGCAAGGAAGGACTGGTCGCCGAACAGCGAGACCGCCAGCGGATCGAGGTCGAGCTGGTCGAGCGCAAGCGCCCCGGAAATATGCGGGAGACCGTCCTTGGCATCGACATTCACGTCGCCGGAGACCGCCGCCTTGTTGATGGCGCCGCTGAGGCTGCTCAGCACCAGCAGGCCATTGCCGAAATCGGCATCGGCCGTCAGCGATGCCGGAGTGCCGGTTCCCATGCCGGGCAGGCCCACCCCCGTCGTCATCAGCCATGGCTCGATATCGGCGGCTTCGAGATCGACCTTGCCCTTCGCCGTGGCGCCTTGCGGCGTGCTGGCGACCGTTCCGTTGAAGCCAGCCTTGAACTCGTCGGCCGTCAGATTGAAATTCGTCGCCAGACCGCCACCCAATGTGCCCTTGGCCGAGACATCGGTGGTCGCCTCGCCCAGCATGCCGAGCGGCAGGGCGGGCAAGCCATAGAGCGCAAGCAGCGCCGCGGCATCCTTGTTCCTGGCGTTGAAGGTGAGCGACACCGGCGCCTCGAGCAGGCGGTCCGCGGTCCCCTTGCCGGAGAGCGACGCGGAAAAGGCCGAGCCGCCAGCCTTGCCTTGCGCGGAGAGCGCGAGCCCTGTGGTGCCGTCGCCATTGTCCGCGGCACTCGTCAGAAAATCGATACGGGCATCCTGGAAGAGCTCCGGATAAGCGGCAACCCTGGCCGCCAGCCCCTTAAGCACCTCGTTGCCGGGATAATGCTGCGCCGCCACGTCGATCAGCGGCTTGAGGTCCACCGCCACCACCGACGCGTCGAGCTTGCCGGTCGGGCTTTCCGGAAAATCCTTGATCCGGCCGGTGGCGCTGATCGATGCGCCGGCCAGCCCGCCGATCGACAGCCGGTCGATCTCAAGCAAGCCCTGGCGCAACCGAAGTGCGGTGTCGACGGTGTCGGCGGTCAGCCCGCCGGCGCTGACGGGACCAGCCTTGATCTGGAAATCGAGGTCACGGTCGGAGAAGCGGTTGGCGCCCTTGTCGCTGACGAAGATCGAGGCGAAAGCGGCCAGCCCGTCGACATCGAGGTCGCCGCCCTCCAGCCGCATCAGCACCGAGGGCCTGGCGCCGTCGGGCTGGCTGGAATCGATGCTGCCTGAGAACTTCGCCTTGCCGAGGATCAGTTCGAGATCGCTGAAGGACTGGCGGTTGTCGCTGAGATCGACCCTGGCCTTGAATCCGGCAGCCGGCAGCCGGCGGATCGCCTCATCGACATCCTTCGACAGCCACGCGGCGAAACCCGAGGGCTGCCCAACTGCAAGCAGCAGCGAGCCCGTGAAGCCGAACCGGTCCTGGACGCTGAGCATGCCGTCAGCCTCGAGCGTCGCGCGGCCCGGCAGCGTCGCGGCGAGCGATTTGACCGACCAGCCGCCTTCCACCGGCTCGGCCGAAAGGCGCACGTCGCGAATTGTGGTATCGCCGGCCACCACCGCAGGCAGCTTGACTTCAAGCGTGCCCGGTATCGTCGGCTTCGGCATGCGCAGAAGCGTCTGCTCGAATGCCGCGATGCGCTGGTCGAGCGTCAGCCCGCCTCCCGTAGCCCCGCCGACAGCCTCATCGAACTGGACCTGCGCGCCGCTCGCCTCGATCGAGAAATGCGGTTTGAGGCCGAGATCGACCGAGGCCTTGCCGTCGGCGGTATAGGGATTGTCGAGCGGACCGGTCTCGAAGCGGAATTCATCGATGCCGAGTTTCTGGTGATCGAGAACGAACTTGCCGTTGAGCCGGAAGCCGGGATCGGGCTTGCCGGCGCTGACCTTCACCGGCTCGCCGTCGGTGCCGCGCAGATCGACCGAATTCCGATCGGCGCCATTGTTGTCGGAACCAGTAATCTTGAACTGGCCAGAATAGACTGCCGCGCCCTTGACGATACCGGCGTTGCCGTCCGTCTCGACAACCAGCGGATAGGCATCCGGATCGGCCTTCAGCCGCAGCCGCATCTGGCCGTCCGCCTCCACCTTGCCGGTGGACGCGGAGACCGCCGTGCGCATGCCGTCGAAGCGCAGCGTGCCGTCCATCCGCCACGGGCCGGCGAGCGACTTCGCGGAAATTGTCGAATTGATCTCCGAGATCAGGTGGCTGCGCCCGCCCGCGGCATGGCGCAATTCGATCTGCCCTTCGGTGACGGTCAGCTTCTCGATCGCGATCTGGCCCGGATTGAAGGGTGTCGACGGCCGGATGGCCCAGTCGACCGTGCCGTCGCCGGCGACGTCGATGGTGGCTCTCGGATGCACAAGGCGCATGTCGAAGATCAGCACCTCGCCGCGCAGGAACGGAGCAAGCTCGGCGTCCATCGAGAAGGTCTCGACCTTCATAGCCGGCTGGCCTCCCGGGCCGCCCGCGACTTCGACATTCGAAAACGTCACCGACGGGAACGGCAAGAGGCGCGCGGTCGCATCGCCTTTCACCGTCACCTTGCGGCCGAGTATGGCGCTCGCCTCACGCTCGAAATCGGCACGGTAGCCCGTCCAGTCGATGAAATACGGCACCACCAGCGCCGCGCACAGCACCAGCACGAACAGGCCACCGAAGATCACGAACAGGCGTGCGAGCATCTGCTCCCCAGGTTGAAAGTCAGCCGCACTCTACCCGCATCCGCGTGTCGATAAAGAGGCAATTCGGCAGTGCCAATGCCTTTGCCTTATCCTGCGTAGCGTCGGCTGTTGCATGACGGTGCGCGGTCGCGATATCGTTTTGAACGATAGTCTGCCCTCAAGCGGTCATGTCCTTGGCCGCATCCCTCTGAACCGATTGTGGAACGCGGAGCATGCCGATGTCAGGCAAGAACTGGGACAGGGTTCCGATCGACGCGCAGAGCGTGGATGCGCCGCTCTCTTCGGCGGCAATTTTCCTCGTTGTCACGGTGGGCGCCGACAAAGCGGCTCTGTCCAAGGTGGCGTCAGTACTTGGCGCGCTTGACGATCTCGTCAAGAATGTCGGCTTTCGCGACCTTTCCGGCCGCCTGTCGTGCATTGCCGGGATCGGCTCCGATCTCTGGAACCGGCTCTCACCGAACCGCCGGCCGGACGAACTGAAGCCGTTTGCGCCGATCAAGGGACCGGTCCACTCGGCTCCGTCCACGCCGGGCGATCTGCTCTTTCACATCCGCGCCGAACGCCCCGACATGTGCTTCGAGCTGGAGCGCATCCTGCTGGACGGCCTGGGCGACAGCGTGACCGTCGTCGACGAGGTTTCGGGTTTTCGCTACTTCGACGCGCGCGACCTGCTTGGCTTTGTCGACGGCACCGCCAACCCTACCGGCCTCGACCTCCCCGCCTCGGCCCTTGTCGGCGACGAGGATGCCGAATTCACCGGCGGCAGCTATGTCGTCGTCCAGAAATACCTGCACGACATGGCGGCCTGGGGAAAAACGCCCACGCACGTCCAGGAAGAGATCATCGGTCGCACCAAGATCGACAACATCGAGATCGATGACGACGACAAGCCGCGCAAATCGCACAAGTCGCTGAACACCATCCAGGACGACGCCGGCAACGAATACGACATCCTGCGCGACAACATGCCGTTCGGCCGGCCCGGACAGAACGAGTTCGGCACCTATTTCATCGGTTACACGCGCTATCTCTGGGTGATCGAAAAAATGCTGCAGCGCATGTATGTCGGCGAGCCGCCGGGCGCCTACGACCGGCTGCTCGATTTCTCGACGCCGCATACAGGCGTCACCTTCTTTGCGCCGACCCGCCCCACGCTGCAGAAGCTGGTCGCGGAGGCGGCGGGCTAGCGCATCGCCCGTTTCAGCGGGCGTCGCGCTTTGCCTGCGCCACCTTGCCGGCCTTGCGCTGGCGGCCAAGCTCCATCGGCCGGACCAGGCTCTGCGTCCTCTGATTCGCGAGCGCCCGCATGCCCTTGTGCGCGGTGCGCGAATTGAAGGTCGGGCCATCCGCCGACGCGCCCTCTTTCATATCCAATGCCTTGCGAGCGTTCTCGATCAACGAAAGACTTGCAGCCAGTTGGCGCCGCCGCTCGGCCTCGCCGTTCAGCCGGCGCATTGCCATGGACAGTACCGCGAGCTTCGTCTGCGACCCGGCATCGGCCCTGGACGGGGCGGCTCCTTTCGGCGCTCCCTTGCCGCGGATTTCGCGGCGGCGGCGGTGCGCTTCGGTCTGCGCCTTGTCGCGCCGCTCCCGCAGCAGCTTGACCAGGCCGGCAAGGTCGGTGTCGGAAAGTTCCTGCACGGCGGGATGGTGCGACTTCTGCACCAGATCATGTTCGTCGACGCTCAGTGCCCGCGCCTCTTCCCTACGTGAAATCGCCATGGCATTGCTCCTCCTCTTCAACGCTTGCGCGTCATGCCAAGGCTCGGCCCAAAATCATGACCGGTCAAGTAGGCCGCTCCACCGCGGGGTGAGCGGATTCGTCAGTCGGCCGCCGGCAGGATCTTGCCCGGGTTCATGATGTTCAGCGGGTCGAGCGCCTGCTTGATCGTACGCATGATGTCCACGCCATGGCCGAGCTCGTGGCGCAGGAAGCCGACCTTGCCCTGGCCGATGCCGTGCTCGCCGGTGCAGGTTCCTCCCATGGCGATGGCCCGCATGTTCAGCCTGGAAACGAACTTTTCCGCAAGCGCGATCTCGTGGGGATTGTCGACATCCATCAGCACCAGCACATGGAAGTTGCCATCGCCGGCATGACCGACGATCGGCGCGATCAGGCCCATTTCAGCGATGTCGGCCTCGGTTTCGGCGACGCATTCGGCAAGGCGCGAGATCGGCACGCAGACATCGGTCGACAGCCCCTTGGCGCCCGGCCGCAGCGTCAGCGACGACCAGTAGGCATCATGCCGGGCCTTCCAGAGCTTCGTCCGTTCCTCGGCGACGCTGGTCCACAGGAACGGTCCCCCGCCCTGCTCCTCGGCGATCATGCCGAACGTCTCTGCCTGTTCGGCGACGCCCGCGTCGCTGCCATGGAATTCGACGAACAGGCACGGGCTTTCGGGATAATCGAGCTTCGAGTAATTCTTCATCGCCCGCATCTGCAGTGCATTGACCAACTCGATGCGCGCCACCGGAATGCCCATCTGGATCGTCGCGATCACCGCGTTGCAGGCGGCTTCCAGGCTAGGGAACGGGCAGACGCCGCCCGAGATCGCCTGCGGGATGCCCTGCAGCTTGAGCGTCAGCGACGTGATGATGCCGAGCGTGCCCTCCGACCCTACCAGCAGCCGGGTCAGGTCGTAGCCGGCCGAGCTCTTCTTCGCCCTCTTGCCGGTCGTCACCGTCTCGCCGTCGGCCATGACGGCCGTCAGCGAAAGCACATTCTCGCGCATCGTGCCGTAGCGCACCGCGTTGGTGCCGGAGGCACGCGTCGCCGCCATGCCGCCAAGCGACGCATTGGCGCCGGGATCGATCGGGAAGAAAAGGCCAGTGTCGCGCAAATGCCGGTTGAGGTCCTCTCGCGTCACGCCGGGCTCGACCGTGCAGTCGAGGTCCTGCGCATTGACCGCGAGGATCCGATTCATCCGCGACGTGTCGATCGAGATGCCGCCACCCGGCGCATTGGTGTGGCCCTCGAGCGACGAACCGACGCCGAAGGCGATCACCGGCACGCGGTGAGCCGCGCAGGCGCGCACGACCTCCTGCACGTCGGCCGTCGTCTCGGCGAAGACGACGCCGTCCGGAGCCTGCGTCGGAATATAGGTGGTGGTGTGCGCATGCTGGGCGCGGATCGCCGCTCCGGTCTGGAAGCGCTCGCCGAACCGCTGCTTCAGGATACCGAGCACCGCGGCGATGCCCTCTTCATTGCGCTCGACGGTGTTGAGGTCGCTCAGAGCCATGAATTCCTCCGCGAATGGACCAGCGGCCACCCTTGTCATGCAGCTATGGATGATGCCTAAAGCAATTCCAGGAAAAGTGTGAGGCGGTTTTCCGTCCGGAATTGCGCCAGAACAAAGAACCCCACCAGCCACACCCTGTCCAGCGACACCGAGGAAAACCAGATGACGATCCCCGCACCGATCATTTACGGCCCAATGGCGATCGAGAAGGAGTGGATCGACTACAACGGCCATCTCAACATGGCCTATTACAACGTGCTGTTCGACCGCGGCTCGGACGAGGCGTTCGAATTGATGGGCATGGGGCCGAACTACGCGAGGGACCGCCGCCTCACCATCTACACGGCCGAAGTCCACGTCTGCTACGTGCAGGAACTGCACCTCGACCACAAGGTGAACGTCTCGTTCCAGCTCATCGACCACGACGAGAAGCGCCTGCGGGCCTATCAGGAAATCCGCCATGTCGATGGCTGGCTCGCCGCCACGTCCGAGCAGCTTGCGCTGCATGTTGACATGACCGGGCCGAAGGTCGCCCCTTTCCCGGCCGACGTCATGGCCAAGGTGGAAGCCATGCGCGCCGCGCACGCGGCGCTGCCGATGCCGGAGCGGGCCGGCCGCTCGATCGGCATCAAACGCAGGAGCGCTTGAAGCCTCCGGACGCCCGCGTTAACCTTACCGAGGTTTTAACGTGAACAAGCCGATCCGAGTCGTTGAACGACTCAGTGGCGCGTTCGAAAACCGCCGCACCGGTTTTTCGCGGGGCGGCCGGCGGGATGCGGTACGAGGACAGTGCATGAAAACCGACATCAAGGTCGAAGTGGATCGGTTGGCGGCCGATCCACGCATCACCGACTATGATTTCTGGCGATCGCTGAAGAACGTCAACAACGAGATCTTCCACATCGCCAACAACAACGAACCGATCCCTTTCGACATGATCCGCTGGCGCGCCATCCTGAAGCAGGCGCGCATGAAGCGCGGCCACATCTGACGTTTTCGCAATTCCGGGAATAGTGCAAACGCGCTTTCCCGTGCCCTAACGCGCTTTCAGAATACCGAGCGGCGAGCGGGGCTCGACCGGCGACGACTGGATTATGGCGGTGTTGGTCATCGCATAGGGAATGATCCGGTCGATCACCCGCTCGAGTTCAGCCACCGAGCCGACATGCGCCAACGCGATGAAACAGTCCTCGCCGGTCACCCGGTCGCATTGCGCGATTTCCGGCAACTCGCGGATGATCTCCGCCACGACCGAAAGCTGCCCCGGCACCGGCCTGATCCTGAGCCACGCCGACAGCTTCAAGCCGAGCGCCGCCGGATTGATCCTGACCGTATAGGCCTCGACCACGCCGTTCTCCTGCAGCTTGCGGATGCGCTCGGCCACGCTTGGCGCCGACAGTCCGACGGCGCGCCCCAGCTCGGCCGTGCTGGTCCGCGCGTCCTTCTCCAGGAGCCGCAGTATCCTCAGGTCCGCGGCGTCGAGTTCAGCATTTTCATCTCGAAGGCGTTTCAAGAGAAATACCTTTCTTTAAAAAGAAAACGATCAGACTGGCCATCGATCATCCATATAAGACGCTAAGTCTGCCTGCGATGATGAGCGCATGAAGTCTCAAGCGCAAGTTCCGGCCGCGGATCGAGCCGCCAGCGAAGCCACCGCTCACTCCACCTTCGCCGGGTTGGCCAACACGATGCCGCCGCAGGTCTGGTTTTGCGTCAGCGCTGTGTTCCATTATCTCGGGCCGGCCTTCGCCGTGCTGTTGTTCTCGCAGGTCGGCGTGCTCGGCATGGCCTGGCTGCGCATCGCCACCGCCGCGCTGATCTTTGCCCCCCTCACCCGACCCTGGCGGCTTTTGGCCCGCGCCGACCGCTCCACGCGCCTGTTGCTTCTTGCATTCGGGACCTGCCTCGCGGTGATGAACTGCTCCTTCTACCTGGCGCTCGACCGCCTGCCGATCTCGCTGGTCGCGGCAATCGAATTTGTTGGCACTATCGGTGTCGCGTTGGTCGGCCTGAGGAGCCGGCGCAATGTCGGGGCGCTCGTCATTGCCGTCGCCGGCACGCTGCTGCTCATCGATGTCAAATGGTCGAGCGATCCGGCTGGCCTGTTCTGGGCTTTCTTGAATGGCGCGCTTTTTGTCGGCTACATCGTGCTCGGCCACCGCGTCGCCCGAACCGGCACCGGCATCGCCGGCCTGGGCACGGCCATGGCGATAGCCTTCCTCGTCGTGCTGCCCTTCGGCTTCAGCGAAGCGATGCCCGCCTTCTCGGCGCCGCGGCTGCTGGCCGCCGCCATCGGCGTCGGCGTGTGCTCTTCCGTCATCCCTTACATCTGCGACCAGCTTGCCATGGCGCGGCTGCCGCGCGCGAGCTTCGCACTCATGCTGTCGCTGCTGCCGCTGACCGCGACACTGATCGGCGTGGTCGTGCTGCGCCAGGTGCCGAGCTTAATGGACTGTGTGGGAATCGCCTTGGTGATCGCCGGCGTGGCATTGCAAAAGCCAATGCCAGCCTAGAATACGAAAGTCATTCGCAGTCAATACCTTACAAGAAATGGCAATAAGTTCCGTCACATTTTGAGCTGCGACAACAAAACTCAAGATTGAACCAACTCCAACTCTGCGCCGTTGTGGCGGCAAACACGGCTTGGAGTATGACCATGGACAGCAAACGTACGAGAGAGCCCCCTGACGCCTGGCATATGACCGACGATCTTCATGTCGAGCACGGCAAGGGCGACCCTTTCGCAGCGGCCATTCGGGCCACACGCATGTCGATGCTGATCACCGACCCGCGCAAACCGGACAATCCGATCGTCTTCGTCAACGACTCTTTTCTGCGCCTGACGGGATACGGGCGGGAAGAAGTCATGGGCAAGAACTGCCGCTTTCTCCAGGGGCCCGACACTAATCCCGCCTCGGTGGCCGAAGTTCGCGCAGCCGTCGCCGAAGGCAACGATGTCAGCATCGACATTCTGAATTACCGCAAGGACGGTTCCAGCTTCTGGAATGCGCTCTACATCAGTCCTGTCTACAACGACAAAGGTGATCTTTTGTTTTTCTTCGCGTCGCAACTCGATGTTTCCGATCGCAAGCTTTCCGAACAGCAGATCGCGGCGGACAAGGAACGTGTCGAGCAGGCCGTCAAGGAACGTACCTGCGAGTTGCAGGCAGCCCTCGAGACGCAGACGGCCTTGCTGCACGAGGTGGATCATCGGGTGAAGAACAACCTGCAGATGATCTCGTCGCTGATCCTGATGCAAAGCAGGACGATCCAGGATGAGGCCGTGAAGCAGTCGTTGATCACGATGCTGGAGCGCATCGAGGCACTGAGCACGATGCATCGCAGGCTCTACCAGTCGCAGGACGTCAGCAAATTCGATGTCTCGGACTTCGCCAGGGACCTCGTTTCCGACTTGCTGGCGACATCGGGCCGCCCGCAAATCACATCGAAACTCGAATTGGAACCAATAGTCGTCCCCGCGGAGAAGGCGACTCCGGTGGCGTTGATCGTCAATGAACTCGTCACCAACGCCCTCAAGCATGCCTTCAAGGACAATGGCGGCAGCATCGGCATCAAGATGACCCAACCTGACGGACACCTGATCCTGGAGGTTTCTGATGACGGCGTCGGCATGGACGGCAAAGCCACCGACGGGACTTTCGGGATGCGGCTGATCCGCCAGCTCGGCAGGCAGCTTCGCGCCGAAGTCGAATGGCGAAACGCCAGTCCCGGCACGCGGGTGATCGTCAGAATGCCTAACGAAACAGAGCAAAAGAAGGAGACGCCATGATCGAGCCGCTCAAAGTGCTGATCGTCGAGGACGAAGCTCTGCTGGCGATGGAGTTGGAGTGCTTGATTGAAGACGCCGGCCATCATGTCGTCGGCTGGGCAATGTCGTCTGACGAGGCGAAGGCCCTGGTCGACACCGGTCAGGCGGACATCGCCTTCGTAGACGTGCACCTCGCGGACGGGCCAACCGGCGTGGACGTCGCGGAGCATATTCGCCAATCGGGTCGACCGATGGTCGTGTTCATGACAGCCAATCCAAAGCGCATCCCCGACAACTTCGCCGGTGCGATCGGCGTCATCTCCAAGCCATACACGATGAACGGGCTGATGTCGGCGCTTCACTATCTCCAGGAAGGCGTTCGGCGCCCGCCACCGGCATCGGTACTGCCGGCTGGCTTTGCGCTATCGCCGGCATTTGCGAGCGCGTGGGCGCCCTCGGCGGGGTGATGCCTAAGCAAGCTTCTGCTTGAGGAACGCGATCGTCCGTCCCCAGGCGAGATCGGCTGCCTTCTTGTCGTAGCGCGCGGCCGAGGTGTCGTTGTTGAAGGCGTGGTTGGCGCCGTCATAGACATAGACTGTGTACTCGACATGCGCGGCGTCGAGCGCCTTCTTGAAGGCATCGATGCCGGCATTGGTCCGGCTGTCGAGGCCGGCATAGTGCAGGAGCAGCGCGGCCTTGATCTTCGGCACGTCCTCGGCCTTCGGCTGCATGCCATAATAAGCGACGGCGGCGCTGAGATCGGGCGAGTTGACGGCCAGCATGTTCACCGTGCCGCCGCCCCAGCAGAACCCGACCGCGCCGACCTTGCCGTTGCCGTCCTTGTCGCGCTTCAGATAAGCGACGGAGGCAACAGCGTTGGCGGCGACCTGCGCCGGATCGAGGGTCGCGAACAGTTCACGCACCTTGTCCTCATTGTCCGGGGTGCCGCCAAGCGGCGACATGAAATCGGGCGCCAGCGCAACGAAACCCTCCAGCGCCACACGCCGGGCGACATCGCGGATGTGCGGGTTGAGCCCTCGGTTCTCGTGGACCACGACCACTGAGCCGAGCTTGCCCGATTGGTTCGCCGGCTTGACCAGGTAGCCCTTCATTTCACCGGCGCTGCCTGGATAGGTAATGTTCTCGCCCTTAACGCGCGGATCGTCCTCGGCGACCATCGCCGCCTGTGCCGGGTTGGCGGCCAGCATGGGCGCGATTGCCGCGGCTGCGGCTCCAGATCCGGCGAGCCTTGTCAATTGCTCCATGAAGCGGCGGCGGTCGAGCGTCAGATGCGTGTATTCGTCATAAGCGTCGATCATCGCCTGGGTGATGACGGGTCTGGTTTCGGTCATGGCTTTCCTCGACGTTGTCCGGACAGGATCGACGCGCAAGATAGGGTCGAAGCCCACAGGGTCCAGTCACGGACCGGTGACGATTTGGTGCGCCGGGAAGGCGTCCTCCCAAATAGAATGGGTGGATGGCATGGCCATCACGATTTGGTCATTTCCGAAAGCCTTGATGATGCTGTCACATTAGGAACGGAAGCTGCCAGCATGGCTTAGCCATACCCAGATGACGCAGAGGAAAATGTCATGAACGTCCAGGACATCGTGAACACCGTCTCGCAACAGGCAGGCCTCGATCAGGCCACAACGGAGAAGGTCGTCGGCACCGTCTTTTCCGTGATCCAGCACGAAGCGGAAGGCACCAGCGTTTCGTCGTTCTTCGCTCAGATCCCCGGCGCCGATGCACTGGCCCAGCAATACGACGTGATGGCGTCCGGCGCCGCGGCCAGTTCGGGCGGCGGGTTGCTGTCATCATTGCAGGGCGCGCTCGGCAGCGTGCTCGGTGAAAAGGCCGGCGCCCTGGTCAACGGCCTCGCGGCGCTCAAGGCATCCGGCCTCGACATGACGCAGATCCAGCAGGCCGGCGAGGTTTTGATCAAGCAGGCCCAGACAGCCGCCGGCCCTGACCTCACCAACCAGGTGCTCGGCCAGGTGCCGGGCCTGAAGAGCCACCTCGGCCTCTGAGGTTTTTGCCTGGCATCGAAGTTTGGAGCGGCCAGCGATCCGTCGAGCTGAGCCGCTCCGGCCTTTTTAAATTTCGGGAAAAATATCGATATTTCGCATATTGCCATAACATTTGTACACATTCCGGAAACCACGCCCCGAGCCACCGGATGTCTGTTAATTGCAATTAACCATCCATTAGAAGTTGTATCCGATTGTAGCGGTTGAACTATTGGTATCCGCATTGGGGGCGGCTGCCTTATCATCCTCGTCAAACCCCTCGCCCAGATATGGCAGATCGGTCGTTCGCCCTCGTCGAACGCCAGGCGACCGTTCGACGAGGGGAAGAAGGGTCGGCACCTCCGAGATCGAAGAAGGCACCCGGCCAATGATGCGCATCATCTCCTGCGTGACAGGTGAGCACAACCTCTGGCTCGTGCTGGTCGCGGCGCTGGTCTGTGCCGCGGGGTCCTGGGCAACGATCAGGCTGTTTCTGCGCGCGCACGAAGCAAACGGCCTGCAGCAGATCGGCTGGCATTTCCTGACCGCGGTCTGCGCCGGATCCTCGATCTGGTGCACGCATTTCGTCGCCATGCTCGCCTATCAGCCGGGCGCACCCATCGCCTTCGACCCGGTGCTGACGATCGCCTCGCTGTTCATCGCCATCATCGGCACCGCCGCCGGTTTCATCGCCGCGACGGCGAATGCGCCGCGTCTTGCACCCGTCGTCGGAGGGGCCATCGTCGGCCTGGCGATCTCCGGGATGCACTACACTGGCATGGCCGCCTACCGCGTCGACGGCATCGTCGAGTGGAACACTACCTACCTGGTGGCATCGGTCGTCCTGTCGGTGGCCTTTGCCTGCGCGTCGCTGAGCGTCGCATTGAACGACCGGATAGCCGGCCGCAAATATCTGGGCGCGGCGATCCTGGTCGTCGCCATCGTCAGCCTGCATTTCACCGCCATGGCGGCGCTGCAGGTGACGCCGATGGTAACGCGCGGCGACTATACGGACCCGGCCGCCCTGCAAGCCATGGCGCTCGGCATAGCGCTCGCCGGGCTGATCGTGATCGGCACCGGCCTCGCCAGCTACCTGATCGACGATCGCTCCCGCATGGAGGCCTTCGAGCGCCTGCATCACCTGGCGATGAACGATGCTCTCACCGGTCTGCCGAACCGGGCCAATTTCAACGAGCATCTCGACCGCGAGATGACGCGCGCGAAAGAGCTTGGTTGTCAGTTGGCGGTCGTCGGCATCGACCTCGACCGCTTCAAGGAAATCAACGACATCTGGGGGCATAGCGCCGGCGACGAAGCGCTCAAGGCGTTGGCCTCCAGGATGAGCGCGTTGCTTCAGGACGGAGAGTTCATCGCGAGACTGGGCGGCGACGAGTTTGCCGGCGTCAAGCGCATGAGGGGACAATCGGACATTCTCGACTTCGTTTCGCGCCTCGAAAAAGCGCTGTTCACGCCGATCAAGATCGAGGATGTCGAAACGGCGACCGGCGCAAGCCTCGGTGTCGCCATCTATCCGAACGACGCGCAGAATCGCGAAACGCTGGTCAACAATGCCGACCTGGCGATGTATCGCGCCAAGGCCAACGTGGCTCGCAGCGTCTGCTTCTACGAGCAGGCCATGGACGAGGCCGTCCGCGCCAACCGCACTTTGGCCAACGACCTGCGCGACGCCGTCGAGAACGGCCAGCTCGACCTGCATTACCAGGTCCAGACCTCGGTCTCGACCGGCGACATCCGCGGCTATGAGGCGCTGCTGCGCTGGAAGCACCCGACGCGCGGCAATATCTCCCCGGCCGAGTTCATTCCGCTGGCCGAGGAGAACGGCCTCATCCTGCCGCTCGGCGAATGGGTGCTACGCACCGCCTGCGCCAAAGCCGCTTCATGGGATCATCCCTACAAGATAGCGGTCAATCTTTCCCCGGTTCAGTTCGCGCATGCCGACCTGCCGAAGCTCGTCCACGAGATCCTGCTCGAAACCGGCCTCAAGCCGGGCCGGCTCGAACTGGAGATCACCGAATCCACCATCATCGCCGACAAGAACCGCACCTTGAACATCCTGCGGCGGATCAAGGCGCTGGGCGTCACCATCGCCATCGACGATTTCGGCACGGGCTATTCCTCGCTGGAGACGCTGCGGGCCTTCCCCTTCGACAAGATCAAGCTCGATCGCTCCTTCATGTCAGAAGTCGAGACCAGCCCGCAGGCGAAAGCCATCATCCGCGCAGTGCTGGCTCTCGGCCAAAGCCTCGCCATTCCGGTGCTCGCCGAAGGCGTCGAGACGCACAGCCAGCTGTCGATCCTGCGCGCCGAAGGCTGCAACGAGGCGCAAGGCTTCCTCCTCGGCCGCCCTGCCCCCTTCGGCGAGATCTTCGCGCTTAGCCGTCGCGAGGAAGTTGCCGGCGCTGAGGGCTATCGACAGACCCGGCAGGCCGTGGCGTAGCGTTCCTCGGCCGGCCACGCCCGTCGAACAAGGCGTGGCAGTGCAAAAATGGAACAAAACGTAGACGCTTCTGGCCTTTCGCTCCCGAATCACTACATTCGGGGCCATGTCGGGCTTTTCCGAAGACATGCCTTTTTTCGATGAACCGAACGCGCGGCCCGCTGCCCCGTCCGGCATTGCCGCGCGCGCCATGGCGGCCCGCAATGGCCAGAACAGCGCGCCTGACTATCTCAAGGGGCTGAACCCCGAGCAGCGGCTGGCGGTCGAAACCACGGAAGGCCCGGTTCTGGTGCTGGCCGGCGCAGGCACCGGCAAGACACGCGTCCTGACCACGCGCATCGCCCATATCCTCGCCACCGGCAGGGCTTTTCCATCACAGATCCTCGCCGTCACCTTCACCAACAAGGCAGCGCGCGAGATGAAGCAGCGCATCGGCCATCTGATCGGCGAAGGCAATGTCGAGGGCATGCCGTGGCTCGGCACCTTCCACTCGATCGGCGTCAAGCTCCTGCGCCGGCACGCCGAGCTCGCCGGGCTCAAATCCGATTTCACCATCCTCGACACCGACGACGTGGTGCGGCTGATCAAGCAGTTGATCCAGGCCGAAGGCCTCGACGACAAGCGCTGGCCGGCCAAGACCTTCGCGCAGATGGTCGACAACTGGAAGAACAAGGGCCTCGGTCCCGACGAAATAGCGGAAGGCGATGCGCGCAGCTTCGCTAACGGCAAGGGCCGCCAGCTCTACAAGGCCTAC
>JBFLWR010000530.1:0-5791 GCA_040755925.1 Pseudomonadota bacterium
AAGGAGAGCGCCGTGGCGCTGCCCATCAGGATCAGCGTGGTCGGTAGGCGCTCGAGGATCACGTCGCGGATCGGCCGTGAGAAAGTGACCGACTGGCCAAGATCGAGATGCAGCAATGCCCAAAGATAGTTGGCGAGGCGGGTGAGCTCGGACTGGTCGAGCCCCCAGTGGTGGCGCAGCAGCTCGATCATGCCGGCATCGCCGCCGGTCGATACGATGTAGGCGTCGACCGCGTCGCCGGGCGCGGCTTCGAGCAGGAAGAAGCTGCCGATGACGACGATCAGGAGGACGAAGACGCTGCCGACGAGGCGGCGGCGCAGAAGGGTGAGGGCGCGTCTCATGCGCGCCTCCAAGGATTATGCAGGCAAGGAGAGGTGTCGCGCCTAGGCACCCCCCTCTGTCCTGCCGGACATCTCCCCCTCAAGGGGGGAGATTGGCCGTCGTCAACGGCTTCGCCAATCGCCACCGTTGGAAAGCTGGCGATACGGATGAGCTTCTGATCTCCCCCCTTGAGGGGGAGATGTCCGGCAGGACAGAGGGGGGTATCGTAGAACTCGACGTCTACGATGATTTCCTCGCGAACTTTCATCCGCGTAAGTGTGTCACGATTCCAAATAGGTGTCCGCCCAGTTCGACACCGCCCAGCGCGGGTTGTTGGCGATGTTGCCTACGGTATCGCGGGCGACGCTGATGAAGCTCCATTCGGCGACGTTGATCAGCGGCAGGTCGGCGGCGACCTTCTTCTGGAACTCCTTGTAAAGATCTGTGCGCGCCGCCGTATCGAGCGTTTCGGATGCCTTGGTGATCAGCGCGTCCAGCTCGGCGTTCTTGTAGCCGCCCTGGTTGGAGAAGGGCACGCCGTCCGGAATGCCGCTCTGCACCAGGATGGTGGTCGAGATCGCCGGGTCGCCGCGGAACACCGGCGGGCCGACGGCGAGGTCGAAGGCGTGATCGGTGTAGACCGCCTTGATGTGCGCGGCCGAGTCGTTGTTGACGATCTCGGCGTCGATGCCGATTGCCGCCAGCGCCTGGCGCAGATAGTCGCCGAACTGCTTGGTCTCGTTGAAATATGGCGCCGGCAGCAGCTTCAGCGCGAACCGCTTGCCGTCGTCGGCGCGCTTGTAGCCGGCCTCATCGAGCAGCGCATTGGCCTTGGCGACGTCGAAGGCGTAGGTCGGCACGTCGGCGGTGTAGAATTGCGGATCGTTCTTCGGCACCGGGCCGGTCGCGGTCGCCGCGTAGCCGAGGAAAACGGTCTTGACGACGAAATCCTTGTCGATGGCATGCGCGATCGCCTGACGCACCTTGAGATCGGCGAGTTCCTTGCGGCGGTGGTTTATCTCGACGACAAGCTGGTAGGTCAGCCCCTCATAGCCCTTGGTGATGACCTTCAGGCCCGGCACCTTGGAGATGCGGTCGAGGTCGGCGAGCGGCACGGCGGAGAAGGCTGCGAGCTGGATTTCTTCCGCCTCGAGCGCTGCAGCGGCCGAGGTGCGATCGGGCAGCACCTGGTAGACGATCTCGTCGAGATACGGTTCGTCCGTACCCCAATAGGCGTCGTTCCTGGTCAGCCGGTAATACTGCCCGGCCTTGTATTCGGCGAATTTGAACGGCCCGGTGCCGATCGGCGCGTTGTTGGCCGGGTTGTCCTCGATCTTGCCGTTCTCATAGATGTGCTTGGGCACGACGCTCGACAGTGCCGGCAGCGCGTTCCGGATCAACTGGAACGGCGTCGGCTTGGCGAATTTGAAGATGGCAGTGAGGTCGTCGGGCGTCTCGACGGCCTCGAGGTCCTTGAACACGGTACGGCCGAGATTCTGCAGCGGCTTCCAGATCTGCAGCGCGGAGAAGGCGACGTCGGCGGAAGTGAAGGGCTTGCCGTCATGCCATTTGACGCCATCGCGCAGCTTGAAGGTCGCCGAGAGGCCGTCGGCGGCACCTTCCCAGGAAAGCGCGAGCCTGGGCTGCAAACCGTCCTTGCCGTCGAACGAGGCCTCCGCCAGCGTCTCGACGATCTTGCTGGAGATGAAGAAGACGCCGTTCGATGCGACGATCGCAGGGTTGAGATTGCGCGGCTCGGAGTCAGCGGCAAGCACCAGGCGCCCGCCCTTCTTTGGCGTCTGCGCGAAACCGATCGTCGGCAACGCCGTCGAGGCCAAAAGCAGCGCCGAGCCGGCCAGCAGGCCGCGGCGCGAAATCGTGAATTCAGACATTGCTCAACTCCCCTCTTCGCGCCGAAGCCGGCGCGGCAATCTCGAACAGTTGAGGATTATGGCGCTTGGCAGAGGTTTCGCCAGAGACGGATTTGGCGCAGGATGGGTTGGCTTTGAAATTTCCGTCCACTGGCCCAGTTCTGCGCGGGTCGTTCAGATCCGCAATTTGGTGACCAAATCGGACCAAATGCCGCGGATGGCGCGTTCTCAGCAGCGAGAATGCATAATTGAAATCAAGTCTGGCTGGGCCAGCGTGGTCAAATGGTGCAATTTCACCGGCATCGAGGCCAAAGACCCTTGGCCGCTTTGGAGGCCGACAGTTTCAAGGGAGAAGCAGATGAATATCGCTCCGGGCAGGACCGAAGTCGGTAGCATCCCGTTCGACCAGGCGCGGGTGGACGGGCTTATGGATGAGGCCGGCATCGACGTGCTGCTTGCGACCTCCAAGCACAACACGCAGTACCTGCTCGGTGGCTACAAATTCATCTTCTTCGCGGCGATGGATGCCATCGGCCACAGCCGCTATCTGCCGATCGTCCTCTATGAGAAGGGCGGCCCGCAGCACGCTGCCTATATCGGCAACAAGATGGAAGGCGGCGAGCATCAGAACCATCCGTTCTGGACGCCAACATTGCATGCCACCTGCTGGGGCACGCTCGACGCGGCCAATCTCGCGGTGGAGCATCTGCGCAAGATAGGCACGGAAGCGGCACGCATCGGCATCGAGCCCGGCTTTCTGCCGTCGGACGCCTATACGCTGATCCGCAAGGCGCTGCCGGACGCGAAGCTGATCGACGCAACCGGCATGCTGGAGCGCATGCGGGCGATCAAGACGGAAGCGGAACTCGAGAAGTTGCGCACCGCCTCGGAGCTGATCACGGATTCCATGCTGGCGACAATTGCCTGGGCGCGCGAGGGTACGACCAAAGCCGACATCATCGAACATCTGCGGCGCGAGGAGACCAATCGCGGCGCGCATTTCGAATATTGCCTGCTGACGCTGGGCTCCAGTCACAACCGCGCGGCGTCGGACCAGGCATGGAAGAAGGGCGAGGTGCTGTCGATCGATTCCGGCGGCAATTATCACGGCTATATCGGCGACCTTTGCCGGATGGGCATCCTCGGCGAGCCGGACGCGGAGCTGGAGGACCTGCTTGCCGAGATCGAAGCGGTGCAGCAGGCGGCCTTCTCTAGGGTGAAGGCCGGAACGCTCGGCGGCGACATGATCGCCCATGCCGAAAGCGCGCTGAAGGCGTCCAAGGTAGCGGTCTACACGGATTTCTTCGCCCACGGCATGGGGCTGATCACGCATGAGGCGCCGTTCCTGATGACCAATCATCCGGTCGCCTATGAAGGTATCTATGCCGCGAAGCCGCTGGAAACGAACATGGTGCTGTCGGTCGAGACGACGATGCTCCACCCGACGCGCGGCTTCATCAAGCTGGAGGACACTGTCGCGGTGACCGACGCCGGTTATGTGATGTTCGGTGACCGGGGGCGAGGGTGGAATAGGAGCCGGGGTTGAGTCCGATGTCTCGCGTTGGGCGCCATCTTCGGCGGCCTGCCGGTCGACCATGCCGGCGTGGCGAGCGCCTTGGCCTATGGCGGCGCGGCTACGCTGCTCGCGGCGCTCACGACCTTCCTGATCGGGCCGAAACCGGCTGAATAGCCCGCTCCGGATCCTTGATGCCGACAAGCCGGCCAGTGTGGCTGGCTTGTCCCGGGTCATACGGGCGACCTAAGCGGAGCGGCCGTCGAAGTCGAAAACCGGCACTGCGGCGAGGTCGAGATCGTCGAGGCAATTGATATTGACGTAGGCGCTCCGCGCGCCGCCCTTTTTGACATCCTCCGCAAAGGGATGGATGCCGCAGGTCCGGCAGAAGCGATGCGCGATGGCGCCTTTGCCGAATGTGTATCCGCCGAGGTCGTCGCCCCAGGCCACAAGCCTCAAACTTTTGTGCGGCACTGCCCAAAGCAGCGCGCCCTTGCGCGCGCAGATCGAGCAGTTGCAGCGCACGGCGCCGGCGAGTTCGCCCTCGACCTCGAACGCCACCTTGCCGCAGTGGCAGCTGCCCTTGTACAGCATCAGCATCTTCCTATTGCTGGCAGGGTGCGAAGGCACGCCCGCCGGGTTATCCGTTCATCAGCCCAATCGCTGCTGCCTTGAAGACGCTACAAGCTTGTGGAATCCGACAAAGCCATGCAATCCGCTCGTGACCGCCTTGAAATCATCCTGTCACGCCTTGCCAATCGCGCCGCTGGCGAAAAGGTCTACGTCAAGCTCTATGCTGAAGCCGCGCGCGCGGCAGCCGAAGCGGCGGATGCCCGGCGGAAAGCCGGCGTCAGCCTCGGGCCGCTCGACGGCACGATCATCTCCATCAAGGACCTGTTCGATGTCGCGGGCGAGCCGACGACGGCCGGCTCGCTGATGCTGGTGAGCGCAGCGCCAGCCGCGCGGGACGCCGCGATCGCCGGAAGGCTCAGGCGGGCCGGCGCCGTCATTATCGGCAAGACCAACATGACCGAGTTCGCCTTCACCGCGATCGGCGACAATCTCCACTACGGCACGCCGGGCAACGCCGTAGGCGCCAGCCTGATCCCAGGCGGTTCGTCGTCCGGCGCCGGTGTCGCGGTGGGCGAGGGCACAAGCGAAATCTCCATCGGTTCGGACACTGGCGGCTCGGTGCGCATCCCGGCCTCGCTCAACGGCGTCGTCGGCTTCAAGCCGACAGCTGGGCGCGTGCCGCTGACCGGCGCCTTTCCTTTGTCGATGACGCTGGATTCGATCGGTCCGCTTGCCCGCGACGTCGCCGGTTGCGCGCTCGCCGATGCGATCATGGCCGGGGAGGAGCCGGCGCCTCTCCAGCGGGCTTCGCTCGCGGGCCTGCGCATCGGCGTTCCGCGCGGCAGGCTTTTCGAGGAAACGCAGGGCGACGTTGCCATGGTTTTCGAGACCTGCATTGCCCGGCTGGATAAGGCCGGCGCGCGGATTGCCGATCTGCCGATCGACGATCTCATTGGCGAGATGCGCGCGGCGACGAAGCGCGGCACCCTCGCGTCGATGGAAGGCGCCGAGGTGCATGCCGATTGGTTGGAGACCGGCTCCTCCGTGCAGGTCGACCCGCATGTCAGCGGGCCATTGTCGCGCGCGCTCACCGTTCCCGCTTCAGTCTATATCCGCACTATCCGCCGCCGTGCCGAACTGGCCGCGGCCATGGGCGAACGCTTGGCGCAAATCGATGCACTCGTTTTGCCGACCACGCCGATGGTCGCGCCGTCCATTGCCGCAATGGCCGGGGACGAGGCGTTGCGCGAGAAGACTGAAGGCCTGCTCTTGCGCAACACCCAGGTCGCCAACCAATTCGCCCTCTGCGCGATCTCGCTGCCGATGCCGGATATGGGGCTGCCAGCAGGGCTGATGCTGGTGGCGCGCGGCGGCCACGATCACCGCCTTCTCAGCATTGCGGCGGCAGTGGAGGCCTTGCTGAGAGGATAAGCAGCGGGCGCGTCGACAGGATCTGGCGCACTGCATTTGTCTTTGGCCGCATTTCCGCGACGCCAGGCGATGACGCCTGGGC
>JBFLWR010000531.1:0-5867 GCA_040755925.1 Pseudomonadota bacterium
AGGGTCTGTTTCTGCTTTGCGACATCCTGCTCCACTACGTGACGCCGCCGCTCTTTGTGCTGTGGTGGCTGATCGCAGGGGCCGACGGCGGCTCGCGCTGGCGCGACATTCCTTGGTGGATGGTCTATCCGCTCGCCTATCTGGCCTGCGTGCTCATACGCGCGCCGTTCGCCGGCGAAGTGCCCTACCCGTTCCTCGACGTGGCGAAGAACGGCGCGGCCAGCGTCGCCATCTCGTCGCTGGCCATCACAGCATTGTTTATCGCTCTGTCCGTACTGGCTGTGCTTGCCGATCACGGTGTCGGGCGCCTGCGAAGATAGTACCCCGCAGGCGGCGTGCCGGGCGTGAATCAAACCCAGGCCGTGCTCACTCCCAGAACGCCTTGATTCCTTCGCGGTGGGCATCGCAGCGCGAGATACCGATATCCTTGAGCTGCTCGTCGGTCATTTCCATGAGCGCAAGCCGCCCTCGCCGACGCTGCATCATCAGGTCAAGCTGGCTGGCGGCGGAACGAAGCACAAGCGTCAACCGGCCCACGAAGCCACGGCGAGCAGAGGCGCCAGCATGCAATTCAGTGCCGCCGTAACGAATTGTATCAATTGTATTCATCTTTCGATCAACCAAGCTCATGAATTGTACCCTATCCGCTCGTAATGTCATATCGATTGACTCATCGCGCGGTGCAATATAGAAAATTGTTACCATGACAAATTGGCTTCCCGATCTCTCCTCTGGTGCCGGCCCTCTGTACCAACGCCTTGCTGACAGCATTGAGTCAGATATCGACAAGGGCGTCATCGATGCCGGTGCAAAACTGCCGCCGCAGCGTGACCTCGCCTATGACATCGGCACGACCGTCGGCACTGTCGGCAGGGCCTATCAGCTGCTGCGCGAGCGTGGCCTGGTGAGCGGCGAGGTCGGACGCGGCACCTATGTGCTCGCGCAGGGCAACAGCCCCAAGCCCGACCTGGAGTCCACCGGGCAAGGCACCCGGTTCATCGATGCGCCGACCGGCAAGCTGCGCTTCGACAGCACCGCCGCTCCCGATGTCGGCCAGGGCGCGATCATCGCCGAAACACTGGCGCGGACGGCGCAGAAGCATCCGCACGACATCTCGAGCTATACGAGGGACTTTCCCGAACGCTGGTACGAAGCGGGCAGTCGCTGGCTTGCGCGCAACGCCTTTCAGCCGTCGCCCGATTCCATCGTGCCGACGCTCGGCACCCATGCCGCCGTCATGGCGGCGATCGCCGCGCTCACCATGCCCGGGGACTATGTCGTCTTCGAGCACCTTACCTATTCGCAAATCTCGCGCAGCGCCGGGCTGATCGGACGCCGCACGGCCCTGGTCTCGGCGGATGAGGACGGCATCGACCCGGATGATTTCGAGCGCGTCTGCGCGCAAAAACATCCAAAGATGATGTTCATTATGCCGACGGCGAAGAACCCGACGCTGGTCACGCTTTCGGCGGAAAGACGCCAGGCGATCGCGCGCATCGCGCGCGAGTACAATGTCGTGCTGATCGAGGACGACCTCTATGGCGAATTGACCGACGATCCGACCCCGCTGCTCGCCGAATACGCGCCGGAGCGCACGATCGTCGCCGGCGGCCTGTCGAAATCGGTCGCGGCAGGCGTACGCGGCGGCTGGCTGTCCTGCCCGCCGGCCTACCGCCACCGCATCCGCGTCGCGCACAAGATGATGACCGGCGGCCTGCCCTTTCTGCTGGCGGAGGTCGGCACCAGGTTGATCATGTCGGGCCAGGCCAGCGAGATCAGGCAGCGATGCATTGCCGAAATCCGGGCGCGCATCGCAATCGTGCGCGAAACGCTGGCGGATTTCGACGTCAAGGCGAAGGACAATGTCCCCTTCGTCTGGCTGACCCTGCCGGACCCCTGGTTGTCCGGCACTTTCAAGAATGCCTGCCTCGCGCAAGGCGTGCTCATCGATGACGAGGACGAGTTCAAGGCCGGCCGCTCCGAGCAGGTCTTCCACGGAGTTCGCTTCGGGGTATCGCAACCGCGGCATAGCCGGGATGTCGCCGGCGGAGTCGCCGTCATCCGCCGCCTGCTCGACGAAGGCCGTGCCGGCTACGACAGTTTTTCCTGACGAGCGCCGCCGGCCTGGCGATCCGAAAGGCGCGACCTTGTGGCTTTCCGGCGTTTTTCATCAACCGATGGGGTGTATCGCGCGAAAGCTTGCGATAAGAGGAGGACTCGAAAACTCCCCTCCTCCACGGATAAAAATCGCCGCTCATGACCATTTCCAATTCCGTGCCGATCACCCCCGAGCTCGTCGCCGCGCACGGCCTGAAGCCCGACGAATACCAGCGCATCCTCGATCTGGTCGGGCGCGAACCGAGCTTCACCGAACTCGGCATCTTCTCGGCGATGTGGAACGAGCACTGCTCCTACAAGTCGTCCAAGAAATGGCTGCGCACCCTGCCCACCAGCGGCCCGCAGGTGATCCAGGGTCCCGGAGAGAATGCCGGCGTCGTCGACATCGGCGACGGCGACTGCGTCGTCTTCAAGATGGAGAGCCACAACCACCCGTCCTATATCGAGCCCTACCAGGGTGCGGCGACCGGCGTCGGCGGCATCCTGCGCGACGTCTTCACCATGGGCGCGCGTCCGGTCGCGGCGATGAACGCGCTGCGCTTCGGTTCGCCCGACCATCCCAAGACCCGGCACCTCGTCGCCGGCGTGGTTTCGGGCGTCGGCGGCTACGGCAATTCCTTCGGCGTGCCGACCGTCGGTGGCGAAGTCAATTTCGACCCGCGCTACAACGGCAACATCCTGGTCAACGCCTTTGCGGCAGGCCTCGCCAAGACCAACGCCATCTTCCTGTCGCAGGCCAAGGGCGTCGGCCTGCCGGTCGTCTATCTCGGCGCCAAGACCGGACGCGACGGCGTCGGCGGCGCCACCATGGCTTCCGCGGAATTCGACGACAAGATCGAGGAGAAGCGCCCGACGGTTCAGGTCGGCGACCCATTCACCGAGAAATGCCTGCTGGAAGCGTGCCTTGAGCTGATGGCGTCGGGCGCCGTCATTGCGATCCAGGACATGGGCGCCGCCGGCCTCACCTGCTCGGCTGTCGAGATGGGCGCCAAGGGCGATCTCGGCATAGAGCTCGATCTCGACAAGGTTCCGGTGCGCGAGGAGCGCATGAGCGCCTATGAGATGATGCTCTCGGAAAGCCAGGAGCGCATGTTGATGGTGCTGCGCCCCGAAAAGGAAGAGGAAGCAGAGGCGATCTTCCGCAAATGGGGCCTCGACTTCGCCATCGTCGGCAAGACCACCGACGATCTGCGCTTCCGCGTGCTGCACCAGGGCGACGAAGTCGCCAACCTGCCGATCAAGGAGCTTGGCGACCAGGCGCCGGAATATGACCGTCCCTGGATCGAAGCCAAGAAGCCGGCGCCGCTGGCCGCCAGCGATGCGCCCAGGGCCGATGTCGCGGACGCGCTGCTGAAGCTGCTCGGAGGGCCGGACCTTTCCTCGCGCCGCTGGGTGTGGGAGCAGTACGACACGCTGATCCAGGGCAATTCGCTGCAGCTTCCGGGCGGCGATGCCGGCGTGGTGCGCGTCGAGGGCCATCCGACCAAGGCGCTCGCCTTCTCCTCCGACGTCACGCCGCGCTATTGCGAGGCCGATCCTTACGAGGGCGGCAAGCAGGCCGTCGCCGAATGCTGGCGCAACCTGACCGCAACCGGCGCCATGCCGCTCGCCGCGACCGACAACCTCAATTTCGGCAATCCGGAGCGGCCCGAGATCATGGGCCAGTTCGTCGGCGCCATTAAGGGCATCGGCGATGCCTGCCGGGCGCTCGGCTTCCCGATCGTCTCCGGCAATGTCTCGCTCTACAACGAAACCAATGGCCGCGGCATCCTGCCGACGCCGACCATCGGCGGCGTCGGGCTGATCGCCGACTGGTCGAAAATGGCCCGCATCGGCTTTGCCGCCGAAGGGCAGATGATCGTGCTGGTCGGCGCACCGCCGAGCTGGGGCAGCCATCTTGGCCAGTCCGTCTATATGCGCGACATCCACGGCCGGACCGACGGTCCGCCTCCGCCGGTCGACCTCGAACATGAAAGGCGCGTTGGCGACCATGTGCGGGCGCTGATCGCCTCCGGCATCGTCACCGCCGCGCACGACGTCTCAGACGGCGGCCTTGCGGTGGCTCTCGCCGAAATGGCGATGGCCTCTGGCATCGGCGCGACCATTCCGGGGCTGACCGGCACCGATCCTATTCCGGTCTGGTTCGGCGAGGACCAGGGCCGCTACCTGCTGACGCTGTCGATCGATCCGCAAAGCGCCGAATGGGACAGGATCCGTGAGGAGCAGAGCATGCTCGGCATCTTCGCCCCCTGGATCGGCACGACCGGCGGCCGCGAACTCAAGCTCGGCGAGGCACGCGCGATCCCGGTCAGCGAGTTGACCACCGCCCATGAGGGCTGGTTCCCGCGCTTCATGGATCAGGCCGTTTGACCAAACTGGCGGTCCGGGCGCTGCTTGCAGTCGTCTTCTGGCCGTCCCTGTTCTTCTTTTGGTTCCTGGGGCCGTTCGTATTTTTCCTGCTGTCGACGACGTCGAGCGATATCTGTCCGCGGCTCGAGACTCGCGCAGAGTTCCTGGCAGCGGCCAACGGCGCGCTTCCGATGCTGGCCGTCCAGGACTTACTCTATGCGGTTCCGATCCTGTGCCTGATCCTTTGGCAGCGCCTTTTGCCGGATCCGGTCCGGGCAAGGCATATCGTCACCTGCGTCAAGCTTTTCGCCGTCACGATGGTCATTGGTGCGCTTTGGGCCTACGGATCCTCGCTTCTGTGCGACGGCTACGGCCAGCCGTTCTTCTCCCCCGCCTGGCAATGGACAAGTTACTTGCCCATGGTCAGCATCGTGATCAACATTCCGCTCTATGTGCTGGCCTTCAGCCTCGGTCGCACCTATTCGATGCGTGAAGACATGCCCGATACGGCCAATCCGGATCAGAATACCCCGTAAGCCCTCGACCATGGACGGAACGGCTTCAATCCGGACCGGAAAGGCTTTAGGCTCGCCCGACTCTCTCATCGCACGGGCTGCACCGCTCCCCCGCTCGAAAACAGGATTTTTGCCATGGCAATGGATGCGCGCGATATCGAACGGCTGATCAAGGAAGGCATTCCGGACGCCAAGGTGACGATTCGCGATCTGGCCGGCGATGGCGACCATTATGCCGCCGAGGTCGTGGCTGAAAGCTTCCGGGGCAAGAGCCGCGTGCAGCAGCACCAGATGGTCTACAACGCGCTGAAGGGAAATATGGGCGGCGTGCTGCACGCGCTTGCCCTGCAGACCAGCGCTCCGGACTGAGCACTCCAACTTTATCGGGCAAAGATCATGGCCAGCGATGCGACGCCGATCGCGAAACGTGCCTATGCCTCCTTCGCGGATCGCTACGATGCGCTGGCGCCCACCAAGCCGCATAACGGGCTCTATGAGCGCCCCGCCACGCTGGTGCTCGTGGGCGATGTCGAGGGGTTGGACATTCTCGACGCCGGCTGCGGTTCAGGCATATGCACCGAGAAGCTGGCGCGCGCGGGCGCGCGCATCAGCGCTTTCGACGTGACGCCCGAGATGGCGGCGCTTGCTCGCCGCCGCTGCGCGGGTCTCGACGTCGATGTCCGCGAAGGCGACTTGACCCAACCGCTGGACTGGCTCGCGGACCATAGCGTCGATGGCGTGGTGTGCTCATTGGCGCTCGACTATGTCGAGAAGCTCGGGCCGGTTTTCTCGGAATTCCACCGTGTGGCACGCCCCGGCGGCTGGCTGGTCTTCTCGATGGGTCATCCGATGCGCGACTGGGAGGATGTCCGCAGCAGAGGCGGG
>JBFLWR010000532.1:0-11612 GCA_040755925.1 Pseudomonadota bacterium
AGTGGTCATCGGCGGCGGTGTCGTCGGATGCTCGGTGCTCTTCCATCTGGCCCGCCACGGCTGGACCGACGTCGTGCTTCTGGAGCGCGATGAACTGACCTCGGGTTCGACCTGGCACGCGGCGGGCGGCATGCACACCATCAACGGCGATCCCAACGTGGCCAAGCTGCAGAAATACACGATCTCGCTCTACCAGGAGATCGAAGAGCTTTCCGGCCAGGCGACCGGCGTCCACCTCACCGGCGGCGTGCTTCTGGCGGCCACCGAGGCGCGTCTCGACTGGTTGCGCGGCGTGGTCTCCAAGGGCCGCTATCTCGGCATCGACCTCGAAGTGATCTCGGCGAAGGAAGCGGCCGAACTGATGCCGCTCATCGACCCAAGCCAATTCGTCGGAGCGGTGCGCAACAGGGAGGATGGGCACCTCGACCCGTCGGGGGTCACGCATGCCTACGCCAAGGCGGCGCGCAAGCTCGGCGCCGAGGTCGAGCGCTTCACCAAGGTCGAGGACATCGTGCGCCGCCCCGATGGGCTGTGGCGCGTCGTCACCAACAAGGGCGAAGTGGTGGCCGAGCATGTCGTCAATGCCGGCGGGCTGTGGGCGCGCGAGGTCGGCCGCATGGTCGGGCTCGAACTGCCGGTGCTGGCCATGGAGCATATGTACCTGATCACCGAGGACATGCCCGAGGTCGCGGAGTGGAACAAGAAGACCGGCGCCGAGATCATGCATGCGGTCGACTTCGACGGCGAACTGTATCTGCGCCAGGAACGCGGCGGCATGCTGATGGGCACCTATGAAAAGGCCAACAAGCCCTGGTCGGAATTCCAGACTCCGTGGAATTTCGGCCATGAATTGCTGGAGCCGGACATCGACCGCATCGCGCCATCGCTGGAGGTTGGCTTCCGTCACTTCCCCGCTTTCCAGAAGACCGGCATCAAGCAGATCATCAACGGCCCCTTCACCTTCGCGCCGGACGGCAATCCGCTGGTGGGGCCGGTGCGTGGCCTGCCTGGCTTCTGGGTCGCCTGCGGCGTGATGGCGGGTTTCAGCCAGGGCGGCGGCGTTGGGCTGGCGCTTTCCAACTGGATGATCGAAGGCGATCCGGGCGCCGACATCTGGGCGATGGACGTTGCGCGCTACGGCGACTGGGCGACGATGGCCTACACCAATGCCAAGGTGCGCGAGAATTATTCGCGACGTTTCTCGATCCGCTTCCCCAATGAGGAATTGCCGGCCGGGCGACCGCTCAAGACCACGCCGGTGTATGACGCGCTGTCCGCCAAGGGCGCGCAATGGGGCGTGGCCTACGGACTGGAAGTTCCGCTCTGGTATGCGCCCGAAGGCGTCAAGGACGAGTTCTCGTGGCGCCGTTCGAGCGATTTCGACCACGTCGCTAAGGAAGTGGCCGCCGTGCGCAACGGTGTCGGCCTGTCGGAGATTTCGAACTTCGCCAAATACAAGGTGACGGGCGAGGGCGCCGCGGCCTGGCTCGACCGCGTGCTTGCCTGCAAGCTTCCAAAGCCAGGCCGCATGACGCTGGCGCCAATGTTGAAGGAAGACGGCAGGCTGATCGGCGATTTCACCTTGGCCAACATCGGGGACGGCGAATGGTTCATTGCCGGCTCCGGCGTCGCCGAGCAGTACCATATGCGCTGGTTCGAGGCGCATCTGCCGAAGGACGGCTCGGTCCGCATCGAGGCGCTGGGGCAGAAGCTCACCGGTCTCGCCATCGCCGGCCCGAAGGCGAGGGAGGTGCTTGCCAAAGTCACCCGCGCCGACGTCTCCAACGCGGCGTTCCCGTTCATGGCGGTGGCCAGGATGGACATCGGCATGGCGCCGTGCCTTGTCGGTCGCGTCAGCTATACCGGCGATCTCGGCTACGAGATCTGGGTGGCGCCGGAATACCAGCGCGCGGCATATCAGGCACTGATGGCGACGGGCCAGGAGTTCGGAATAGGCCTGTTCGGCTCGCGCGCGCTCAATGCGTTGAGGCTCGAGAAGAACTACGGCTCATGGGCGCGCGAGTACCGGCCGATCTACGGCCCGGTCGAGGCTGGGCTCGACCGTTTCGTCGCCTATGGCAAGGAGGCCGATTTCATCGGCAAGGAAGCTGCGCTCGCTGAACGCAAGCAGGGCGGCAAGCTCAGGCTGCGCGCCTTCATCGTCGACGCCACCGATGCCGATGTCATCGGCGACGAGGCGATCTGGCATGGCGGGGTGGTGCGCGGGTGGGTCACCTCGGGCGGCTATGCGCACAATTCCGGGACGTCGGTTGCCATGGGCTATGTGCCGAAGGAGATCGCCGACAGGCCGGACGGTTTCGAGATCGAGATCCTCGGCAAGCGCCACGCGGCGCGTATCCAGTCCGCGCCGCTGTTCGATGCCAATTTCGAGCGGATGCGCGCCTAAACGGGCGCGCATCTCGCTGTCAGGCTTTGGCTCCATCCCGGCTGTCCAGCGCGAAGGCGCCCGGGCCGGCGAAGAACAGATAGAGGAAGATGAAGCAGAACAGGATGGCCGCGTCGCCACTGTTGTTGACGGGGAAGAAGTCGCGCGGGAAGTGTGCCATGAAATAGGCGATCGCCATCTCGCCGCAGAGCAGGAAGGCAACCGGCCGGGTGAAAAGACCAAGCGCCAGCAGGATGCCGCCGGCGAATTCGAGGATGCCGGCCGTCAGGGACAACCCGCCGAGGGCGTGAGGCTGGGCGCTCGCCGGAAAATTGAACAGCTTCTGGCTGCCATGCTCGAGGAACTGCAACGCCGTCATGATGCGCAGCAGGCCAAGCGCCTGCGGCCGATATTGGGAGAGGCCTTCTAAAAGTTTCATCTAATACTCCATTTTACCCCTCCAAGCCGGCCATAAATTATTGACCCGCCAGGGACCACTCACTTCCCACGGCGTGTTATCAACAATCGGTGAGTGGAAATGGTTTCAGCTCTCACTATTTTTCTCGCAATGGTTGCATTTCTATATCTTTGGTTGTATTGATGCAGATACACCAACCATTGAGTTCCCATGCAATGAAAAGAATCGTCATCAGCCTATTCGCAATCCTTGCCAACACAGGCTTCGCAATGGCCAGCGACGCCGGTTGTGATGCCTTCAAATGGCCGGTCACACGCGAGCAGGCCCTGTTTGCGGCGGCGCCCGCAGCGCAGTCCGGCGCCACCCTTACGGTCGGGCAAGCGGTGGATTTCTCGCTTGCAGCGGCCGACACGATCAGCTTCGAGGTGCCGCCCGAACACGCGCCCGCGGCCGGTACGTTCGGCGCCACGGCCAGCGTGACCGTGCCACCTGAAGGCGAGCTCCAGTTCACCCTGTCCGATGAGGCCTGGATCGATGTCGTGCAGGATGGCCATGCCGTGAAATCGACCGGTTTCAGCGGCGTGAAGACCTGCCCCGGAATCCGCAAGAGCGTGCGCTTCAAGCTATCTGGCGGTCAGGCCGTCGTGCAGCTCAGCGGCGCCAAGAAGGCCGACCTCAAGGTGGCGGTGCTAACGCCGGAATGATCCGGCGCCAACAATGGAAAGCGCTTGGCCGGGCTTAACGAACCGGCGCCAGCAACGCGAAATGCGCGCCTTGCGGATCCTGGCACTGGACGATCCACTGCGCGCTCGGCACTTCCAACGGTCCCATCAGCACCTTGCCGCCATTGTCCGTGACGCGCTTGGCGGCGGCGTCGATGGCGTCGACGTTGAAATAGAACTGCCAGACGGCGACCGGAATCTGCGGTGGCTTGTTCATCATGCCGCCGACGGGTTCGCCGCCGAAGCCGAAGAGCTGGTAGATGCCCATCTCGCCCATGTCGAACTCGTCGCCTTTCGTCCAGCCGAACTGGTCGCCGTAGAATGCCAGCGCGGCGCGCCAGTCCGACGTATAGAGCTCGTGCCAGCCGATATGTCCAAGCGTGTTGGCCGGGACCGGCGGCTGATCCGGCTGGTTGGGCTCCAGGAACATGAAGGTCGCGCCCTGCGGGTCGGCGACCACGGCGAAGCGGCCGACCCCCGGGATATCGTCCGGGGCGCGATGGACGCCACCGCCTGCTTCCTTCAGCGCCTGCGTAGAGGCATCGATATCCTTGGTGTGGATATAGCCGATCCAGGCGGGCGGCATGCCCATCTTGGCGGCGTCCTCCGGCATGGTCATCAGCCCGCCGACGCCGCGAACGGCCGAATTCACCACGATATAGCGCGGCATGCCGGGCGCCTTGTCGAACGGCTCGGCCTTCCAGCCGACGACGGCGGTGTAGAAGGCCTCGGCGGCGTCGAGGTCGGTGGTCATCAGTTCGTACCAGAAGAAGGGTTTTGGGGAATTCGGCATTGTCTGTCTCCTCACCGGTGGGGCTTCGATCGCAGAACGATCGATACTAGGACGCGTTTGCGGACAGAAATCCGACAGGCGCGCGAAAAGATGCCGGATGCGCGCAACATCCCGTGCGCACTGACACCGCGCAAGCAAGAAAACATGACTATAATAATCATGTTATTATCCAGTCATTACAGTGGCTTGGCCGAAAATTGACCAATTGATAAAAAAATAAAACGTGCTAGCCTTCCTCAAAACGACAACAAGGGGAACTGGAATGGCGACTGGTCATTTCATCGAAGGCATAGCCGGCGGACGGCTATCTGCCGAGCAATATGCCGACAATTTTTCCGACCTGCATCCGCCGCTCGATCACCATGAGGCGCTGGTCGAATCCGATCGCTGCTATTTCTGCTACGACGCGCCGTGCATGAACGCATGCCCGACGTCGATCGACATACCGCTGTTCATCCGGCAGATCGCCACCGGCAATCCGCTGGGTTCGGCCAAGACGATCTTCGACCAGAACATCCTCGGCGGCATGTGCGCCCGCGTCTGCCCGACCGAAACGCTCTGCGAAGAGGTCTGCGTGCGTGAGGTGGCGGAGGGCAAGCCGGTGCAGATCGGCCGGCTGCAGCGCTATGCTACCGATGTCGCGATGAGCGAAGACAAGCAGTTCTACAAGCGCGCTGACCCGACCGGAAAGACGGTCGCCGTGGTCGGCGCCGGACCGGCGGGCCTCGCGGCGGCGCACCGCCTTGCCCGCCACGGCCATGACGTGACGATCCTGGAGGCGCGAGCAAAGGCCGGCGGCCTCAACGAATACGGCATTGCCGCCTACAAGAGCGTCGACGACTTCGCCCAGGCCGAGGTCGACTATGTCACCGCGATCGGCGGCATCGACATCCAAAACGGCAAGGCGCTGGGCCGCGACTTCCAGCTGGCTGACCTGACGCGCAACTACGATGCTGTATTCCTCGGCATGGGGCTGAGCGGTGTCAATGCATTGCGCGCCGACGGCGAGCAGGCCGGCGGCGTCGCCAATGCCGTGGAATTCATCGCCGAACTGCGCCAGGCAAGTGATCTTTCCAGCCTGCCGGTCGGCCGCCGCGTCGTCGTCATCGGCGGCGGCATGACGGCGATCGACGCCGCGGTGCAGTCGAAGCTGCTCGGCGCCGAGGAGGTGACGATCTGCTACCGGCGCGGCCAGGAGCATATGAACGCTTCCGGCTTCGAGCAGGACCTGGCCGCGGCCAACGGCGTCACCATCCGTCACTGGCTGCAGCCGAAGCGCGTTGTTGCCGAGAACGGCAAGGTCGTGGCGATCGAGCTCGAATATACCGCCATGAATGGCGACAGGCTTACCGGCACCGGCGAAACGCTGCGGCTTGCCGCCGATCAGGTGTTCAAGGCGATCGGCCAGAGTTTTACGCCTGCGCATCTAAACGGCAGCGAGGCGTCAATCGAACTCGAGGCCGGGCGCATCAAGGTCGACGCCGAAGGCCGCACCTCGCTGGCCAAGGTCTGGGCAGGCGGCGACTGCATCTTCGGTGGCGACGACCTGACCGTCTCGGCGGTGGCTCAAGGGCGTGACGCAGCCGAGTCCATCCACCGGGCATTGACCTCTAACGGGAGGGCATGAGCATGGCAGACATCCGCAACAACTTCGTCGGCATCAAGTCGCCCAATCCGTTCTGGCTGGCGTCGGCGCCGCCGACCGACAAGGCCTACAATGTCGAGCGTGCCTTCAAGGCGGGCTGGGGCGGCGTGGTCTGGAAGACGCTGGGCGAGGAAGGTCCCCCGGTCGTCAACGTCAACGGCCCGCGCTACGGCGCGATCTGGGGCGCCGACCGCCGGCTGCTCGGCCTGAACAACATCGAGCTGATCACCGATCGCGACCTGCAGACCAACCTGCGCGAGATGAAGCAGGTCAAGATGAACTGGCCGGATCGGGCCCTGATCGCCTCGATCATGGTGCCCTGCGTTGAGGAAAGCTGGAAGGCGATCCTGCCGCTGGTCGAGGAGACCGGCGCCGACGGCATCGAGCTCAATTTCGGTTGCCCGCACGGCATGAGCGAGCGCGGCATGGGCTCGGCGGTCGGCCAGGTGCCGGAATACATCGAAATGGTTGTGCGCTGGTGCAAGCAGTATACGCGCATGCCCGTCATCACCAAGCTGACGCCGAACATCACCGACATCCGCAAGCCCGCGAGGGCCGCGCACGCCGGCGGCACCGATGCAGTGTCGCTGATCAACACCATCAACTCGATCACCGGTGTCGATCTCGACAGTTTCGCGCCGCAGCCGACCATCGACGGCAAGGGCTCGCATGGCGGCTATTGCGGCCCGGCGGTGAAGCCGATCGCCATGAACATGGTGGCCGAGATCGCGCGTGACCCCGAGACCCGGGGCCTGCCGATCTCCGGCATCGGCGGCATCACCACCTGGCGCGACGCCGCGGAATTCATGGCGCTCGGCGCCGGCAACGTGCAGGTGTGCACGGCGGCGATGACCTATGGCTTCAAGATCGTGCAGGAGATGATCGCAGGTCTGGAGAACTGGATGGACGAAAAGGGCCATGCCTCGCTCTCCGACATCATCGGCCGCGCCACGCCCAATGTCACCGACTGGCAGTATCTCAACCTCAACTATGTCGCCAAGGCACGTATCGACCAGGATGCCTGCATCAAGTGCGGCCGCTGCCACATCGCCTGCGAAGACACGTCACACCAGGCGATCACCGCAATCGTCGACGGCGCCAGGCATTTCGAGGTGATCGAGGCCGAATGCGTCGGCTGCAACCTCTGCGTCAACGTCTGCCCGGTAGAGGGCTGCATCACCATGGAGCCGCTGGCCGCCGGCGCCATGGATGAGCGCACCGGCAAGCCGGTGTCGCCGATCTACGCCAACTGGACAACCCACCCCAACAATCCGATGGCCAAGGTGGCCGCGGAGTAGGGCTTAGGCATCCGAAAAAGGCGGCGTCTTCGGGCGCCGTTTCTTTGTTTCTTATTGCAGATAAAAATTATCCATGATAAGAAATATCTATGAATCAGAGGCGTGAACCATGAAGCTGGGGGAAGGCGTCGAGGCCGCGATCCACTGCGCAGCCATGCTTGCCGGTGTCGAAGGCAACAGCACCATGTCAGGTGCCGCAATGGCCGAGGCCTTTGGCCTGTCGCCGAGCTATCTGCTCAAGCATCTCAATCTGCTGACGGCGTCCGGTATCCTGGAATCGGTTCCGGGGCCGTCAGGGGGCTATCGGCTGGCGCGACCTGCCGAGCGCATCACGCTTCTCGACATCGTGCTTGCGGTCGAGGGGCGGGAGCCGGCGTTCCGCTGCGGTGAAATCCGCCAGCGCGGCCCGGCCAAGCTCGATGCATCGGTTTACGTGAAGCCATGCGGCATCAATGCCGCGATGCTCAAGGCCGAGCGCGCCTACCGCGCCGCGCTCGCCGAGGCGAAGCTCTCCGATATCGTGTCCGATTTCATGAATGACGCTGATCCGCGTTCGATCGCAGCGAGCTGCGCCTTCGTCGAACGCCACCAGCGGCGGCAGAAGGCTCAACCGAGCCAGGTTCAATCAAGCAAGGAATGAAAGGAAAGACCATGAAAGAGAGGCTGCAATTCTTCGGCAAGGCGCCGGAAATCATGAAGGCTGTCTTGGCACTCAACAAGGCTGTCGACGAATGCGGGCTCGAGGAAAGCCTGCTGCATCTGGTCAAGCTGAGAGCCTCTCAGATCAATGGCTGTTCCTATTGTGTCGAGATGCACAGCCGTGAGGCGAGGCGCGACGGCGAAACCGAGCAGCGGGTTTACCTGGTCTCCGCCTGGAAGGAATCGCCGCTGTTTTCCGAGCGCGAGCGCGCGGCCTTCGCCTGGACCGAGGCCGTTACCCTCATCGCCAACAACGGCGTGTCGGACGAACTCTATGCGCGGACGCTTCAGCATTTCTCCGAGGAGGAACTGGTCAAGCTGTCGGTCGCGCTCGGCATGATCAACACCTGGAACCGGCTCTGCGTCCCGTTCCATGCCATTCATCCGATGCCGGCCGCCAAGGCTGCATGATCTTCATTGGCGATCGCGTGGGCCTGTTGATGGCCCACGCCTTTTTTCATTCTGAGGATCAAAGACATGTTTGAGAATTTTCAGAACGAGATTCTACTTGCCGCACGCTGCCTGCTCGGAGGTGCCTTAATTTTTGCCGGCCTGCGCAACGTCCAGAACAGAAAGCTGGTCACCTCATTGATGGCCGCGCGTGGCGTCCCACAGGCGGGTCTTGCCCTGTGGCTGGGCATCCTGCTGCAGGTTGCCGCCGGAGCGCTGGTGATCGCCGGCTTGTGGACCGCTTTGGCGGCAGCCGCGCTGATTGGTTTTCTCGTTGTCGCAACGCCGATGTTCCACAATTTTTGGGACTATCAGGGTCCCGATCGCGCCTTCCGCATCAACGGCGTCGTCAGCAATGTTGCGCTGGGTGGAGGCTTCCTGGCGCTAATTGCCCACTACCTCTGACTGCTGATGTTTTCCGTGTTAATCGCTTCGTCGCGATTGTCCTGTATGAAACTTGTGGGCTTGCGCGGATATGGCGGCGATGGAGCAAGGCTGGACCAGTTTCTGGGCACGCATCTCGGAAGCCTTCCACCAGGCGCTGTTTCCGTTCCGGGCAATCGCGGCAGCGCTTGGCGGGCATCCAAGCGACATCCAGATATGGTGCTTTCTGTGCGGTGTCTTCTTCCTGGCGCTGCTCGCCATACAGACCTATGGCGACATCGTGCTCAGGCGACGGGGCGCCTTTGCCACCGGCAAGGTGGTGAGCATCGACAAGTCCAGCGATGGACCGGATACGCCGGTCATCGAATTCGCCGACCGGCAGGGCAAGACGTGGCGCTTCGACTCGAGCCTGCCGATCAACAAGACAACCAGGAATGTCGGCGCGCCTGTCGAGGTGATCTACGATCCGCTTCATCCAAAGCGCGCGCGTGAAGTGGGCCGCCGGCTGACGAAGGCGGTCCACCTCTTTGTCTGGTATGCGATCGTTGCCGGACTGATCCTGCTCGCCTTCCTGCCCGGCCTCATTTCCAACTGATCCACTCAGGCGGCAAAGCGCAAGCCGCCATCGCAGGTCAGCACCTGGCCGGTCATGAAGCTGTTCGACACGAGGAAGGCGATTGCGTCGGCGACATCCTCGGCACGGCCGACGCGGCCGACCGGCGTCTTGCCGGCATATTCGGCAAAGACGGCCTGCCGCTGGTCGTCCGGCAGGAAATCCCACCAGGGCGTGTCGATGACGCCGGGCGCCACGACATTGACGCGCAACGGCTTCAGCTCGACCGCCAGGATTGGCGCGACGGTCAACAACATGCCGTTGATGGCGCCGATGCCGGCGACACCGGGCATGGCGACCTGCGCGGAAACCGCCGAGATGAAGGTGACCGATCCAGACCGGTTCAAGGTCGGCAACGCCGCCTGCAGGCAAGCCAGTTGCGGCCGGATCTTCTCGTCGACGCCGCTGCCGATGTCGGCGAGGTCGAGGGTCGCGAACGCCCCCAGTCCCTTGCCGCCGCTTGCGGCAAGGACGAGATGATCGAACCGCCCAAGATTCTCGAAGAATTGGCGGACCCCGTCCGGTTTCGAGGCATCGAACGCCGCCTTGTCGACGGTGCCGCCGAGGCTCTTCCACGCGTTCTTCAGCTTCTCCTCGTCGCGGCCGGTGATCGTTACTTTCATCGAGGGGCTGACCAGCCGTTTGGCTGTGGCAAGGCCGATTCCGGAAGAGCCGCCGATGATGACGCAATGTTCGATGGTCCCACTCATGAATGCTGCTCCCTGGATGTCATGGAAGGGTGTCCCGTCAGTTCGAGGCTGAGGGCGCGCAACTGGCGGCGGGCTTTCTCGTCATAGGCCTGCGCGTCGGCGCGCGATTCCCGTTGGCCGTCGAAATAGAGGCCGCTGCGGCCTTCGAGCGCGGGAGATGTCGCGAGATTGAGGATGGCATCGGCGCCGGTCTCGACGGAACTCCATGGCGTGACGCCAGCCTGCCGGACCATGGTCGTGTCCATGTAGCTTGCCGGATGCAGCGCATTGACGGTGACGCCAGTGCCTTTCAGCTGTTCCGCCAAGTCGATGGTGAACAGGATCTGCGCCAGCTTGCTTTGGCAGTAGGCGCGCACGCCGCTGTAACCGCGGGTCAGCATGACGTCGCTGAAATCGATCGCCTGCTGGCCGGCCGAGGCGACGTTGACGATGCGCGCCGGCGCGCCCGCTTCCAGGAGGGGAAGCAGCTCCGAGGCCAGCACGAAGCCGGCGAGATAGTTGACGGCGAAGCGCAGTTCATAGCCGTCGGCGCTCACTTGCCGTTTCGCGCCCTGGCCGCCGGTGCCGACACCGGCATTGTTGATCAAGACGTCGAGCCGATCGGTGCGCTCGCGGACCGCGTCCGCAAGGCGGCGCACCTCGGTGAGCGACGACAGGTCGGCGATGAGAACCTCGGCCTTGCCGCCCCTTGGCCTCGATGCCGGCGACGACTGCCTTGGCGCGGCCCTGATCCCGGCCATGCACCAGCACGCGCGCTCCGCCGGCGCCAAGCCGTTCCGCGACTACACGGCCGACACCGTCGGTCGAACCGGTGACGAGAATTGTCTTGTCCTTGAGTTCCATGTTCAGAGCCTCCTTGTGCTGCTCCGAACGCAAAGATGGGACACCGCGCGCATCCCAAACAGTTCAAACTTTATCCTGGTATCGGTACTGCTATAATACGCCCTATGGATGCCGTTACCCATTCCCCCGAAGACCATCGCCGCCGCGAGCTCGGCGCCTTCCTGCGTTCGCGCCGCGAGAGGCTCTCACCTGACGCCGCCGGCATCGCCTGCGGCGCGCGGCGTCGCACGCCCGGCTTGAGGCGCGAGGAGGTGGCGATGATCGCCGGCGTCGGCACCACCTGGTACACCTGGCTGGAGCAGGGCAGGGACGTGCGGCCCTCGGTCGAGGTGCTTTCGGCGCTTTGCCAGGCGCTAAGATTGGACAGCGCCGAGCAGCGGCATCTGTTCACGCTTGCCGGTCGCCAGCAGCCGGAGCAGCGGCGCATCGTTTCGGGGAAAGTCGAGGGGCCCTTGCTGCACATGTTGCAGAGCCTTGTGCTGCAACCCGCCTATGTCGTCGGCCCGCGCTGGGATGTGCTGGCCTGGAATGACGCGGCCGTTGCCATCTTCGGCGATTACGGCCTGCTGGAGGGCGATGCCCGTAACATCATCCACGGCGTGTTCACCGATCCCCACCGGCGTCACCTGCTGGTGGACTGGGAGCAACTCG
>JBFLWR010000533.1:0-12942 GCA_040755925.1 Pseudomonadota bacterium
CTGCGGCTGGACCAGAACGGTCTGCTGCGCGGGTTTCTTGCCGTCGAGGATCTGCAGCGCCAGCGTGATGCCCGCGCCACCGATCGAGCCAGGGTTGGTCACGGCCGCGCCCACAAGACCCTTCACCGAGCTCAACTGACCGACGAAGCCAGCATTGTCGGCGCCCACAACCGGCACCATCGGCGCCTGCTGCTCGACCAGCGCGTCGACGATCACGTTGTCGATGCCGGAGGTCCAGATGCCGTTGATCGGCGTGCCGGTGGCGAGGAAGGACAGGATCTGCTGCTTGGCCTGGTCCTGCTGCCAACCGGTGAAGACCTCCTGCGCGACCTTCACGTTCGGGAACTCGGCCAGCGCCTTCTTGAAGCCTTTGTCGCGATCGCTGTCGGCGGAAGCGCCGGCGGCGCCGCGCATATAGAACACCTCGCCCTTGCCGCCCATCTGCTGGAACAGCCATTTGGCGCCGAGATAGGCGTATTCTTCCTGATTGTTGGAGATGATGTACGCCGATGGCTCAGTAACCGCCTGGTCGACGGCGACGACGACGATGCCGGCCTTGGTCGCTTCCTCGAGGCCGGCCTTGATGCCGGCGGGGTCGGCCGGGTTGACGACGATGGCATTCACCTTGGCGCTGATGAGGTTGCGGATGTCCTCCAGCTGGCCGGCGGCGTCGGTGTTGCGGTGGGCAATGTTGAGCTTCGTCACTTCGCCGGAAGCGAGCGCCTGCGCCTTCATCGCGCAGATCATCTCCTCGCGCCAGCCGTTGCCCTGCACGGTGTTGGAAATGCCGATCGTGTACTTGCCGGCGGCGGCCGATACGCCCACCGAAGCCAGCAGCGCGGCGCCCGCCAGTAGCGAGGCCATGGTCAGATGCTTTTTCATTTCAGTACTCCTCCACATTGATTTTCTACTTCCAGTCCCAGGACTCCGAAACGATCGGAGCCAAGCCTTTTCGTCATTTGACGAAGGGGCGCAGCACGTCGCGAGCCAGCAGGAAGCCGCGCTTTACTTTTTCGTCGCTCCCCTCGAAGCGCCGGTCTTCATGCTCGATGATGACCGGCCCGTCATATCCGGCCCGGTAAAGACCGGAAAAGATGGTGCTCCAGTTGATATCCCCAAGCCCCGGCATGCGCGGCACCTGCCAGCCTATGCCAGCCGAGAGGATTCCGCGCTCGTACAAACCATCATGATCAATCATCAGGTCCTTGGCATGCACATGCAGCATCTGCGGACCGAACTCGCGGATGAAGCGCTCCTTGTCGATCATCTGCCAAACAAGGTGCGAAGGGTCGAAGTTCATGCCGACATCGCCGCCCCAGGCCTCGAGGATGCGGCGCCAGATGTAGGGCGAGTAGGCGATGTTGTGCCCGCCCGGCCATTCGTCGTAGCTGAAGATCATCGGGCAGTTCTCGAAGGCGAGCTTGACGCCATGCTCGCGCGCGTGGGCGATGATCGCCGGCCAGACCTTCTGCGCATCTTCCCAGTTGGCGTCGATATTCTTCGAGGCGTCACCGCCGCAGAAGGTGTTGACCAGCGAGACACCCATGCGGCTTGCCAGCACGATCACCTTCTTCAAATGGCCGATCACCGCCTCGCGGTGCGCCGGGTCGGGGTGCATTGGGTTCGGGTAGAAGCCGAGGCCCGAGATGTTAAGGCCCTTGCCGGCAAGTTCGGCGGCGATGTCCTTGGCTTGCGCGGCCGATACGTCCACGTCGATATGGCTTGTGCCGGCGTAGCGTCGACTGGAGCCGGAAGCCTTCGGCCAGCAGGCAATCTCCAGAGCCTCGAAGCCTGCCGAGCGCGTCCAGTCGGCGACTTCGCCGAGCGGCGTATCCGGAAACGGTGCGGTTAGCAGTCCAAGCTTCATATTCCCTCCCAGGTCCTAACTATGCAGATCGCGCCGGTTGCTTCAACAGCACATCTTCATGCTCAGCACAGACATGTCTGACAAACGCCATCGGATCCTCTGAAAGAAGTCCATCGAGCCCGGCGATGACATGCGCGCGGAAAGTGTCGTTTGCGGCGAGTGCTGGATCGAAGATAGCGTCGATGGCAAGAATGGCGTGCACGAGTTCCCTGCTGCTTGCGCCGAAACGGTCGGCGATCGCGGCAATCCTTTCGGCAAACGGGTCGGACACCGGCCAGGCGCGGCCGAAGCGGGCGGACGCCTTGATCAGGTAGGCCATCCAGCCGGCTACAGGCGCCGACAACAGCGCGACGCTGCCGCCTTTCGCCAGACGGTCGCGGATCGGATTGAGCAGCCGTTGGACGATCTTCTGCGAGCCGTCGGTGGCGATCTGGTGGTTGCGGTGGCGGATCGCCGTGTTGGTGAGACGCGCAAGGCTTTGCTCGACATAAGCGGTTGGCGAGACGCCCGGCACCGGCGCCAGCGTCGGCAATGTTTCTTCGACCAGCATGCGGCGCACGAAGGTCGCCAGAAGCGGATCGGCGATCGCTTCGAAGGTGTACTCGAAACCGCCCAAAACACCGAGATAGCAGAGCGTGGTCTGGGCGCCATTCAGCACCCGCATCTTGAGATGCTCGAACGGGGTCACGTCGTTGACGAAAGTCGCGCCGACCAGATCCCAGCGCGGTACGCGGCCGGCGAAGCGGTTCTCGATCACCCATTGGCGAAAGCGTTCGCCAACGACGACGGCGCCGTCGCGATAGCCGAAGCCTTGTTCGACGGTGTCGATGTCCGCGTCGGTCGTGGCCGGCGCGATGCGGTCGACCATCGCCGAGGGAAAGGCGACATTGGCTTCGATCCACCCCGCGAGCTTCCCGCCGCGTCTTTCGGCGAATGCTCGCACGACATTCGACAAGATGATGCCGTTAGTCGGGATGTTGTCGCAGGAAAGCAGCGTCACCGGCCGGCCGTGCGAAGCCATGCGCAATTCCAGCGCCCGCGCCAGGATGCCGGGCACGCTGCGCGGCGCTTGCGGATTGGCGAGATCGTGAATCACATCGGGATGATCGAGGTCGAGCGCGCCGCTCGACGGGATATGACAATAGCCTTTCTCGGTCACCGTCATGGTGACCATTTCGATCTCGGACGAGGCGAGCACGTCCAGCGCCGGCTTGGCGCTGTCCTGGCTGTCGACGACGCGGATGATGCTGCCGATGACGCGCGCTTCCACCTCATCGTTCTGACGGATCAGCCGCGTGTAGAGGCCATCCTGGCGCCCGAGGGTATCGGCCAGCAGGGGAGGGCGGATGTTGATGCCGATCAGGCCCCAGCGGTCGAAATGGTTTGCCAGCAAATCGTCGGTGTATTCGGCCTGATGGCAACGGTGGAAGGCGCCGACACCGATATGCGCGATGCCGGGCTTCAGCGCGGCACGATCATAAGCCGGCTTGCGAACCTCCGAAATCAAGCGGTCGAGCGACGCTGGGCTGAGTTCGGGCGCGCTCACCGGTTTGCTCCGATCACCGACTGCTCCTGGTCGATGACGGCGCCGGTCATGGGCCCGGCGGCGTCGGAGAGCAGGAAGACGGCGAGGTTCGCCACATCGCTGGTTGAGAGCAAGCGGCCAAAAGGCTGCGCCGCGTTGGCCGCGTCGAGCCAGCCAGCGCCATGGCCGAGAGTCTCGGCCTGCATGACGCGCTCGGCGGGCGTGTCGGTCCAGCCGACATTGATGCCGTTGACGCGGATGCGGTCGAAGCGGTGGGCGTTGGCGGCGTTCTTGGTGAGCGTCGCCAGGGCGCCTTTGGTGGCGGAGTAGACGGCAAGGTCCGGCCCGCCGCAATGCGCGTTGATCGACAGGATGTTGACGATGGCGCCGCCCTGTCCGCGTTTCCTCATGTCGGCGATGGCCGCCTGCATCAGGAAGAATGGCGCGCGCGCGTTGACGGCAAACAGCGATGCCCAGTTGTCCAGGCTCGCATCGACAAAGGAGGCGCGGTCGGTCAGGCCGGCGGCGTTTACCAGGCCATCGATGCGGCCGAAGCGCTCGATACAGCTTCGCGCCAGCAGCGCCGGAGCCTCAGGAGCGCCGAGATCGGCGGCGGCGAAGAAAGTTGGGGCCCCCAGGGCGGCGAGTTCCGCCGCGACGGCATCGCCACGGTTTTTGTCCCGGCCGGTGATCAGCAATCCGGTCGCGCCCGAACGCGCAAGCGTCTCGGCGATCGCGCGGCCGATACCTTGCGTCGCGCCGGTGACCAGCACCACCTTGCCGTCGAGCCGAACCTCCATTCCTCCTCCTTGGAACAAAGTTTCCATTTTCTTTAATATGGAACGACAGTTCTCTTTAGTCAATCGCGCCGGTCAGTCTGTCCGGCGCGCGACGACGCCGTGGACCAAGGCCATGCCGACCGCCAGCGAGGCGGCGAGCGAGCGAAAGCCGGCAAAGTCGGACTCCACCACTTCGAGCCAGGTGTCGGACAGCCCGACCAGCGGCGAAAATGTGCTGTCGGTGATGGTGAGGATGCGCGCCTTGCGCTCATGCGCGACGGCGACAAGGTCGGGCGTGATCGAATTGTAGGGGCTGAAGGAAACCGCCAGAACCGCGTCTCGCGGCGTTATGCAACCGACCTGGTCGAGCGCGGTCGAGCCGACATTGTCGACCAGCACGTTGCGCACGCCCTGCTGCGACAACGTCAGCGAAAGGTAGGCGGTGACCGGGAAGGCGCGCTTGCTGCCGATGACATAGATCAGTTCCGCGGTGGTCAGATGATCGACCATGGTCTCGAAACTTTCGATGTCAAAAGCATTGCCGACGCGGTCGAGCGAGGTTTGCGAGGCGCCGACCATGCCGCTCAGGAAATGCAGGTTTGCGTTCAGCTCTTCCGCGCGTTCTGGGCCGGCGCGCTCGGGCCAGGAGCCCTTCATGCGATCCTTGAACAGCGCCTGGAAATCCGAAAAGCCGGCATAGCCGAAGATCTGCGCGAAGCGCACCAGGGTCGAAGGTTGGACGCCAGCCTGCTCAGCCACCTGGGCGATGGTGCCAAGCGCGACTTCGCTGGGGTGCTGCCACAGGAAGATCGCGACCTGGCGCAATCGTTTCGGGAAATGCACGGTGCCGGAAGAGAGCACGGCGCGCAGTTCTTCATAGGTCTGTGGTTTCGTGTAGCCAAGTGCTGCCAACGAACGGCTCCGCTTTCTTGCCGGCGTCTCCAGGCTGTGCGGCGATGGCGATGGCTCATCGGCCGGTCCGCGACGGCCGCTCATATGCTGTGCCCCATGATGACCCCAAACATCGGACGCATCATCCGATCCCTGCCCTCCGGATCCGGCCCGCACCTTGAGCTTGGATCAAAGGCTAGCGCGGCACAATCGTTTTACAAAACGAAAAATAGAAATATCATTCGAAAAATGGTGGCGGATCACCACGCGATGGGGCGCCACGGCATATAGCCATTTCAGAAGAGGATAACCGCAACCATGGTCTATGCAACCGCCGACGGAGTTTTGCGCCAACGCCTGCGGGTCGGCATGGTCGGTGGCGGACGCAACGCCTTTATCGGCGCCGTGCACCGACTCGCCATGCGGCTCGACGACCAGATCAGCCTGGTGGCGGGCGCATTGTCGTCGGATCCTGAAAACGCGGCAATCTCGGCGGCCGAGATCGGCATCGCGCCGGAACGCAGCTACGCCGATTACCATGCCATGGCCAAGGCGGAAGCAGCGCGGCCGGACGGCATCGAAGCGGTGGTGATCGTCACGCCCAACCATCTGCACGCGCCGATCGCGACCGCCTTCCTGGCGGCGGGCATCGACGTGATCTGCGACAAGCCGCTGTCGACGACGCTGGCCGAGGCCGAAGCGCTGGTGGCGCTGACGAAGGCGAAAAGCCGCCGCTTCGTTGTCACGCTCAACAACACCGGCTATGCCATGGTCCGCCAGGCGCGCGAGATGGTGGAGGCCGGCGCGCTCGGCCGTATCGTCTCCGTCCATGGCGCCTATATCCAGGACTGGCTGACGCAGCCGATCGACGCGCAGGGCCAGAAGCAAGCGGAATGGCGCACCGACCCGGCGCGCGCCGGGCAATCGGCGGTGCTCGCCGACATCGGCGTGCACGCCTTCAACCTGGCAAGCTTCATCTCCGGTTTCGAGGCCGAGGCGGTTTCGGCCGACCTCTTCACCGCAGTGCCCGGCCGGCGGCTCGACGACAACGCGCATGTCATGGTGCGCTGGACGGGTGGGGCGCGGGGCACGATCCTTGCCAGCCAGACGTCGCCGGGCCATTACAACGACCTCTCGGTCCGCATCTATGGCGACAAGGCCGGGCTGGAATGGTCGGGCGCGCGGCCGGAGGAACTGCACTTCTCGCCCTATGGCGAGGAGACGCGCACGCTGGTGCGCGGCGGCCATGGCTCGACGGCGGAGGCGCGGCGCGTGTCGCGCATGCCGGCCGCCCATCCGGAAGGCTATATCGAGGCCTTCGCCAACTTCTACCGCGACGCCGCCGACATCATCCGCGCGCATCGTTCGGGCGGCACCATCGATGCCGAGCGGGTTGCGCAAGTGCCCGACGTCGTCGATGGCGCGCGCGGCGTGAAGTTCGTCGCGGCGGCGGTGGAGTCGAACAGCGCGGGCGGCGCGTGGACGCCGGCAAGGTTCGGAAACTAGGCAGATCTGTCGGAAGCTGGGATGGCCTCAGCCTCCAGGTGGATCAGAGAAGCCGCAGCCGCCGGTCAATCAACTGGAACAGTCGCTCGTCGTCGACTTCGGTTATGACGTGGCAAACCGGCTGGCCATTGCTGGCGCCGCTCTTGACCAGCGTTGCCCGCGTGCGGCCGTAGGCGCCCTTGGGGTCGCAATCGACCTCGATGGTGGCGTCTACGCCCTTGAACAGGCTGGGATCGATCAGGAAGGCGGTCACGCAGGGGTCGTGCAGGCTGGGGTCACCGCCGCCATAGTAGCGCATCATGGCGATGGCCGTCTTCATGATCGGGGTGGCATCGCGCTCCAGTCGGTCGAACCGCTCTTTGGTCAGCGTGGCGTGGCGCGTCACGTCGAGGCCGAACATTGTGATCGGAATACCCGACGACAGCACGATCTGCGCCGCGTGCGGGTCGATCCAGATGTTGAACTCGGCATCGGTCGCGGTGTTGCCGGGGCTGAAGACGGCGCCGCCCATGAGGACGATGGCCTTGATCTTATCGGCGATGGCCGGCTCCTTGATCAGCGCCAGCGCGATGTTGGTCAGCGGCCCGATCGGGCAGAGCGTGATCTGGCCTGGCTCGCGCAGCACGTTGTCGATGATGAAGTCGACCGCGTGCTGATGCTGGGCCGCGTAGGTGGCATCAGTCACGCCGAGATCGCCAAGGCCGTCGAGGCCGTGCACCGAGGGCTCCCTCGGATGCCCCGGCATGATCGGGCGGCTGCAACCGGCATAGACCGGAATGTCCTGGCGTCCGGCCATGGCGGTGATGCGCAAGGCGTTGCGGGTCGTCAAAGGCAGCGAGACGTTGCCATTGACCGTCGTGATGCCGACGATCTCAATCTCGTCGGGCGAGGCAAACGCCAGGAGAAGCGCGATCGCGTCATCGACGCCGGGATCGCAATCCACGATAATTCTGCTCTTGGCCATGCCCGTCCATTTCCTGTGTAGCGTTTGAAAAGGGCCACCCGTCGGGGCGGCCCTCGTTGTCCGCGCGATGCCGCGCTTATTTCAGCAGTTCGTTGGTGTAGTATTTCGAGCCGGGAAGGACTTCCTTGATCTGGTCGGTATCCTTCAGCGCCTGAGCGATCGGCAGCCAGTTCTTGTCTTCCTGCATCATGTAGCCGCTGTCGCCCTTCATCAGGGCGGCGGTCAGCTTCCAGCCCGACAGGTTGTAGGCCAGGCTGCCGCCTTCCGGATAAGCCTTGGTGAACATATCGGCGGCTTCGTCCGGATGCTCGACCGCCCATTCGGTTGCCTTGATGGTGGCGCGCATCCACTTCCTGGCGACATCGCCATGCGCGGCCAGGTAGTCGGTGGAGGCGGTGTAGGTCCAGACCGGCACATCGGGCGCGCCGGCGGCTTTGCCGACAAGCGCCGTCGGGTCCTTCTTTAGGGTCTCCTGGACCTGCGGCACCAGGTAGTTCTCTGTGTTGGTGGCGATGTCGATCTTGCCTGCAAGCAGGAGGTTGGTGTCGGAATCCTGCGCGATGATCAGCTTGACATCGTCCTCGGTCAGCTTCGCGGCCTTCAGCACGAAGGGCATCATCGCCTTGGTCCAGGAGTCGGTGTAGATGGCGATCGACTTGCCCTTCAGATTGTCGAGCGAGAGCGGCTCGTCCGGGCGACCGAACAGGCCCCAATTGTTGCTCTTGGTGTAGAGGCCGATCGAGGTGATCGGGATTCCCTGCGATGCGCCGAACACCACGTCGGTGGTGGCTTCGAAGCCTATCTCGGCCTGGCCGACGGCGAGCAGGCGCGCGGTGGTCTGCGAATCCGGCGGGAAGATCACATCGACCTTGATGCCCTCGGCTTCATAGAAGCCCTTTTGCTGGCCGACGAGCGTCGGGATCAGCTCGAAGTCGGCGCTCGGCCAGTCATAGACGAAGCGGACCGTCGTGAGATCGGCGGCAGCGACCGGCGCCGCGCCGAAAGTGGCGCTCAGCGCCAGCAGGCCAGCGCCGGCTAGCAGCATCCTGGAAAAGGTCGTGTGCATTGAAATTCCTCCTGATTTGTTTTGGATTTGTCGAAGACTGGTGCCAGGCTCACCTGGCGGGGCTCCCCTGTGGGGGCTTCCATTGCGCCCATGCGGGCGCCGTGGAGCGCGAGCGCCACGGCGTCATCAGCACCTCCAGCCCGAACACCAGGAGGAAGGAGCCGACGCCGATGATGGTCAGCAGAAGCATGGCGGCGTAGACGCCGGCCGTGTTCATCTGCGCGTTGGCGGTAAGCAGATAGGTTCCGAGACCCTGCTTGGACGAGGCGGTCCATTCGCCGATGACCGCACCGGTCACCGCGTAGGTCGCGCCGATCTTCAGCCCTGAAAACAGCGGGCCGATGCAGGCCGGCAGCTTCACGATAGCAAAGGTGCGCAGGCCGCTGCCGCCCATCAGGCGGGCAAGGTTCAGCATGTCGCGGTCGACCGAAGCCAGCCCGTCGAGCACGTTGACGACCACGGGGAAGAAGACGATCCAGGCGACGATGATCAGCTTCGGCGTGATACCGAAGCCGAAGATGATCACCAGCGGCGCGGCGATGGCGACGATCGGCACGGCCTGCGAAATGATCAGCGCCGGCATCACCAACCGCTGCACGACGCGGATCTGGCCCATCGCCAGGGCAAGCAGGAAGCCGATGAGGGCGCCGACAAGATAGCCGATCGCGGTTTCGTAGAGTGTCTGGCCGGTCAGCACCGAAAGCCGGGGCCAGTTGTCGAGAAGCGTCGAGAACGCCAGCGCCGGGGGCGGGATGACATAGGGCGGTAGCCCGGTCACCCAGACCAGCACCTGCCAGGTGGCCAGGATCAGCACCATGGCCACGACCCAGATCATGAACGGCCCCGCGGCCGCTCCAAACCGTGTGTTCATTGCGGTGACCTTCCTGCGATCAGTGGTAGAGGTGCTGCATGATCTGCCGCTTCAGCCCGACGAAGGTATCGGTCGTCAGCACTTCGAGCGGCCGCGGCCTCGGCAGGTCCACGGTGAGGATCTCGGCGATGCGGCCCGGGCGCGGCGTCATGACCACGATGCGGTCGGCGAGATAGATCGCCTCGTCCACGTCGTGGGTGACGAACAGGATGGTGCGGTTGAGGTCGCGCCAGAGCTGCAGCAGCCATTGCTGCATGCCGAGCCGGGTCTGCGCGTCGAGCGCGCCGAACGGCTCGTCGAGCAACATCACCTCCCGGCCGGCGGCAATGGTGCGCATCATGGCGACGCGCTGGCGCATGCCGCCCGAGAGCGCGTGCGGGTAGTGGTTGAGGAAATCGCCGAGACCGTAGCGGCGGGCGAGGTCCGCCGCCTCGGCCTTGTCCCGCGCGGTCGCGCCGCGCGTCAGCGAGGCGCCGAGCGTGATGTTGCCGAGCACGGTGCGCCAGGGCAGCATCAGATCCTTCTGCAGCATGTAGCCGACCTGGCCCGGCCGATCGCTGACATCCTGGCCGTCGAGCACGATCTTTCCGGATGTCGCCGTCAGCAGCCCGGAAACGACGTTGAACAATGTGCTTTTGCCGCAGCCGGATGCGCCGAGGATGCAAACGAATTCGCCTTCGGCTACGTCGAGGCTGACATCGTTCAGCGCGATCACCGAGCCGAATTTGACGCCGAGATTCTTGATGGACAGTTTGATCGAGGGCGATGCCTGACGCCTGGCGGCAGCGCCTTCACCAACGATTCCCGGCACACTCGTTTGTCCCATTCAGAGTTCCTTTTTGATGCAGGCGAGTCCGTCTCGAAAAAAGGCATGCGTTTACCGTCACGAACCCGAGGGATCCCGAGGGCGTCGATGGCAACCAGACAGAGCCGCTGATCTGCAAAAATTGCGGATAGCTCATGCAGGTAAACGTTTACCTATCCATCCGGTGAGGGGTTGTCAATTCCACGGCCAATGCTGTCGAACACGCGTCCCCGTTTCTCGGAATCGAGATATGTGTTAAGCGCGGCGGATGATGCGACGGCGGCCGGAGGCGGGCTGTCGCCGGGCGAGGCGGCGAGGGAATGTGGCAACCACGATCAAGGATATCGCCAGGCAGGCCGGCGTGTCGACCGCGACGGTTTCGAAGGTCCTCAATCGGAAAGATCCGTTCATAAGCGAGGAGACCCGGGAAAAGATCTGGTCGCTCGTCAAGGAACTCGACTACACCCCCAACTCCATTGCACGCTCGCTGATCACGCGCAGCTCGCGGGTCATCGGCATCATCGTGCCGGACATCCTCAATGCCTATTTCACGGAACTGGTCCGCGCCTGCGACCTGGCCGCCCGCGAACGCGGCTATTCGACAATCCTGTGCAATTCCGACAGCGACCCTGAGAAGGAGACGTCGCATCTGACCTTCCTTGCCAGTCATGGCGTCGACGGCATCGTGCTTGCCGCGAGCGATCTCATTCCGGATGCCGGGCTTCTGCAGAGGCTGGGGATCCCTCTCGTATCGATGGACCGCGAGGTTCCCGACCTCGACTGCCTCGCCGCGCGCATCGATACGGACTACGAGACGGGAGCCTATCTGTCGGCCAGCCATCTGATCGGCAACGGACACCGGCGCATTGCCTTTGTCAGCGGCAATCCGCTGGCTTCCAACACGAGGATCAGGCGGGCGGGTTTCGAGAGGGCACATCGCGAGGCCGGCCTGCCGGTCGATCAGGACTTGATCGAGTGTGGCGCGTTCAATCACCGCTTCGGACTGATGGCGACGCGCACGCTGCTCGACCGCACGCGCTTCACCGCCATGTGCTGCATGAGCGACATGCTGGCGATGGGGGCGACGGTCGCGCTGCGCGAACGCGGCCTCAACGTCCCGGAAGACTGCGCGGTTATGGGCTTCGATAACATCTACATAGCCCCGCTCCTCGTGCGGCCGCTTTCGACGATCGAGCGGCGGATTACGGAGGCCGGTCAGCTGGCGATCGGCGCGATGATCGATTTTCTGGACGATCCAACGCGTCCACGCCGGACGGTCCTGATGGAGCCAACCGTGATCCTGCGCGAGACGACGTGACTGGCTTGCGATCTAGCCCTTGATCGCCGAGCCTACGATCGAATCGACGAAGAAGCGCTGCAGACCTTCAAGGCGACCATGCGCGGCCAATAACCCATCGCATCGCGACCTCATCACATCTGATGCTCGCCTCTTGCCGCCTCAACGCCGCGCCATAGTTCCGTTCACGGGTGGAGGGTCTCAGCCGACATAGGAGGCGGCCGTGAAGCATCAAACCGTTGACCAACTCAATGCCGTTGCCGACGTTCATTCCGAAGCGACGGTTCTCTTCGCCAGCCGGAGCCAGCGCCTCGAACGCTGGGCGCAACTTCTGGAGCAAAGTCCGAGCCGGCGCCTCACCGCGCTTGCGGGTACCGAATATGCCGCTCCCGAAGTCCGCGAGAAAATGCGTTGCGCCGGATCACCGATCACCGTCGCCTTCGAAGACCCGATCTTTCGGGCGCAGGGGCTCGAGGATGACAGCTACGGCGCGGCCAAACGCTTCTTCGAGATGAGCGACTGGCAGCTGCATGAGGTCGTCTGCCATTGCCACGTCGGCGCCAATCTGCCGGCACGCTGGGCCGCGACCCGCGTCCGCGCGGCGATCTCTCCTGGCGCTGGCATCCTTGCCTGGCTGAGAGCGGCGTTCATGTATTGACGCTGCAGAGCCGGCTCGCTCGAGGAAAGTGACGGTTTGAAGTGACGGCGGTGGAGGTCCACCGTCGTCGGCTACGATGCGCTTCATTAGGTCGTCGTCTGGATGACCAGCGTCGGCGTCCCTCGTCGTCGGCATTGGCGGCGAACTGGGTCGAGCTCATTCCGTTCGCGGGGCTCTGGCGCGGCTTCCGGCGAAGTCGCCAACCGATTTTTGCAGCTTGGCCACGTTATTCGCCATTGTCCTGGTGACCACGGCTTCTGCGCCTTCACCTCGGCAGGCATATCCTCCATCGCCTCAACTACGGCACTGGCGAAGCTCCGGCCGCCGCCTTCCTGATCGGTTTGCGCCTCGTCGGGAGGGGCTTTTGCCCGGTGGCAATTCCGAGGGCGATGGCGGATAGGCGTTTAGGGTTGAGCCGCGACATCGTGGCAACCGCAGGGATTGGTTGCAGCGGGGCGTCTCCTCTGATTCTTTAGGGCTGGCAGGGACCACCTGATTCGTGTGCTCGGTGCTTCGTTTCCGTATGATGTTGCGGCGGGGCGGCGGGCGCTTTTCGTAGAAAGAGAACTAGAAATGACCGCCAAGCCGGAAATCCTGGAGATGAGGCCCAAGATCACCGTCATCGGAGTCGGCGGCGCCGGCGGAAACGCCGTCAACAACATGATCGCCGAACGCCTGCAGGGCGTCGAGTTCGTCGTCGCCAACACCGACGC
>JBFLWR010000534.1:0-9652 GCA_040755925.1 Pseudomonadota bacterium
GCGGCAGCGCGCCGGCGCGCTGCTCGGCGCGCCGCAGGGGCTGCAGGGCGAGGCGCTCGACCGCTGGCTCGATTCCCGCGACAAAGGTGAAGCGCACGGCTTTACCGCCCGGTTCAACGCAGTAAACGATTCCAACAATTTGGCCGCGATGCATCAAGCAGCTGAAGAGCTGCACGACTGGACGGCAAGGAGGCTTGGTGAACGTCGATGAAGTAAAAAACCTGGCGAGCGCGATCAGGCTGGAGGTGGCGAAAGCGATCACCGGGCAGCGCGACACGGTCGACCTCATGCTGACGGCGCTGTTCGCCGGCGGGCATATCCTGCTCGAAGGCCCGCCCGGCACCGCCAAGACCATGACCGCGCGCTGCTTCGCGCAGGCTCTGGGTGTCGCCTATGGGCGCATCCAGTTCACGCCCGACCTGATGCCCGGCGATATCGTCGGCTCAAACATCTACAATTTCCAGACCGGGAAGTTCACGCTGACGCGCGGCCCGATCTTCTGCGACCTGCTGCTTGCCGACGAGATCAACCGCACGCCGCCGAAGACGCAGGCCGCGCTTCTGGAAGCCATGCAGGAACATGCCGTCACCTTCGACGGCACCACGCATCCGCTCGGCAGCAACTTCATGGTGGTGGCGACGCAGAACCCGATCGAGCACCAGGGCGTCTATCCCCTGCCCGAGGCGCAGCTCGACCGCTTCCTGTTCAAGCACCGGGTGAGCTATCCCGATCTCAAGGAAGAACGCGCCATCATCGTCCATCACGGCGGCGGCTCGGCCTCGCATGACATCGAGCAGTATGGCATCGAGGCGCGGACCGACCGCGCCACGCTAGAAGCGGCGCTGGCCACGGTCGGCGACGTGACGCTGGTCGACGACGTCGTCGGCTATATCGCGGCGCTGGTGCGCGGCACGCGCGAAAGCCCGGACCTCGAAGTCGGCGCCAGCCCGCGCGCGGGCGCGATGCTGGCAAGGGCCGCGCGCGCCAGGGCCGCGCTCGACGGCCGCAACTACGTTATCCCGGACGACGTCAAGGCCTTGGCCGTGCCGGCCCTGCGCCACCGCGTCATCCTCTCGCCGGCGGCGCAGATCGACGGACGTCTGGTGGAGCAGATCGTTTCCGACCTCGTCGACCAGACGGAAGCGCCGCGTTGATCTATCCAAGCGGCAGAGCGGTGTGGGCGGCGGCGGCGGGGGCGATCCCCGCCTTCCTGATCGCGCTCGCGCTGCCCCATGTCTGGTATCTTGGCCTGCTGTGGATCTGCGGGCTGCTGGCCTTCCTGGCGGTGGACGCCGCCGCGGGGCGCGGGCGCGCCTCGCTCAGCGCGACGCTGACAGCGCCGCCGCAGGTCGGCGTCGGCGGGCGATTCACGCTCCACGTCGCGGCCAGCCTCGGCGCGCGGCCGCGCCGGTTGCAGGCACGTGTCGGCCATGACCCGCGATTGGCGCCGGTCAACGGCACGGGCGGGGCACTGCGCAGGAACGGCACGCTCGACCTCGAATTTGACGCCATCCGGCGCGGCATCGCCAGTTTCGACCGGCTGTGGCTGCGCTGGCAGGGACCGTTCGGGCTGGTCTGGAACCAGATAGTGCTGCCGGTGGACCGCAAGGTGGCCGTGCTGCCCGATGTCAGCAGCGCGCGCGACGAGGCGATCACGCTCCTGCAACGCTCCGCCCTTGCCGACGGCCATGCGCAACGGCGCGCCGGCCAAGGGCGCGAATTCGAGGCGCTGAAGGATTACCAGCCCGGCATGGGCCGGCGCATGATCGACTGGAAGCGCAGCGCCCGGCATGGCAAGCTCTTGGCGCGCGAATTCCGGATCGAGGAGAACAACAACATCGTTTTGGCCATCGACAGCGGCCGCCTGATGTGCGAGCCGGTCGACGGCGTGCCGAAGGTCGACCGCGCCGTGACGGCGGCACTCCTGTCGGCCTTCATCGCGCTGAAAGGCGGCGACCTCGTCAGCCTGTTCTCCTTCGACGCGAGACCCCGCATCTCCAGCGGCGCGGTGCGCGGCTCGCCAAGCTTCACCATGCTGCAGAAGCGCGCGGCCGAGATCGACTATTCCACCGAGGAGACGAATTTCACCCTGGCGCTGACGACGCTTGCGGCCAGGCTCGACCGGCGCTCACTGGTCATCGTCTTCACCGATTTCGTCGACCCGATCAGCGCCGAGCTGATGCTGCGTACCGTCGGCCGGCTGACGGAGCGGCATCTGGTTCTGTTCATGCTGATGAAGGATGTCGAACTGGAGACGCTGGCCGACATGGCGCCTGCAGCTCCCGAGGATGTCGCCCGCTCGGTGACCGCCGGCGACCTGCTCAGACAGCGGCAGGTGGTGATCGGCCGCCTGCGGCTGCTTGGTGCGCATGTCATCGAGGCCGACCACCAGCGGCTCGGCCCGGCGCTGGTCGAGCGCTATATCCAGCTCAAGGAGGAGAACCTCTTATGACGCTGTCCGCCGGTGCCGATGCCGTCCGCCAGTCGCTGGCAAGCTTCCGCCAGGAGCGTGAGACGGACTGGAAGGCGTTCGAGGCGCTGCTCGCCCGCGTCGAGAAGCGGGCGCCGCGCGCGCTGTCGGAAGACGAATTGCTGTCGCTGCCGCTGCTCTACCGCTCGGCGCTGTCCTCGCTTTCGGTGGCGCGCGCCACCTCTCTCGACAGCGCGCTGATCGCCTATCTCGAAGCGCTCTGCCTGCGCGGCTACTTCTACCTTTATGGCGCGCGAAGGTCCTTGCGGACGCGCATCGGCGACTTCTTCCTGCGCGACTGGCCGGCGGCAATCCGCGATCTGTGGCGCGAGGTTTGGGTGTCGGTCTTGCTGACGGTGGTCGGCGCCATCGCCGGCTACTGGCTGGTCGCCTCCGACAAGCGCTGGTACGACGCCATCATCGCGCCGAGCCTCGCCGGCGGGCGCAATCCGGACTCCTCGGCGGAAATGCTGCGGAGCGTGCTCTATGGCGGCGGCGACCATTTCCTCTCGGGCTTCGCAGCCTTTCTGTTCACCCACAACACGCAGGTGGCGATCCTGGCCTTCGCGCTGGGCTTCGCCTTCGCAGTGCCGAGCGTGCTGCTCATCCTGATGAACGGCTGCATGCTGGGCGCGATATTCCAGATTTACGCCGCCAAGGGACTGGGCTTCGAGCTCGGCGGCTGGCTCTCGATCCATGGCACGACGGAGCTGTTCGCCATCGCGATCGCGGCCGCCGCCGGCATGCGCATCGGCACCAGCATCGCCTTTCCCGGCGAGCTGACGCGCATGGCCGCCGCGGCAAAGGCAGGACGCACGGCGGCGACCGCCATGGTCGGCGTCGCGGTGATGCTCCTGTTCGCCGGGCTGCTCGAAGGCATCGGCCGCCAGACCATCACCAGCGACCTCGTCCGCTATTCGGTCGGCGGCGGCATGCTGGCGTTCTGGATCTCATATTTCTACCTGTTCAAGATGGTGCGGCATGGCAACGGCTAGGAACCCCGCCGCGCTCATACGCCCGCTGGTCACGCCCGAGGGCGTGGACCTGCGCGTGAAACTGGCGGATGCCGGTACGCGCGCTTCCGGGTTCCTGCTCGACGTGGTGATCATCGTCGTCGCGGCGATCGTGGTCAGCCTCGTCGCGATCTTCGGCCTTGGCGGACTTGGCGTGAAGGACGCCGAGCCGCTGTTCATCGTCTGGATCATGTTCATGTTCGTGCTGCGCAACGTCTACTTCATCGCTTTCGAGGCGGGACGGCGGGCAGCTACACCCGGCAAGCGGATGGTTGGCGTCCGGGTCGCGTCACGCAGCGGCGCCGGCCTCACCATCGACCAGGTAATCGCGCGCAACCTGATGCGCGAGATCGAGGTTTTCCTGCCGCTGTCTATCCTGGCCGCGCGCGCCAGCGCCGATGTCGCCGACACGCTGACGACGATCTTCGGCCTGGTGTGGGCGCTGCTGTTCTCGCTGTTTCCGCTCTTCAACCGCGACCGGCTGAGGATCGGCGACCTGCTCGCCGGAACCTGGGTGGTCGAGGCGCCGAAAGTGGCGCTGGTCGAAGACCTTTCGCAGCGCAGGGATCCGATCGCGGCGCGCTTCCAGTTCAGCCAGGCGCAACTCGACGCCTATGGCATCGCGGAGTTGCAGAAGCTGGAGGAAGTGCTGCGCCGCGACGATTACTTCGCGCTGAAAGCGGTGGCGGAAACAATTAGCCGCAAGATCGGCGCCAGGGTCGAGCCGATCGATTCAAAGGCCTTCCTCACAGCCTATTACGGCGAGCTCAGAGCGCATCTGGAACGCAAGCTGCTGCTTGGGAATAGGAAGGCGGACAAGTACGCGCGGTAGATCGGAGCTCTCTGTATGTCTGAAACAATCAGCCAAACCGAGAGCGCCAGAATAGAACGTGCCATTCGGGCAGCAATCTCCGGGTCGTGGGAAGAGTTCGCGCAGCTCACCGACCAACCGTTTCCAAACGATGCCTCGATGAGGGAGCAATTCGAGGATTCCTGTCCCCGACTTCAGCAGGCCGCAGGAAATTGGGAAATCACCTCAGGCATAGGCATCGTACCTGACGACGGGACGCGCGTGATCACAGTCATGATCAAAGCGCCCCCCACCGTGGATATCGTCCTCACGCTGCACAGCACGAGCGATAGGGACGACAGCACTATCAGTGTCTGGACGTTCGTTCAGCAGCTGAATTGGGACGACTAGGACCCTACCCCACCCATTTCTCGTAGTCGGACACCAGCAGGTGCAGCGGCGCAACGTCCTCGTCGATGTTGGAGAAGCGGCCGATCGGCTCGCGGAAGACGTTGTCGGTGAGGTCGTCATTGACGGTCGAGACCTCGCCGATCAGCACGTCCTTGCCCTCGGCCCAGAAGGCATGCCAGACGCCGGGCAGCAGCGTGACGCTCTGGCCCGGGTCGAGCTTCAGGAGCCCGCCCGCCGGCAACCTGGTGATGGTGCCGTCGACCGGCACCGACACTTCGGCCTTGGGGTCGATGCCACCGTCGCGGTCGTGCATGAACAGTTCCAGCACCAGCTTGCCGCCGCCGCGGTTGATGATGTCCTCGGCCTTGATGTTGTGGCGGTGCATCGGCGACAGCTGGTCCTTGCGCGAGATCATGATCTTCTCGGCATAGAGCATGCCCATGCCGAGCTTCATGTCCTCGTAGCGGCCGTTGCGCACGGTGAACAGGAACAGGCCGAGCTCATCGAACTTCTCCTGGCCGTAGTCGGTGATGTCCCAGCCGAGGCGCGAGGTGAACACGGCCGAGGAATCGGCCTTGCGCGCCTTGGCTTCTTCCGGCGACCAGTAGGCGAAGGGCGGCATGATGTAGCCGAACGAACGGATGAAGGCGTCGGCTTCGCGGATGATGTCGTTGATCTTGGAGCGCTTCATAGGATCTCTTCCCTCCGGGCCGCTGGCTGCAGAATTGTCCCTTCGGCATAGCCGAACGCCGGTCCGCTGTCGATTGAAACCGCTCCAGCTGGCCCGTGACAATCGCGCCGTTCAGGGCCATAACGCCACGCAGATTTCTGGATGGTGAAACATGCCAAGCATAGACGACCTCGACACGCCGGCGATCCTGATCGACGCGGCCCGCGCCGAAGCCAACATCAGCAAAGCGCAGGCGCATGCCGACGCGCACGGCCTGAAGCTTCGCCCGCACATCACGACGCACAAGCTGCCTTACTGGGCGAAGAAGCAGGTCGCGGCGGGCGCCGTTGGCATCACCTGCCAGAAGATCGGCGAGGCCGAGGTGATGGCCGACGCCGGGCTGGCCGACATTTTCCTGCCCTACAACATCCTTGGCCGCGCCAAGCTGCAACGGCTGAAGGCGCTGCATGGCCGCGTCACCCTCTCGGTGACGGCCGACAGCCATGAGACGCTGGAAGGACTTTCCGCAACCTTCACCGATGCCGGCCATCCGCTTTCGGTTCTAGTCGAGTGCGACACCGGCATGGGCCGCTGCGGCGTGCAGAGCCCGGCCGAGGCGCTCGAGCTGGCGAAAGTGATCGACCAGGCGAAAGGCCTCTCGTTCGGCGGGCTGATGACCTATCCGGCGGCGAGGCGCGCCGCGGAGGCCGAAGCGTGGTTGAGGTCCGCGCGTGAAGCGCTTGCCCTGGGGGGCCTCGAATGCCCGCGCATTTCCAGCGGCGGCACGCCGGACATGTGGCGCTCCGGCGAAGACAGCATCGTCACCGAATACCGCCCCGGCACCTATATCTATCTCGACCGCTACCAGGTGGCCAAAGGCGTCGGCACGATAGACGATTGCGCGCTGACGGTGCTTGCCACCGTTGTCAGCCATCCGACCAAGACCCGCGCCATCCTCGACAGCGGCAGCAAGGCGCTGTCCTCCGACACGCTGGGGCTGCCCGATTTCGGCGAACTGCTCGGCGTCGCCGGCGCGCGCATCACCGGCCTGAGCGAGGAGCATGGCACCGTCACGCTTTCCGACGGCGCAGGCTTGCGCATCGGCGAGCGCGTGCGCGTCGTCCCGGATCATTGCTGCGTGGTGACGAACCTGTTCGACCAGGTGCATCTGATCGACGGTGACAAGGTGCTGGAAACGCTGCCCGTCGCCGCGCGGGGACGGATGGGGTGAGCGCCTAGCCGTCTCCCCTAGGGAGAAGATTAAGGCCGCTCCGCCTGCCTGGCCGCAACCCGGCGCATCGCAGTCACCCGCCGCCTGAAAATCTCCGTGCGCATCGCCATCAGATGCAGCGCGAAGAACAGAACGGTGAAACCGAGCGCCATCACGCCCAGCGGCCACAGCATCGACGGATCGATTGTCGGGCCGCCGAGCCGGAAGACGGAGGCCGGCTGGTGCAGCGTGTTCCACCAGTCGACCGAGAATTTGATGATCGGGATGTTGATGAAGCCGACAAGCGTGATGATGGCGGCGGCCCAGGCAGCGCGGCCAGCATCGTCAAGCGCGCGGGTCAGGGCGATGATGCCGAGATACATCAAGAAGAGCACGAAGACCGAGGTCAGCCGCGCGTCCCACACCCACCAGGTGCCCCACATCGGCTTACCCCAGATGGAGCCGGTGATCAGCGCCAGCGCGGTGAAGGTGGCGCCGATGGGCGCCGCAGATTTCAGGGCGACGTCTGCCAGCGGGTGGCGCCAGACCAGAGTGCCCAACGCCGAGATCGCCATGATCGTGTAGCACATCATGGCGAGCCACGCGAAAGGCACGTGGATGTACATGATGCGCACCGTGATGCCCTGCTGGAAATCCTCCGGCGCGGTGAAGCTCATATAGAGGCCGACCGCAAGCAGGATGGCGGCAACGGACGCCAGCCATGGGATGATCCTGTCGGCCAGTCCGACGAAGCGCGTCGGATTGGCAAGATCGATCCAGCCGGCGAGGCGTGAGGTGGTGTCGCTCATGCCGATCTAAATAGACCGGAGACGTGGCGGGGGCAATCGGAGGAGTGTCGCACTCTCTCCTTCTCCCCCTGTGGGAGAAGGTGTCGCCGATGGCGACGGATGAGGGGCGCTCCAAGGAACGCCACCGTCCCACTCCGCTGGAACACCCCTCATCCGTCTCCGCGCTGCGCGCCGATCCACCTTCTCCCACAAGGGGAGAAGGGAGAAGCGTTGTGCTTACGCCGCTTCGTTGACCGGGCGGCTGAGGCGGCGGACTTCCTCGTCGTTGAGCAGGCCGCCGGCGCGCAGCAGGGCGGCGAAGCGGCCGTTGCGCAGCGATAGCTCGGTGAAGCCGCCGAACTCGACCACCTTGCCCTTGTCCATGAAGACGACCAGGTCGGCGTCGCGGACCGTGGTCAGACGGTGGGCGATGATGAAGGTGGTGCGGTTGCGGCGCAGCTCGTCGATCGCTTCCTTGACGCGGTCCTCGGTCTCGACGTCGAGCGCGCTGGTCGCCTCGTCCAGCACCAGGATCGGCGCGTCCTTGAGCACGGCACGGGCGATGGCAATGCGCTGGCGCTCGCCGCCCGAGAGCTGGCCGCCACGCTCGCCGACGACGGTGTCATAGCCGCCGCTCTTGGAGAGGATGAAATCCTGCGCGGCGGCGGCGTTGGCGGCGGCGTGGATCTCGTCATAGGTCGCATCGGCGCGGCCAACACGGATGTTGTCCTCGATCGAGCGGTTAAGCAGGCCGGCGTCCTGGAAGACGGTGGCGATCGAGTGGCGCAGCGACTTGCGGGTCACCGTGCGGGTATCGATGCCGTCGATCAGGATGCGGCCGCGCGAGGGCGTGAAGACGCGCTGCAGCAGGTTGATGAGCGTCGTCTTGCCAGCGCCGGTCGGGCCGACGATGGCGACGGTCTGGCCTGCCTGGACCTCGAAGGACACGTCCTCGATGCCATGGCCGGAATTGGCGAACTCGAAGCTGACATCCTCGAAGCGGACATGGCCGGTAACGTTGGCGAGCTCGCGCAGGCCATCCGGCTCGGCCACATCGGCGGCGGAGTCTTCCAGGCGATAGAAGTCCTCGAGCTTGGCGCGCGCTTCGGAGATTTGTGTGGAGAAAGCCGACATCTGGTCGAGGCGGGCGATCAGCATCCCGGCGAAGCCGATGAAGGCGACGACATCGCCGACGCGGAGCTCGCCACGTGTGACGAGATAGGCGCCGATCGAGAGCACGATCATCATCGAGATGGTCGAGGACAGGCGATTCAGCGCGTTGGCGATCGCCCACCAGTCGAGCACGGGGTTCTGCGCGTCGAGCAGGTCCTTGACGTAACGCTTCAGCGTCGCGGTCTCATGGCCGATGCGGTTATAGCTCTGCAGAACGGCGACATTGCTGACGCTGTCGGTCACATGGGCAAAGACGGTGTGATAATGGCGTTCGACAGCGGTCTGCCCCGACTTGGTGTGGCGCATGACGATACGACCGATGGCGACATAGAGCACGCCGAGCCCCAGCAGCACGATGGACATGCGGACGTCCATGGCGAGAGCGGTCGGCACCAGCAGGACCAGCGCAATGGCGGTCGAGAGATGCACACGCATGAATTCGAGCCACAGGCTGAACAGGGTTTCGACTGCGCGCAGGAGCGTGTGCAGCGAATTTGAGGTGCCACGCTGTTGGTGCCAGGCGAGCGGCATGGTGATGACGCGTTCGAAGGACTGGCACAGCACTTCCGAGCGGCGGGCGTGGGCGAAGCGATCGGCGCCGCGCGCCACCAGGACGAAGGCCACGACGTTGAACGCACCGATGGCCGCCCAGACAGCGAGCGTCGAAAACACTGGCCCTTTTTCGGAAATCGCACCGATCACCCGACCCAACAGGATCGGCTCGAGGATTGCGACCGCTGCCAGCGCGACGTTGGCGCCGCATATCAATGCGACACGCTTCTTGTCAGCCGCCAGATAGCTCAGAGCTCTAAAGTAGATCTGCAGAAGTGACACTTCGGCTACTCCGCCAAACTCTTTCTTGTGCTCAGTTCCAGATTTATACGCTCAGTTCCAGAATTGTGCACTGCACCATTTTCTGACACGTACGAGTTAACGCGTCGCAAAACAATGCTCGTCTATCCCTTCCGTTCCCATTTAGCGAACAAAAGATGACGACGGTGCGAAATCTGACGTGATCACCTAACGGTTTGAGATAAAAGGTGAAATGTCAGCCTTGCGGCAAAATAATGGCAGTTGCCTCGCTCTGCCACATTTTTAATCACCACGCGCTTGCTTAGCCGGCCCTA
>JBFLWR010000535.1:0-10096 GCA_040755925.1 Pseudomonadota bacterium
CGTCCTTGGCTGGGCGCGTTCTCGGCCGAATCCAACGGCATGGTTGTGGTGATGAGCGTCGCCGAGGGCGGCCCGGCCGCCAAGGCCGGCCTGCGCCAGGGCGACATCATTTCCGAGGTGCGCGACGGCGAGGTCGACGGCCTCGCCGACTTCTACCGCAAGCTCTGGGAGAATCCGGCGGGCTCGGAAATCCCGCTGCGCGTCGTGCGCGACGGCCGCGAAACCTGGCTGCGCGTGAAATCGGCCGACCGCAACGCCTTCCTGAAAAAGCCGCAGCTGCAGTAGCGTCCCGGCTTATGCCCGCCTCGCGCTGGCAAGGACGACGAGATTGTCGTCCGGATCGCGCATGCGCATGATGTAGAAGTCCTTCGTCTCCTCGATCGGCCCAGGCTCGAGGCCGGCATCGGCAAGGCGCTTGCGCTCGGGCTCCAGCGGCAATACGCCGATGGTCAGCGTGCTGGTGCCGGCCTTGTCCTTGTCTTCGAAGAGTTGCACTTCGGCGCTGTCGGTGAACTGCCATTCGACCAGCCCCGCCATCGGCCGGCGGGCAGGGGGCCTGCCGAACAGTTTCTCGTACCATCTCGCGCTGGTTTCGAGATCTGAACAACTGACATGAGCGAAGATTGTTTCGATGCCCATCCTGGACCTCCTCTGTTCCTTCGCGATCTTCCAGCAACGCCGCGAACGTACCGCGCGTTCCTGTTGCGGGCGTCCGCCGGCCGATCTCCGGACGCCTGCTGACATGAACTGGCAGGTGGCCGGGCTACAACGGCGAGGGAATCGGCCACAGTGGCCTGCAACGAAGGACGAGGTGACGATGGCGCCCATCAAGGTCGATCCGGACAAGGTCCGGGAATTCCCCGATGCCGAGAGCTTTTATGCCTGGCTGGCCGACAACCATGCCGGCGAAAGCGAGGTCTGGATCAAGGTGCACAAGGTCGGCTCCGGCCTGCCTTCGATCACGCCGAAACAGGCGATCGACGTGGTGCTGTGCTTCGGCTGGATCGACGCGGTGCGCAAGTCGTTCGACGAGAAGAGCTTCCTGCAGCGCTACACGCCGCGTGGCAGGAAGAGCATCTGGAGCAAGATCAACATCGACAATGTCGCCCGCCTGATCGAGGAAGGCCGCATGACCGGGCATGGCCTCAAGGAGGTCGAGGCGGCCAAGGCCGACGGCCGCTGGGACCGCGCCTATGGCGGGTCGAAGGACATGACCATTCCGCCCGACCTGCAGGCGGCGATCGACGCCGAGCCGAAGGCGAAGGCAATGCTCGAAACGCTTTCGGCCCAGAACCGCTTCTCGCTCGCCTTCCGCACCCACAACATGAAGACGGAAGCCGGGCGCAGGAAGAAGATCCAGAGCTTCGTCGAGATGCTTAAGCGCGGCGAGACGATCTATCCGCAGAAGCGGAAGTAACCGCAAACAAAAAACGCCGTCCCAACCGGGACGGCGCTTTCGGGGGAGGAGATGGTTTCGAACCCGGGAACCAAGGCCCGAAACCATCGGTCATGAAGTTCGGGAGGACCGGGCCTTATGCGGCGGCCGGCTTCTTGGCGGGCTTCTTGTGCGAGTGCTTCTTCACATGATGCTTGCGGGTGTGGTGCTTCCTCATGTGGTGCCGGTTGTGCTTGCGCAGGTGATGCTTGCGGCCGTGATGATGATGCCGGCGATGCTTCCGGTGCTTCTTGACGGCCTTGACCGGGGGCTTCGCCGTCTCGGTGGCGGCCGGAGCAGGGGTGGTCGTCGTCGTGGTGGCCGGAGCGGTCGTCGTGTCAGTGGTCGTCGTCGTGGCGGGCGCGGTGGTCTGGGCGTTGGCGGCCGGCACCGCGAAAGCGAGCGCGACGGCCAGGCCGAGAACGGAGAGAAGGGTCTTTTTCATAATCGGCATTCCTTTCAAGGATCGATGTCTTTGTCGCTCGCCGTAGTGGTCGGCTGCTCCGGGTACCGTTATGACACCGGCTCTTTTCGCGAGTTTTTCCGCACTGTTGAATCTTGTTTCCGCATTGTTTCCGTCGGCGGTGGTGGCCTGGGCCGCGGCTGCCGGCTGATCGGTGGCTTCCTGCCGCAGGCGTGGCGAGAATCGCGATGACGCGGCCTGTGATGTGCCGCAGTTGTTGATTTAAGGTATTGTTTTTGAACATTTTTCCACTTCAATTACAATTTTCGCTGCGATAGTGGAAAAAATAAAGCAATAGGTTGATATATAACGATTTTCCACTATCATTACGCAGATGTCGCCAGAAAGTGGAAAACCGATGCTGAATGAACTGACGGCCGAGCAGCGCCGCCAGCTCATAGACACACAGCAGGTTTATGAGAGTTGGCTCGGTGCGGATGACGAGCGCCAGAGGCGCTTCGCGGGCGGCATGCGCTGGGGCGAGCGCAACGGCGCCGAATATCTGCTGCGGAAAATCAGGCAGACCGAGAACTCGCTTGGCCCCCGAAGCGAGGAGACCGAAGGGACGTTCTCGGCCTTTTCCGAGGGCAGGGCGCGCAACAGGGATCTGCTGGCCGGCCTCTCCGATCGCTTGAACGGTCTTGCCAGGGTCAATGTCGCCATGGGTCTGGGAAGGGTGCCGGCCATAGCCGCGCGGATATTGCGGCGCTGCGCCGACACGAACCTGCTCGGCAGGCAATTGCTGGTGGTGGGAACAAACGCCCTGTTCGCCTACGAGGCCATGGCGGGCGTGCAGATTGCGAGCGGCCTCACGGCGACCGGCGACATCGACCTGCTCCTCGACTCGCGCCGCCGCATCAGTTTCGTCACCAGCGAGAAGATAACGCAGTCGGGCCTCATCGGCGTGCTGCGCAAGGTGGACCGGTCCTTCAAGCCGCTCCAGCCCAGGGCGTTCCGGGCAACGAACCGGGACGGCTATCTGGTCGACCTCATCCGGCCGGAGGCAAGGAATGTCCTCAAGGACGACGCCCCGACGTCCTTCAGTTCTCTTGCCGATGACCTTGACGGCGCGCCGATGGACGGGTTGCAGTGGCTCCTCAACGCGCCGAAGACGGAAGCCATCGCCATCGACGAGCGGGGTTATCCGGTCAGGATACCGACGGTCGACCCGAGGATATTCGCGCTTCACAAGGCATGGCTTGCCCGGCGGCCCGACCGGTCTCCGGTGAAGGCGGCCCGCGATCGCGAACAGGCGGAGGCGGCCGCGCTCATCGCCACCGGCTATCTAAGGCTTCCGTTCGACGACAAATACCTCAAGCGGTTCCCGGCATCCCTTCGCGAGGCTGCCATGCCGACCTTCCCCGCGGCCGAACCTTCGGGGTTTTCCGAGGATTCTGCTGTTGAGCCCGACTGGTAGAGCACACCGCGCCGCCGAAACGGCCCACTCGGCCTGCCCTTGCGCCATGCTACGAAAATAGCATTCTCGGCCCGCGAAATGTGATGCTAGGTTTCGTGCATCCGGGGCGGTGGCGTGGTCGGGCAGAGGAGAGCGAGCGGGGCGCGAGCCCGCATTTTCCAGGACATCGGACGCAACCATTGAACCATCGCAGGGCCTGCCGCGTTTGCCGTTGGTTGGCCACCAGGGAGGAATTGGCAGTGAAAGCAACCTATCTCGTTTCGGCCGCGCTGCTTGCCGCGACCGCAATGCCGGCGACGGCCGGCCAGATTTCCGACGGCAAGGTCAAGATCGGCATCCTCAACGACCAGTCGGGCGTCTATGCCGATTTCGGCGGCAAATGGTCGGTCGAGGCCGCCAAGATGGCGGTGGAGGATTTCGGCGGCAAGGTGCAGGGCGCCCCGATCGAGATCGTCAGCGCCGACCACCAGAACAAGCCCGACATCGCTTCCAACATCGCGCGCCAGTGGTACGACACCGAGCAGGTCGACGCCATCATGGAGCTCACCACCTCGTCCGTCGCGCTCGCCGTCCAGGGCATCTCCAAGGAAAAGAAGAAGATCGACATCGTCACCGGCGCTGCGTCCACCGACCTCACCGGCAAGCAGTGCTCGCCCTACGGCTTCCACTGGGCCTATGACACGCATTCGCAGGCCGTCGGCACCGGCGGCGAGCTGGTCAAGCAGGGTGGCGACAGCTGGTATTTCATCACTGTCGACTACGCTTTCGGCTATTCGCTGAAGGACCAGACCACCAAGCTGGTCGAAGCCGCCGGCGGCAAGGTGCTGGGCGAGGTGCGCTACCCGCTGGGCTCGACCGACTATTCCTCCTTCCTGCTGCAGGCGCAGTCGTCCGGCGCCAAGATCGTCGGGCTGGCCAACGCCGGCCTCGACACCTCCAACGCCATCAAGCAGGCGGCCGAGTTCGGTATCGTCGCCGGCGGCCAGCGGCTGGCAGCACTTCTCTTCACGCTGGCCGAAGTGCACGGCCTCGGCCTGCAGGCGGCCCAGGGCGTCGTGCTGACCGAGGGCTATTACTGGGATCGCGACGACAAGAGCCGCGAATTCGCCGAGCGCTTCTTCAAGCGCACCGGCCGCATGCCCAACATGATCCAGGCCGGCACCTATTCGGCGGTGACGCAATATCTGAAAGCGGTCGACAAGGCCGGCACCGACGAGACCGAGGCGGTCGCCAAGCAACTGCATGAGATGCCGGTCAACGACGTCTTCGCCGCCAACGGCAAGGTGCAGGCCGACGGCTCGATGGTGCACGACATGTATCTCTACCAGGTCAAGAAGCCGGAAGAGTCGAAGAAGGACTGGGACTACTACAAGTACCTGGCGACCATTCCGGGCGACAAAGCCTTCATGAAGGCCGAGGATAGCGGCTGCCCGCTCGTCACCAAGTGACGCTCGACATCTCCACCGCTGTCCGACCGGACGGCAAAGATAACACGCCGCGGGTGGTGCTTTCCGCCCGCGGCTTGAGGCGTGACTTTGCCGGCTTCGTCGCCGTGAAGGATGTCGACCTCGATATCCATCACGGCAAGATCCACGCGCTTATCGGGCCGAACGGAGCCGGCAAGACCACCATCTTCAACCTTTTGACCAAGTTCCTGCAGCCGACCAGCGGCAGGATCGAGCTGCTCGGCACCGACATCACCCGCACGCCGCCGGCGAAGGTCGCGCGCATGGGGCTCGTCCGCTCCTTCCAGATATCGGCGATCTTTCCGCATCTGAGCGTCCTCGACAATGTCCGCGTTGCTCTGCAGCGTCCCGGCGGGCTGGGCTACCAGTTCTGGCGTCCGGTTTCGGCGCTCGACCGGCTGACGCCCCGGGCGCGCGAGCTGCTCGCCGTCGTCGGGCTGGACGAGGCCGAGCACCGGCTGGCCGGCGATCTCTCCTATGGCCGCAAGCGCGTGCTGGAGATCGCCACCACGCTGGCGCTCGATCCGAAAGTGCTTTTGCTCGACGAGCCGATGGCCGGCATGGGCCACGAAGACGTCGGCATGATCTCCGGCATCATCCGTTCTTTGGCCAGCGACCGCGCCATACTGATGGTCGAGCACAACCTCGCCGTCGTCGCCGATCTCTGCGACTGGATCACCGTCCTGCAGCGCGGCCAGGTGCTGGCCGCCGGCGATTATCCGACGGTGAGCAAGGATGAGCGCGTCCGTGTCGCCTATATGGGGACGGAACATGAGTGAGCCGCTGCTTGCCGTGCGCGACCTCCACGCCTGGTATGGCGAAGGCCACGCGCTGCATGGCGTCAACCTCGACGTCTTGCGTGGCGAGACCGTCACGCTGCTCGGCCGCAACGGCGTCGGCAAGACCACGACCTTGCGTGCCATCATGGGCCTGGTCCGCAAGCGGACGGGGAGCGTCACCTTCAACGGCAAGGACCTGATGCGCCTGCCGCTGCACCGCGTCGCCCATCAGGGCATCGGCTTCGTGCCGGAGGAGCGCGGCATCTTCGCCACGCTCACCGTCGACGAGAACCTCATCCTGCCGCCGGTGGTGGCCAAGGGCGGCATGAGCGTGGAGGAGATCTTCGAGCTCTTCCCCAACCTGAAGGAGCGCCGCAACAGCCAGGGCACGAAGCTGTCGGGCGGCGAGCAGCAGATGCTGGCGATGGCGCGCATCCTGCGTACCGGCGTCGACATGCTCCTGCTCGACGAGCCGACCGAGGGGCTGGCGCCGGTCATCGTCCAGCGCATCGGCGAATTGCTGGCGACCTTGAAGAAGCGCGGCATGACGATCCTGCTGGTCGAGCAGAATTTCCGCTTTGCCGCCCGCATCGCCGACCGCTTCTACCTGATGGACCACGGCAAGGTGGTGGAGGGCTTTGCCGTCGGCGAGCTTGCCGCCCACACCGAAAAGCTGCACGAGGTGCTGGGAGTTTGATGGCCAAATGACCACGATCTTCGGCATCCCCATCCAGGCGCTTCTCGGGCAATTGCTGGTCGGGCTGATCAATGGCTCGTTCTACGCCATGCTCAGCCTCGGCCTCGCCGTCATCTTCGGGCTCTTGCGCATCATCAATTTCGCCCATGGCGCGCTCTATATGCTGGGCGCTTTCATCGGCTACCTGCTCTTGGTGCATCTCGGCATCGGCTACTGGCCGGCGCTGGTCATCGTGCCCCTGGTCGTCGGCCTGTTCGGCATGGCGGTGGAGCGCGTGGCGCTGTCCAGGCTCTACCGGCTCGACCCGCTCTACGGCCTGCTCTTCACCTTCGGCCTCGCCTTGGTCATCGAGGGCGTGTTCCGCTACTATTACGGCGTCTCCGGCAATCCCTACGCGGTGCCGGCGCTGCTTGCCGGCGGCACCAATCTCGGCTTCATGTTCCTGCCCAATTATCGCGGCTGGGTGGTGGTGGCCTCGCTGGTCGTCTGTATCGGCACCTGGCTCCTGATCGAGAAGACGAGGCTCGGCTCCTACCTGCGTGCCGCGACCGAGAACCCGCAACTGGTGCAGGCCTTCGGCGTCAACGTGCCGCTGCTGCTGACGCTCACCTACGGGCTGGGCGCGGCGCTTGCCGGGCTGGCCGGCATTCTAGCGGCGCCCGTCTACCAGGTCAGCCCGCTGATGGGCTCGGACCTCATCATCGTCGTCTTCGCCGTCGTCGTGGTCGGCGGCATGGGCTCGATCCTCGGCGCCATCGTCACCGGCTATATGCTCGGCCTCGCCGAGGGCCTGACCAAGGTCTTCTATCCGGAGGCATCGAACCTTGTCGTCTTCGTCATCATGGTGATCGTGCTGCTCTTGCGGCCGGCCGGCCTGTTCGGAAGGGACGCCTGAGATGAGCGACGCGACCCTTCACCAGCGACAGGCGGCGGCCTCGGTGCGGCTGGAACGCCTGCTGGTGGCGCTGGCGATCGTGACGCTGATCGCCGCGCCCTTCTTCGTCTATCCGATCTTCGTGATGAAGATGCTGTGCTTCGCGCTGTTCGCCTGCGCCTTCAACCTGCTGCTCGGCTACACCGGCCTGCTCTCCTTCGGCCACGCCGCCTTCTTCGGCGGCGCCGCTTATTTCTGCGCCTATGCGGTGAAATCCTGGGGATGGCCGCCGGAGGCCGGCATCCTGCTCGGCACGGCGGGCGCCGCGCTGATGGGCCTCGTCATGGGCTTCCTGGCCATCCGCCGCCAGGGCATCTATTTCTCGATGATTACGCTGGCGCTGGCGCAGATGTTCTATTTCTTCTGCGTGCAGGCGCCCTTCACCGAGGGCGAGGACGGCATCCAGGGCGTTGCACGTGGCCGTCTCTTCGGCGTCCTCGATCTCAATGCGCCGCTGAACATGTATTTCTTCGTGCTCGCCGTCTTCCTGATCGGCGTCTTCGCCATCTGGCGCATCGTCAACTCGCCCTTCGGCATGATCCTGCGCTCGATAAGCGAGAACGAGAACCGCGCCATTTCGCTGGGTTATTCGGTGGGCCGCTACAAGCTAGCAGCCTTCGTCATGTCGGCGGCGCTCGCCGGCCTCGCGGGCGCGACGAAGGCCATCGTCTTCCAGTTCGCCACGCTCACCGACGTCACCTGGCAGATGTCGGGCGAGGTGATCCTGATGACGCTGCTCGGCGGCATCGGCACCATGGCCGGCCCGGCGGTGGGCGCCGGCCTGGTCGTCACGCTGGAAAACACTTTGGCCACCTCCGGCTTCCCGGTGACCATCGCCACCGGGCTGATCTTCATGATCTGCGTGCTGATCTTCCGGCGCGGAATTGTGGGGGAGGTCTATGCGCGGTGGCTGGGGCGGGTAAGGTGAGGGCGGAGGGCCCTCAAGCGGCGGCCTCGAACCGCTCAATCTCCTCGAGCTCTTCCTGTATTGAGGCGCCCTCGACGGCAAGGTCGTAGCTCGCCTGCATGTTCATCCAGAACTGTGGGGTCGTCCCGAAGAACTTTGCCAGGCGCAAAGCAGTGTCCGGCGTGACGGGCGTGGTCTCATTCGCCAGGCGCTCGATGCGGGTGCGCGGCACATGGAGCTTCTTCGCCAGGGTGTAAGGCTTCAGGTCGAGTGGCTCGAGGAATTCGGCCCTCAATATCTCACCGGGATGGATCGGCTTATCGAGATTGATCATCTGGTTTACTCCGTCGCACAAAGCCGGGCTATCTTCGGCTAGTGATAATCGGTGATTTCCACATCCTCCGCGCCGCCATCCGTCCATCGAAAGCAAATGCGGAATTGGTCGTTGATGCGAATTGAATGCTGGCCGGCCCGATCGCCCTTCAGCGCCTCGAGCCGGTTTCCCGGCGGGACTCGAAGATCCACAAGTTCCGCAGCGTTATCGAGCATGAACAGTTTCCGCTGAGCGACACGTACGAGGTCCGCCGGAAACCCTTTCAGGGCCTTGCCTGTCGATACCGCTCCGGAAGTTTTGTTCTTGAACGAGCGTATCACAGGCAGCTCCGACTAACGTATCCTATCATGATACGTTCCTTCGTCAAGACGTAGAGTATCATGTTGTGATACGAACACTTCGATGCAAATCCACTAGGTCACCGTGGACGCGACACGTCCAAAGGCACCTCCAGCCCCACCTTTACCCTGTCCATAGCCACAAACGTCCTGAACCGCTTGACGTTGTTGTTCTCGAAGAACAGCCGCCTGGTCAGCGCCTCGTAATCGGCCATGGTCGCCACGGTGACGACGAGGATGAAATCGGCCTCGCCGGTCACGTAGTAGCATTGCTGCACTTCCGGCACGTCGGCGAAGCCGCGCTTGGCGGCGTCGATCAGTTCGGCGCGTTCGCTCTCCACCTCCACCTCGACGAAGATGGTGATCGGATGGCCGACCCTGGCCGGGTCGACCAGCGCGACATTGGCACGGATGATTCCTGTCTCCTCCATGCGCTTGATGCGCCGCTGCACCGCCGGCGCCGACAGGTTGACCGTCTCGCCGATGACCCGCTGCGGCGTCGTGTTGTCCTTCTGCAGGATGGCGAGGATGGCGCGGTCGAAGGCGTCGAGTTCGGGCGAAACGGTCATGGCGACATCCAGACGAAACAAACTTGCATTTCAACTGGCAAAACAGAGCGCCTTTCTCACTCGCCTTGCAATAAATTTCAGCCATCGAGACGGAGAAACCAAGCCATGTTGCTGCTCAATCGCCACCCTGACCATCGCCAGCCATTGACCCATGAAGACGCCGCTACGCTTGGGCTGGCCGGAGCCGGGGAGGCGGAGCGCTTCCTGGCCGCGCGCGACAACCACGCCGAGACGCCGCTGCACGCCTTGCCGGCTTTCGCCGGCGAGCTTGGCATCGCCGCGCTCCTCGTCAAGGATGAAGGCAAGCGCCTCGGGCTAGGCAGCTTCAAGGCGCTGGGCGGCGCCTATGCTGTCATGCGCCTGGTGCTGGAAGAAGCCGGCAAGCGGCTTGGCCGCGCCGTCGATGTCGCTGAATTGCACAAGCCCGAGGTGAAGGCGGTCGCCGCCCAGATGACCTTCGCCTGCGCCACCGACGGCAATCACGGCCGCTCGGTCGCGCAGGGCGCCAGCCTTGTCGGCGCGCGCTCCGTCATCTTTGTCCATTCGGGCGTCAGCAACGAGCGCGTGGCGGCCATCGCCCGCTTCGGCGCCGAAATGGTGCGGGTCGCGGGCGATTACGACCAGTCGGTCCGGGAAGCCGCCCGCGTCGCCGCCGAGCGCGGCTGGACGGTCGTCTCCGACACCTCCTGGCCGGGCTATGAGCGCATTCCGGGGCTGGTCATGCAGGGCTACACGGTGATCGTGCGCGAGGCGTTGA
>JBFLWR010000536.1:0-2446 GCA_040755925.1 Pseudomonadota bacterium
ACTGCGCCGCAACCCTTCGTAGCCGGACCGCGATCGGCATCGACATATGCCTGACCGCGGCCGGATCGCTGAGCGCCGTGCGTATCGCCTTGAGCGGCGCACGGGCCTTGATGTGCTGGACCAGGGACAGGAACGAGGCCGCCTTGCGCAGGCTACGCCGGCGCCTGGCAAAGGCGGCCTTGGCCCTGTCATCCATTGTATGGGTCGCGGCGAAGGCGGCATCGGCGCTCGCCATCGCCTCGACATGGTGCAATTCGAGCACGCGTGAAATCGAGCCGGTACGGATGTGGTAGACATAGCCGGTCGTCGGCTCGACCACGCAACGGCCTCCCTTGGCCAGCGCGCTTGCCAAAAGGATGTAGTCTTCGCCGATGCGCAGTTTCTCGTCGTAGCGAAGCTGGTTTTCGTCGAGGAAGCGGCGTTGGAAGATCGGCTTCAGATAGCCGAGGTTGAAGCGCGACTCGAAGACCAGATTGCCGGCGATGTAGTCGGCGAGCGTGATTTCGCCGAGCGTTTCGACGTATTCGGCCGGGAACATGGTGTCCTCCGGCGTGCCGTCCTCGCGCACGACCTGGACATTGTCGACGGCGATCTCGGCGCCCGCCTTTTCCGCCCGGGCGATCATCGCGGCCAGCCGGCCGGGAAGGACGGCGTCATCGGAATCGAGCACGGCCACCCAGCGGCCACGAGCCAGATCCAGCCCCGCATTCCTGGCGCCGCCGGGACCACGGTTGTCGGGGAGCGCAACCACCTTGACCAGGTCTTTCGGATACGAATGGGCCACTCCGAGAGTGCGGTCGCGCGAGCGGTCGTCGACGACGACGATCTCGACGGTGACATCGCGCTGCGCGATCGCACTTGCTATCGCCCGATCGAGGGTCGACTCGGCGTTGTAGGCCGCAATGACGAAACTGACGTCAGGCTGCACGCTTGTCCCCTTGCTCTGGCGAGGTGAGGCCGTACTGGCGGATCTCGCGAACGCCGACCAGACCGCTGACGACACCGACATGCATAATGCCGCGCAGGGTGCTGCGGTTCCGCCGCACCGGGCTGATCGCCGTCAGGATCGCCATGCCGAAGCAATAGGCGGCCTTCGCGGAAGCGAGGCCGACCTGGGCGGCGCGGCGGACGCCGCCCGTGTCGCGTCCGATAAGGTGGCCATGCGTCTGTCCGAAACGGAAGCGGCGGCGGCGCAACCAGTCGAAACCCGCCCTGGCGCGCGGCACGACCTCGTCGACAAAGGCGTCGGGCGCAAAGGCGATGCGCCCGCCGGCCTTGACCATGCTGTCGAAGAATTCGGTGTCCTCGCCGCCGGTCTGGCCCCGCGCCAGGCTGAAGCGACGGTTGCGCAGGCTTGCGTCGGCCACCCTGAGCAGGACGTTGCAGGTGTAACCGGTGCGGATCTCGCCCTGCACCCAGACCGGTAAGGTCGAGTGGAAATCGCCCTTGCGCATCCAATCCGGCGCGTCCGCATGGTAGTGCGCCCTGACCGGCCCGAGCACGGCGGCGGCGCCGGTGGCGTCAGCCATGGCCAGGAGTTCGACAAGCCAGCCCGGCGAAGCCGTCTCGTCGTCGTCGATGAACGCGACGAACCCGGCCGCGCTGGCATCCAGGCAGGCGTTGCGGGCGATCGAGATGTTGCGCGCCGGAGCGTGACGATAGGTGACGCGCAACTTCAGTTCGTCGGCCAGTTTCCGCACCAGCGGCTCGGCCGTCGGCTTGTCGTCGTTGTCGGCGATGACGACGCCGATGTCGAACCCTTCGGGCTTGTCCAGCGTCGCGACGGAGCGCAGCGTGTCGGCAAGCTCGGGCCGGCGGAAGGTGCAGATGCAGATGTCCAGCGAGCGTCGTGCCATCATGCCGCCTCGCGTCGCGACCGGGGCATCAGCAGCTGCTGCCAGAAGCCTACCGACCAGCCGAAATGCATGACCATCGCCGACACGCCAGCAAGCGCGAGGGCCAGATTGCGCTGGCGGATGGCCGTGACGGCGCCGTAGCCAAGGCACACTGCCGCCCACAGCAGGAACGGCACGGCGGCCAGCCAGTGGATGAACGAGTAGAGGGCCAGGAGCACGACGGGCGCCACCAGAAGCGGGATCATCTGCCGCACCTTCGGCACCACGCGGTGCTTGAGCACGTTCTTGGCGCGGCCGCGGCCGTAGCCGAGATACTGGAAATAGAGGCTCTTCAGGGTGGAGCGCGGATAGTAGACCATCTGCGTGCCGCCGCTCATCCAGATGCGATAGCCGGCCTGGCGCAAACGATAGTCGAGCTCGGCGTCCTCGTTGTGGCTGAAGGTCTCGTCATAGCCGCCAACCGCCCTGAAGGCGGCGATGCGCATCAGCGCATGATGGCCATGGTCGACCCATTCGCCGGCGGAGCTGTGCCGGTGCTTCGAGCCGCCGGTGCCGAGCTTGGAATTCTGAGCCGCCGCGACCGCCTTCTG
>JBFLWR010000537.1:0-2279 GCA_040755925.1 Pseudomonadota bacterium
CGCGTCCAGGCCGGAACACCCAAACCCTGCGGGATCGTCGCGCGCTCGACGCCGATGTCGAGCTGTTCGCGCCAGTCGGCCTTACCCTTGGTCAGTTCGCCTCCGGCCCGCGTATAGCCTCTGAACTGCGGGGATTTCGCCATCTCAATCGCAAGCTTGTCTGCCTCCGGCAGATCAAAGAAACGTCGCGCGGCATTGAGCACGGCGTCGATGTCGGATTGCGCGATGCCATGGCCACTGAGGTAGAAGAAGCCGACGTCGCGGGCAGCGGTGCGCAGGTCAAACAGGAAAGTCCGCAGTTCGGACGCGCCCTGTTCGAGGCGGTCGAGATCGAGCACCGGAATTATTCTGGCCATGGACAGCCTCCTCTTGGCGAGAACTTGCGATCCGCCGCACGATGACATGCGCGCCATCGCCGGTGAAGGAACGGGTCGACCAATGTCATTGCGAACGGAGAAAGCGACCGCTCAATTCGCGGCATTCGCGGCAAATTGCATTCGCGCTGTCTTCGCCTGCGGTATTTCTCATGCGCGATGATCCAATCGTGCGACCAGCCGGTCGCCGATCCACTGGATGCCACAGACCAGCACGATCAGGACGACGACCACGGCGATCATCACGTTTGTCTCGAAACGCTGGTAGCCGTAGCGGATGGCCAGATCGCCAAGCCCGCCGGCGCCGATGGCGCCGGCCATGGCGGAGGCGCCGACGAGCGTGACCAGCGTGACGGTGAAGCCGGCGACGATGCCCGGCAGCGCTTCCGGCACCAGCACCTCCCGGATGATCGTCCAGCGGTTGCCGCCCATGGCGCGCGCCGCCTCGATCAGGCCGTGGTCGACCTCGCGCAGCGAGACCTCGGCGATGCGGGCATAATAGGGGGTGGCGGCAATCGACAGCGGCACGATCGCCGCCCAGGTGCCTATCGACGTGCCGACGATCAGCCGTGTCACCGGGATCAACGCCACGAGAAGGATGATGAAAGGGACCGAACGAAAGCCGTTGATGATTGCCGCGAGGATGCGGTTCACCCAAAGATTTTCGGCAATGCCGCCGCGTTCGGTGGCGATCAGCGCGAGGCCGAGCGGCAGGCCGAAGACCAGCGATATGAGACCGGAGGCGCCGGTCATCAGGACGGTCTCCCAGATCGAGCGGATCAGCAGTTCAAACAGGACCGGCGACATGGCCAAGCACCTCCACCCGCGCGCCGCGGGTTTTCAGGAATGTCGTTACTTGCGTGAGATGCCCGCCCGCGCCGGGAACGGCAACGAACAGCGTGCCGACCGGCTGCCCCTGGACATGGTCGATGCCGCCATGGATGAGGCGAAACGGGCCAGGGACGCTGGCGGCGAGGTCCGAAAGAAGCGCGCCACGCGCAGCCTCGCCGGCCACGTCGATCCTCAGGACGGATTCCGTGCCTTCCCCCGCGACGACCCGGCTCGCAATCTCCGCCGGCAGCTGCGGCCGGATACCGCCGAGCAGGCTACGGGTGATATCGGATTTCGGATTGGCGAAGACCTGCCAGACGGCGCCCTCCTCGACGATCCGGCCGGCATCGATCACCGCGACGCGATCGGCGACGGAGCGGATCACCTCCATCTCATGCGTGATGAGCAGGATGGTCAGGCCAAGCCTGGCGTTGATGTCCTTGAGAAGCGAAAGGATCGAGCGCGTCGTTTCGGGATCGAGCGCCGAGGTCGCCTCGTCGGACAAGAGCAACGCCGGCCTCGCGGCAAGCGCCCGGGCGATGCCGACGCGCTGCTTCTGCCCGCCCGACAGCGAGGCCGGATAGGCTTTCGCTTTCTCCGACAGGCCCACAAGCTGCAACAGCTCGGCCGCACGCTCCCTGCGCTCGGCGCGCGGCCGCCCTTCGATCTTGAGCGGCAGCGCGACATTCTCCTCGACGGTCTTGGCCGACAGGAGGTTGAAGTGCTGGAAGACCATGCCGATGCGCCGGCGCAGCGGCTGCAGGTCGCGCTCGCCCAGACGGCTGATCTCGCGTCCCTCTATGAACACCTCGCCCGAATCCGGCCGCTCCAGGCCATTCAGGCAACGGATCAGCGTCGACTTGCCGGCGCCGCTGCGGCCGATGATGCCGAGGATCTCGCCCTTGCGGACGTTCAACGAGACGCCGTCGAGCGCGGCCGTCGTGCCGAACCGGCGCTTGAGGTCGACCAGCCGGACAACATCGCCGGGCTCCGCTAGCGGAACAAGGGTCGAGTCAGCCAGTTCGGTCCTGATGTGCTGGTTCATTTCGATTTCCGTTTCAACGATGCCCAAAT
>JBFLWR010000538.1:0-5818 GCA_040755925.1 Pseudomonadota bacterium
TGATTTCGCCCGAGGGCTTGGCCATCAGGCCGCGCATGCCGGCAAGCTGACGCATCTGGGTGGGCGAACCGCGCGCACCCGAATGCGACATCATGTAGATCGAGTTCATCGGCTTCTGACGGCCGTTGTCTTCGAATTCCACCGCCTTGATGCGGGCCATCATCTCGTCGGCGACCTTTTCCGAGCACTTGGCCCAGGCGTCGACGACCTTGTTGTACTTCTCGCCCTGGGTGATCAGGCCGTCATTGTACTGCTGCTCGTATTCCTTGGCCAAAGCCTCGGTGTCGGACACCAGCTTGAGCTTGGTGTCCGGGATGACCATGTCGTCCTTGCCGAAGGAAATGCCGGCACGGCAGGCATGGGCGAAGCCGAGCGCCATGATGCGGTCGCAGAAGATGACCGTCTCTTTCTGACCGCAGTGGCGGTAGACGGTGTCGATCATCTTGGAGATGTTCTTCTTGGTCATCTCCTGGTTGGCGGTCTCGTAAGGCACGTTGACGTTCTTCGGCAGAAGTTCGCCGATGATCATGCGGCCAGGCGTGGTGTCGTAGATCTTCGACACCATCTTGCCTTCGGCGTCGACGGTGCGGAAGCGGCCCTTGATCTTGGCGTGCAGCGTCACGGCCTTGGTCTCCAGCGCATGCTGGAGCTCGCCCATGTCGGCGAACACCATGCCTTCGCCCGGCTCGTTCTGGTTCACGATCGAGAGGTAGTAGAGACCGAGAACCATGTCCTGCGACGGCACGATGATCGGCGCGCCGGAAGCCGGGTGCAGGATGTTGTTGGTCGACATCATCAGCACGCGGGCTTCGAGCTGCGCTTCCAGCGACAGCGGCACGTGGACCGCCATCTGGTCACCGTCGAAGTCGGCGTTGAAGGCCGTGCAGACCAGCGGGTGCAGCTGGATCGCCTTGCCTTCGATCAGGATCGGCTCGAAAGCCTGAATGCCGAGGCGGTGCAGCGTCGGGGCGCGGTTCAGCAGCACCGGATGCTCGCGGATGACCTCGTCGAGGATATCCCAAACCTCCGGACGCTCCTTCTCGACCAGCTTCTTGGCCTGCTTGACGGTCGAGGAGAAACCCTTGGCGTCGAGGCGGGCGTAGATGAAGGGCTTGAAGAGTTCGAGCGCCATCTTCTTCGGCAGGCCGCACTGGTGCAGCTTGAGCTCCGGACCGGTCACGATGACCGAACGGCCGGAATAGTCGACGCGCTTGCCGAGCAGGTTCTGGCGGAACCGGCCCTGCTTGCCCTTGAGCATGTCGGACAGCGACTTCAGCGGGCGCTTGTTGGCGCCGGTGATGACGCGGCCGCGGCGGCCGTTGTCGAAGAGCGCATCGACGGCTTCCTGCAGCATGCGCTTTTCGTTGCGCACGATGATGCCGGGCGCGCGCAGCTCGATCAGCCGCTTCAGGCGGTTGTTACGGTTGATGACGCGGCGATAGAGGTCGTTGAGGTCCGACGTCGCGAAACGACCGCCGTCCAGCGGGACGAGCGGACGCAGGTCCGGCGGGATCACCGGAACGACCTTCATGATCATCCATTCCGGGCGATTGCCGGATTCCATGAAGTTCTCGACGACCTTGAGCCGCTTCAAGAGCTTCTTCTGCTTGAGCTCGGAGGTGGTCGACGCGAGCTCCGAACGCAGGTCGCCGGCGATCTTCTCCAGGTCCATGCCCGCGAGCAGGTCATGGATGGCCTCGGCGCCGATCATGGCGGTGAACGAATCCTCGCCATACTCGTCGACCGCGATCATGTACTCTTCCTCGCTGAGGAGCTGATGCTCCTTCAGCGCGGTGAGACCCGGCTCGGTGACGATGTAGTTCTCGAAGTAGAGGACGCGCTCGATGTCCTTCAGCGTCATGTCGAGCAGCGTGCCGATGCGCGACGGCAGCGACTTCAGGAACCAGATATGGGCGACGGGCGCGGCGAGCTCGATGTGACCCATGCGCTCGCGGCGGACGCGCGACAGCGTGACTTCGACGCCGCACTTCTCGCAGATGACGCCCTTGTACTTCATGCGCTTGTACTTGCCGCACAGGCACTCGTAGTCCTTGATCGGACCGAAGATGCGCGCGCAGAACAGACCGTCACGCTCCGGCTTGAAGGTGCGGTAGTTGATGGTCTCCGGCTTCTTGATCTCACCGAACGACCAGGACAGAATCTTCTCAGGGCTGGCGAGCGAGATCCGGATGGAATCGAACACCTGCGCAGGCGCCTGGGGGTTGAAGAGATTCATGACCTCTTGGTTCATGCCGTTCTCCTTTTCGGGGTCCTCGAAAACCCCTTTTATCGAGCGCGGGCCGAATGCCCGCAGAATGATCGGCCACCGGCCGAAGGAATTTGAGGGGCGCGCCGCGTGCTATCGCGGCGCGCCATTGCCTTATTCGGCCGCGTCGGGCAGCCGTGCAGCTTCGTCGAGCTTGGTGTTCTCCAGCTCGACGTTGAGGCCGAGGGAGCGCATTTCCTTGACGAGAACGTTGAAGCTCTCGGGAATGCCCGCCTCGAACGTGTCGTCGCCTCTGACGATCGCCTCGTAGACCTTGGTGCGACCGGCGACGTCGTCCGACTTCACCGTCAGCATTTCCTGCAGCGTGTAGGCGGCGCCGTAGGCTTCCAGCGCCCAGACCTCCATTTCGCCGAAGCGCTGGCCACCGAACTGCGCCTTGCCGCCCAGCGGCTGCTGGGTGACGAGCGAGTACGGGCCGATCGAACGCGCGTGGATCTTGTCGTCCACGAGGTGATGAAGCTTGAGCATATAGATGTAGCCCATCGTCACCTTGCGATCGAACGGCTCACCGGTGCGGCCGTCATAGAGCTGCGACTGACCGCTGGTGTGCAGGCCGGCCTGCTGCAGCATGGTGTTGATGTCAGCCTCGTGCGCACCATCGAACACCGGGGTCGCGATCGAAACGCCGCGGCGCATCTGCTCGCTGAGCCGGATGACGCTCTCGTCGTCGTATTCGCGGACCGGCTCGTTGCGGTCGTTGGCCGGCATGAAGCTTTCCAGCGTCTTGCGCAGCGGCTTGATGTCGCCACCCGCCTTGTACGCGTCGATCAGCTCGCCGATCTTCCTGCCCATGCCAGCGCAAGCCCAGCCCAGATGCGTCTCCAGGATCTGGCCGACATTCATGCGGCTCGGCACACCCAGCGGGTTGAGCACGATATCGGCATGCGTGCCGTCCTCGAGGAAAGGCATGTCTTCGACCGGAACGATGCGCGACACGACACCCTTGTTGCCGTGACGGCCGGCCATCTTGTCGCCCGGCTGCATCTTGCGCTTCACCGCCACGAAGACCTTGACCATCTTCATGACGCCCGGAGGCATTTCGTCGCCGCGCTGCACCTTCTCGACCTTGTCCATGAAGCGCTGCTCGAGCGCCTTCTTGGAGTCGTCGTACTGGCCGCGCAGAGCCTCGAGCTCGCCCTGGAGCTTTTCGTTCTCCACGGCGAACTGCCACCACTGCGAGCGCGGATACTCGTCGAGCGTGTCCTTCGACAGCTTCGAGCCCTTCTTGAAGCCCTTCGGCCCGGCGATCGCATCCTTGCCGACGAGCATGTCGGAAAGGCGCGAATACACGTTGCGGTCGAGGATCGCCTGCTCGTCGTCGCGGTCCTTGGCCAGACGCTCGATCTCCTCGCGCTCGATCGCCATGGCGCGCTCGTCCTTCTCGACGCCGTGGCGGTTGAAGACGCGCACTTCGACGACCGTGCCGAAGGTGCCCGGAGGCATGCGCATGGAGGTGTCGCGAACGTCCGAGGCCTTCTCGCCGAAGATGGCGCGCAGAAGCTTTTCTTCCGGCGTCATCGGGCTTTCGCCCTTCGGCGTGATCTTGCCGACCAGGATGTCGCCCGGCTGCACTTCAGCGCCGATATAGACGATGCCGGCCTCGTCGAGGTTCTTCAGCGCTTCTTCCGAGACGTTCGGAATGTCGCGCGTGATTTCCTCTGGTCCGAGCTTGGTGTCGCGGGCCATGACCTCGAACTCCTCGATGTGGATCGAGGTGAAAACGTCGTCGGCCACGATGCGCTCGGAGAGCAGGATCGAGTCCTCATAGTTGTAGCCGTTCCACGGCATGAACGCGACCAGCACGTTGCGGCCGAGCGCCAGATCGCCGAGCTCGGTCGACGGACCGTCGGCGATGATGTCGCCCTTGTTGACGCGGTCGCCCATGCGCACCAGCGGACGCTGGTTGATGCAGGTGTTCTGGTTCGAGCGCTGGAACTTCATCAGCCGGTAGATATCGACGCCGGACTTGCCCGGGTCGAGATCTTCCGTGGCGCGGATGACGATACGCGTCGCGTCCACTTGGTCGACGATGCCGCCGCGGCGGGCGCCGATGGCGGCGCCCGAGTCACGAGCGACCACCGGCTCCATGCCGGTGCCGACGAACGGCGCCTCAGCGCGCACCAGCGGCACGGCCTGACGCTGCATGTTCGAGCCCATCAGGGCGCGGTTGGCGTCGTCGTTCTCGAGGAACGGGATGAGCGCCGCCGCCACCGAGACCATCTGCTTGGGCGAAACGTCCATAAGGTCGACGTTCTCGCGCGGCGCCATCATCACCTCGCCGGCGTTGCGGCAGATGACGAATTCGTCGACGAAACCGCCATTCTTGTCGAGCTCGGCGTTGGCCTGCGCGACATAGTGCTTGGCCTCTTCCATCGCCGACAGATAGACGACCTCATTGGTCAGCTTGCCGCCCACGATCTTGCGGTACGGGCTCTCGATGAAGCCGTACTTGTTGACGCGCGCGAAGGTGGCGAGCGAGTTGATCAGGCCGATATTCGGGCCTTCCGGCGTCTCGATCGGGCAGATGCGGCCGTAATGCGTCGGGTGCACGTCGCGCACCTCGAAGCCGGCGCGCTCGCGGGTCAGACCGCCCGGTCCAAGCGCCGACAGGCGACGCTTGTGGGTGATCTCCGACAGCGGGTTGGTCTGGTCCATGAACTGCGACAGCTGCGAGGAGCCGAAGAACTCGCGCACGGCGGCGGCCGCCGGCTTGGCGTTGCTCAGGTCCTGCGGCATGACCGTATCGATCTCGATCGAGGACATGCGCTCCTTGATCGCGCGCTCCATGCGCAGCAGGCCGACGCGGTACTGGTTCTCCATGAGCTCGCCGACCGAACGCACGCGGCGGTTGCCGAGATTGTCGATGTCGTCGATCTCGCCCTTGCCGTCGCGCAGCTCGACCAGCGTCTTGACCACGGCCAGGATGTCGTCCTTGCGCAGCACGCGCACGGTGTCCTCCGCCTTGAGTTCGAGGCGCATATTCATCTTGACGCGGCCGACGGCCGACAGGTCGTAGCGCTCGCTGTCGAAGAAAAGCGAGTTGAACATGGCTTCTGCGGTCTCGAGCGTCGGCGGCTCGCCCGGGCGCATGACACGGTAGATGTCGAACAGCGCGTCCTGGCGGCTCTCGTTCTTGTCAACGGCCAAGGTGTTGCGGATGTAGGCGCCGACATTGACGTGGTCGATGTCGAGGATCTGGATCTCTTGCTCACCCGTGCCGAGCAGCACCTTCAGCGTCTTGTCGTCGATCTCGTCGCCGGCCTCGAGGAAGATCTCGCCGGTGGCGTAGTTGACGATGTCCTCGGCCAGATAGTTGCCGAGCAGGTCCTCGTCGGTCGCCTTGATCGCCTTGAGGCCCTTCTCGCCGAGCTGGCGGGCCTGGCGCGCGGTGATCTTCTTGCCGGCCTCGACGACGATCTCGCCGGTGTCGGCATCGACCAGGTCGCCGACGGCCTTGAGGCCGCGGAACCGCTCGACGTTGAACGGAATGCGCCAGTGGTCGCCGGAGCGCTTGTAGGTGATCTTGTTGTA
>JBFLWR010000539.1:0-11104 GCA_040755925.1 Pseudomonadota bacterium
GAGCTGTTTCGCGGGATTGGCTGGTGAACATTCTGCACCGTCGCGATGCTCAACCGTCACGGCATGGATTCTAGGGTCTGCGCGCGTCGCTTCGCTCCTTGCTCCGCCCTAGAATGACGAAAAACGGGACGGCAAATCCCGCGCCGCCTCATCGATATCCGCCCAGGGATCGCCCGACGTCTCCAGCAGCCCGGGCAGCGAGGCGTAGTTCAGGTCCTCGGGCGCGTCGATCGTTTCCAGGTCCGTCCAGCTCACCGGCGTCGAGGCCGGCAAATTGGTGCGGGCGCGTAGCGAGTATGGGGCGGCGGAGGTGTGGCCTCGGGCGTTGCGGTGGAAGTCGATGAAGATGCGCTTCTTGCGGTTTTCCTTGCCCATGGTGGTGGTGAAGGTGTCGGGCGCGCTCGCCGCCAGCAAGGTCGAAATCGCGCTCGAGGCCTGGTGCAGCTTCTTCCAGTTCTGCTTGCGCGTCACCGGCACGGTGATATGGATGCCCTTGCCGCCGGAGGTTTTCGCGAACGGCGCAAGGCCAAGGCTCTCCAGCCCGGCCTTGATGTGGACGGCCGCCTCCACCACCTCGCGCCACGAGATCCCCTCGCCCGGATCGAGGTCGAAGACGATCTGGTCGGGCTTGTCGAGCTTCTGCCGGTGCGTGCCCCAGGTGTGGAACTCGACGACGCCGAACTGCGCCAGCGCCAGATAGCCCTTGGCGTCCTCGACCGAGAGATAGGTCTTGGTCTCACCCTCGGAGTTGGTCGACTCGAACACCGCCACCGAAGGCGGCATGCCGGTGAAGGCGTGGCGCTGGAAGAAGCAATCCTGCGGCTTGCCCGTCGGGCAGCGCACCAGCGACACCGGGCGGCCGATGATGTGCGGCAGCATGAAGTCGCCGACCAGCGCGTAGTAGACGGCGATGTCGAGTTTTGTAGGCCCGGTCTTGCCGAACAGGCGCCGCTCCGGATTGGTGACCCAGATGGTGGCGAGATCGGACTCCGCGATCAGCCGCTTGCGCTTGACGGGCACCGGCGTTGTCAGCCCGCCGACATCGCGCAAGCCCCGGAAGACGCCGTGGCGGATCGCATTGTCGGCGGTGCGGTTGGAATAGCGGATGCGGGCCGAAAGCAGCGGCTTCACCCAATGCATCTCGCGCATCACCTCGCGCGGCGCGCCTTCGGGCGGCGTCGCGCCGGCGGTCATGCGCTCCAGCCGGGTGAGCAGGTCCCGCGCCATGTCGTGGTCGAAGCCGGTGCCGACCTTGCCGCGATAATGCAACTCGCCATTCTCGAACTCGGCCATGCCGAGCGCCGCCAGCCCTTCCGCCCGGTCCGACACCGTGTAGCCGGCGATGACGAAATCGTCGGTCTTCTGCGCCTTGGCCTTGGTCCAGCTCCTGGTGCGGCCGCTGATGTAGATGGCGTCGGCGCGCTTGGAGACGACGCCTTCCAGGCCAAGGTCCGAGGCGTGGTCGAAAAGCCCCTGGCCGTCGCCCTCGACATGGTCGCTGTACTGGATGGCGGCATTGGCGGCCTGGCCGGCGAGCAGCTCGGCAAGCAGCGCCTTGCGCTTGGCGAGCGGCGCCTTGCGCAGGTCCCAGCCGTCGAGGTGGAGCAGGTCGAAGGCGTAGAAATGCAGTTTCGAACCGGCGCCCTCGGCCAGCGCGTCCTGCAGCAGCGCAAAACGGGAGATGCCCTTGTCGTCCAGCACCACGATTTCGCCGTCGATGATCGCCTCGCTCACCGGCAGCCGGGAAAAAGCCTGCGGCAGGTCGCCATAGCGCTTCGTCCAGTCGATGCCCGCGCGGGTGATCAGGCGCGCCTCGCCGTCCACGACATGCGCCATGGTGCGGTAGCCGTCGAACTTTATCTCGTGCAGCCAGGTTTCGCCCGTGTCATCCGCCAGCCCCTCGCCGCCCGGCGGCTTCTGCACCTGCGTCGCCAGCTGCGGCTCGATGCGGGCTGGCGGATCGTCCTTCACCGCGCCGGGCAGCGCGCCGGGCTTCAGCGCGCCGCGCTTCGGCGGCAGACGCTCCGGCTTCTTCGCCGGCGCGACCAGCTCCTCGATGCGGCGGCCCGACTTCACGCTCTCGGGCCGCGCTTCGAGGATGTCGAGCTTGGTATCGGAAGCGAGGTCTCGCTCCTTGAACAGGAGCCAGTTCTTCTTGTTCTCATCCTCGCCGGGCTTGGGCTTCAGCCTGGTCAGCATCCAGCCGCCATTGAGCTTCTGTCCCGCCAGGCGGAACTTGAAGGCGCCGGTGCGCAGGCTCTTTTCGACATCCTCCATCGGCGCCCAGGTGCCGGTGTCCCACACGATCATCGGCCCGCCGCCATACTCGCCCTCGGGGATGACGCCCTCGAAGTCGATATATTCGACCGGGTGGTCCTCGGTCTCCACGGCGAGGCGCTTGTCGGCGGGATTGAGCGACGGCCCGCGCGGCACCGCCCAGCTCTTCAGCACGCCGCCGACTTCGAGGCGCAGGTCGTAATGGTCGGCGGTGGCGTGGTGCTTGTGGACGACGAAGCGATTGCCGCCCTCGCCCGCCGCGCCGCCGGCGGGCTCCGGCGTGCGGGAGAATTCGCGCTTGGCGCGGTAGGGGGTGAGTTTGGTGGGCATGACTAGGCAGGGGGAACCAAAGACAAACGCCGCTGTTCCGCCGGCCTTGCCGTCGTCATCCTCAAGCGCTCAATCGTCGGCGGCCGGCGTCAGTTCAAGCTCGGCGGGCGTCAGCCCCTGCCTCAGCTGCGAGAGCCGGAACTCGTCGACCCAATAGGCCTCGCCGTCGACCAGCACGCGGGCGCTGTAGGCGCCGCCGGAAAAGCTCTGCGCGGTGACATAGACCTTGTGGCGCTCGAGCGCCTGCTTCACCGCGGCGCGGCGGGAATTCTCTCTGGCGACGGGACTGGCCATGGCCTCACTCGCAAAACGCTGCCGCGGAAGGCGCGGCCTCTCAAGGATGGCGGAGAGCGGCGGGGGAGTCAATTTGGGTGAGGACGGCGAGGCGGCGGAGCGCTGATCTCCCCCCTTGTGGGGGAGATGGCGGGTAGGCCAGAGGGGGGCGCGAAGGAATGCGGCGTTGAGCTGGACTGGCTCATTTGCGGGACCATATCCATGAATGCATATTACCGCAGGCAGGCGGGACAGCGCCCCCCCTCTGTCCTGCCGGATATCTCCCCCACACAAGGGGGGAGATTAGCTGCCGCCAGCGAGGAGCCAAGATGACCCACATCCGCGCGATGACCGCCAAAGACCTCAGCGCCGTCTCCCAGCTTCTGGGCGGATCCTGGCGGCGGACCTATTCGCCGATCATGGGTGAGGAAAACACAGCGCGGCTCTCCGACGAGAAGCATGCGCCGGAGAAGCTTGCGGCCGAACTTGCCGACGACGACAAGATGTCCTTCGTCGCCGAGCGCACCGACGGCTCCATCGCTGGCTACGCGATGGCGGCGATGGATACGAAAGGCGACGTCATGCTCGATCGGCTTCACGTCGAGCCGGAAGAGTTCGGCACCGGGCTGGCCGTCGACCTCCTGCACGCCGTGCTTGCCGCCCATGCCGGAATTCCTTCCATCGCGCTGGAGGTGATCGAGGGCAACGACCGCGCGATCGCCTTCTACCGCAGGCACGGCTTCGAGGTGGTGGAGCGCCGGCCGGCCGCGCATGGCGTCGGCGGACACGCCTCGCTGATCATGCGGCGGATGCTGCCTATGGCATGACACACAAAGGCGGTGCGAGTGGTTCCGTCAGGATTTAGAGGGATCGCCCGCCGGAACCACCAGCCCGCCTTGTGTCCTTCCCAAGACGGGATTCAAGATGGACCAACAGTCGCGGCCCCGCTTTGATCTTGATCAAGCAGGCTGGTCTGCGCTGGACGCCGGACGCCTGTTCCCTATATTTTCGCGCACGCTTATTTTCCTTCGGAGACAGACAGGATGAGCCTCGCCAAACAAAAGCTCGGCAGGCAGGGGCTCGAAGTCTCGGCCCTCGGCCTCGGCTGCATGGGCATGAGCCAGTCCTACGGACCGGCCGACGAGGCGGAGTCGATCGCCACGCTGCACCGGGCGATCGAGCTCGGGTGCACCTTCCTCGACACGGCCGAGGTCTACGGGCCGTTCGTCAACGAGGAGCTGCTTGGACGCGCGCTGAAGGGCCGGCGCGATCAGGTGACCATCGCGACGAAATTCGGCTTCCTGATCAAGGATGGCAAGCAGGCCGGCCTCGACAGCCGGCCCGAGCACATCCGCGCGGTGGTGGAGGCTTCGCTGAAGCGTCTCGACACCGACCGCATCGACCTTCTCTATCAGCACCGCGTCGACCCCGCCGTGCCGATGGAGGATGTCGCGGGAACCGTCGGCGAGCTGGTGGCCGAAGGCAAGGTGCGCTTCTTCGGCCTGTCGGAGGCCGGCATCGCCAACATCCGCCGCGCGCATGCCGTCCATCCGGTTTCGGCCCTGCAGAGCGAGTATTCGCTGTGGGAGCGCAACATCGAGCCCGAGATCATCCCGGCGCTGAAGGAACTGGGCATCGGGCTGGTGCCGTTCGCGCCGCTCGGCCGCGGCTTCCTCGCCGGCGACGTCAGGCGAGCCGAGGACTATCCGGACACCGACTTCCGCCACCGCGACCCGCGCTACCAGGGCGAGAATTTCGACCTGAATGTCGCGGCCGCCAGCGCGGTGCGCGACATCGCGGACGCGAAAGGCGTCAAGCCCGGCCAGGTGGCGATCGCCTGGGTGCTGGCCAAGGGCCCGGAATTCGGCATCGACATCGTGCCGATCCCCGGCACCAAGCGGCGGGCCTATCTGGAGGAGAATATCGCGGCGGCCGATATCAAGCTCGACGCCACCGAGATGCTGGGGCTCGACATGGCGCTGACCGCCGACAAGGTGTCCGGGCCGAGGTATAATGAGCGGGCGATGTCGATGGTGGATCGGTAGCCGGACAGCACGATACCTGTCGACGCTGGCGGGACAGCACCCCCCTCTGCCCTGCCGGGCATCTCCCCCTCAAGGGGCCTGTTGCGCAGTTAGCGCGAACAGGTAGGCAGAGCAGTTTGACCGTGAGGTCTCGCTCGGTTTTGGCTTTTGAGGTTGAGTTTGATGGTGGCTGTTCGGCCTTAGGCCGGATGCCGGGCGCACCTATCCCGTGATGGCGGCCCATCGGCGCATGTTGAAGGCGATCGCTGCCATGGTCACTTGGGCGGCAGCCTTTGGCTAGTCCGACATAGCGGATCGTGGTCAGCTTCATGCGGTTCTTAAGCGTGGCGAATGTCGTCTCTACCGCCGCCCGGCGTCTGGCGATCAGGCGATTATAGTGCTTGAGCCGCGCCGGCAGTTCGGGATGGTGCTTGTTGGGACGGCGGGCAATGCGAGCTTTCTTACCCTCGGCCTTGAGCCTGGCACGCCGGGCATGGGTGTCGTAGGCGGCATCCGCCCATACCGTCTTCTCGTCGCCGCGGATCAAGTCATCGGCCATCACTGTGTCGTTGATGTTGGCAGGCGTGGTGATCACCGTGCGGATCAGGCCGGAGCCTTCGTCCACGCCAACATGGGCCTTGTAGCCGAAGGTGATGCCCTTCTTGCCCTTGCGTGCGGTGACGCGGGCATCCGTGTCTTGCGACGGCCGCTCCGGCGTCGGCGGCGTCGAGACCGCATCGATCAGCGTCGCATCCAGCATCGTGCCACGCTTCAGGATCACGCCGGCCTTCTCCAACTGCCGGTCCAACTCACCAAACAGCTTCTCCATGAGTCCTTCACCCACAAGCAGGTTGCGAAAGCGCGATAGTACCGTGTGATCGGGAATGCTCTCCTCTAGGCCAAGCCCGACAAAGCGCCGGAACGACAACCGATCGCCCAGCGCCTCCTCCAACTCGCGATCCGACAGACCATAGAGCGATTGCAGAAGCAGCGCCTTGAACAGCACCAATGGCGGCCAGGCCGCACGTCCCGGTCCACCATCGCGTAGCGGATTGAGCAGCTTCTCGAAGCGATACCACTTCACCAGACCGGACAGCCGGTCGAGCGGCGAGGATCCGCCAGAAAGCTTCTGGCCCAGAAATGCCTCCGCAAGGCTCAACTGACCCGTCCGCCTCACCGCCATTGCGAATTCCCTCCGAGCTTCCGTCTCAGAGAATCACAACCCCAGAATTACGCAACAGGCTCCCTCAAGGGGGGAGATTGGCGGTGCCGATCGCCGTCGTTCCTTCTGCAACGTTGGAAATTGGCGAAAGCGAATGTGGCATCTAATCTCCCCCCTTGAGGGGGAGATGTCCGGCAGGACAGAGGGGTGCTACGGAACCCGGCCTGGCAGCTTTACTTCTCTACTTCTTGCAGTCCGTCATCGCTTCCATCGCCTTCCTCGCCTCGCCCTCGCTGGCGAATTTCTTCTTGGCCAGGTCGATGACGAGCGTGCCGTCGGGTTTCTTCGGCACCACCTCGCATTGCTTGGAGACGGCGTCCCTGGCGACCCAGTATTCCTCGGCGGCCAAGGCCGGCGCGCTGGCGAAACCGACGGCGAGCGTTGCGACAATCATGGTGCGAACCATTCCTGGTCTCCATTTTCGTTGCGGAAGCGAGCAGAAACGCGGCGTCCCTGCGCGAAGGCGCCGGCACACTGCTTCTTCGGGAAACGCCTCGCCCGGGCTTGTGTTCCGGCTCAAGCGCCCGAATGCGGATCGATGCTGTAGGGATGCACCGGATAGCCGGGACCGATCGCCGCGCCCACCCGCTCGATCCAGGCGCTCACCGCCGGATAGTCGGCGAGCGAGAAGCCGCAATCCTCGGCGCGGTGGCTGTAGGCGTAGACGGCAATGTCGGCGATGGTGAGCGTATGGCCGACCAGGAAAGGCGTTCCGGCGAGGCCGCGTTCCAGCGCGGCGAGCGCGCGCACGCCGGCTTCGCGCTTGCCGGCCACCAGCGCCCGGTTGCGCTCCAGCCGCCCGGTCAGCGTCCAGAAGCGCAGCGAACCGATGACGGGCTCGACATAGTACTGCTCGAAGAACAGCCATTGCATGACCTTGGCGTGGGCAAGGCGGTCCGCCGACAGATAGGGTGTTCCCTCCGCCACGCAGATGAGGATCGCGTTGGACTCCGCGATCGCCTGGCCATTTTCCACGGCGAGCACGGGAACCGCGCCGGCCGGATTGAGCTTCAGGAAGGCGTCCGTATGGCTCTCGCCCTCGAAGATCGAGACCAGCTTCGTCTCATAGGCGATGCCAAGCAGCCCGAGCAGGACGCGCACCTTCCAGGCATTTTGCGACGGCAGGTAATCGTAAAGCGTGAGCATGGCGGTCCCTCTTCAGTCGTGACCGGCCTCGCATGCCGAGATGTGTGGGCGCCACCCGAATCTGGCGGAGTAACGGCGTTCGGCCGCACCCTGTCGATTTCACCGCAAGGCACCCATTCTGGCCAACCGGCCATATCCCCCGGTAGACATTAGATGTCGCGCCGGTTTTCGCCAACCGCCGGAATCGCAAGGAGAGCGCCGATGCCTGACGGTGCTCGGCTTGCCTCACCGTCCCGCGATATCCCGCGCCACCGCCCTTGCCTCGATGCCTATCTCGCGCAGCAGGCCGGTGACTGGATTGTGGAAGCCGACGAGATAGACGCCGAGCCTGGTCGCGTGGGCGCTGACGCCGCTCTTTTGCGGGCTGAGCTCGGAAGGCAGGATCGAGCCGTAGCCCGGCCGGTAGCCCGTGGCGAGGATCACCGCGTCGAATTTCCGCTCGCTTCCATCGGTGAACCTGGCGCCGTCTTCGAAGAAGCGGTCGATGTCGGGCGCGGTGGCGATCCTGCCGGCCTTGATCGCCGCCACCGTGCCGACGTCGATCGTCGGGATCCGGCCGGCGTCTATCTGCTTCAGGATGCCTTCCTTCGGGCGCACGATGCCGTATTCCTCCAGCCGACCCAGCGCCAGGTCGAGGATTTTCGGGAACGCCCAGTCGTTCAGTGCCTGCGGCATCGGCCGGCTGGCGATGCCCACCATCTGGATCGGCACGCCGAACAGCTGGCGCGGCACGATGTGGACGCCCTTGCGGATGGAGATCGTCGGCTTCGCCCCGCACTCGGCAAGGTCGAGCGCGATCTCGGCGCCAGTGTTGCCAAGGCCGACGACCAGCACATTCTGGCCGACATAGGGCTTGGCTTCCGTGTAGGCCGCACTGTGCAGCACCTTGCCCCTGAAGGTCTCCAACCCGGCAAAGGCCGGCACGATCGGCTCGGCATTGTTGCCGGTGGCAATCACGATCCTTCTGGCGCCGAAGGGCCCGGCGTCGGTGTCGATCCGGAAGCCCCCGCCGTCGCGGCGGATGGATTCCACGGTCACGCCGAAGCGCGGCTCGATGCCGAAGCGCCGGGCATAGGCGTCGAGATAGGCGACCACCTTTTCGCGCGGCACATAGCGCGGGTGGCTTTTCGGGAACGGCACGAATGGCAGCGCGGAGAACGACTTCACCGTGTGCAGATGCAGGCGCCGGTAGTGCCGCCGCCACGAAGACGCGACCTCGGGCGCCTTCTCGAGGATCGCGAAATCGACGCCGGCCTGTTTCAGACAGGCAGCGACGGCAAGCCCCGCCGGGCCCGCTCCGATGATTGCGACATTGGTGTCCAAATGTTTCTTCCCCCGCAAGCACGGGAGGCTAGGCCCGCGCATGTTGAGACGGCAAGTAGGGAAAATCACCTATCCGTGCTTGCGGGCGAGGATGGAGCTCACTCCATGCCGACGGTCGTTTCCGGCGCGTCCCGGGGCTCGTCCTCGGGCGGTTCCAGGATCTCGATCAGCCGCGCCACGCGAAGGCCTGGCATGGCGTGACCGGCATTCACCAGCGCCTCGTCGGCGCCGATCCAGGCGAAGGCCTCGCGCAGTTCCTCGAGGCTGGCGCCGGTGAGCGCGATGTCGGCGATGACGGCCTCGTCGACCGGGCCAAGCACGGAAACGATCTCGCTGCGGGTCATCTTGTCCTCCCCGATGGGTCGAGACGATTGCCCAAGGAAACGGTCGACGGGCGACGCGGGTTCCGGGCTTTATCTCAACCTTTCGGGAAGATAGAACCGCGCTTCTCACCCGGAATCCCAGCATGCCTGTCAGACCTGCCCTGATCCTGCTTTGCGCCCTTCTCCTGTCGACGCCGGCCCTCGCCGACTGGAAGCCGGTCGAAAAGATCGAGACCTATGCCATCTCGGGCCAGACGCCGCTCGAGCTCTACATGTCCATCGGCGAGAAGGGTCCGGTGATCGGGGCCGACAGGAAACGGGCCATCGCGCTCACCAATTTCAAGCTCACCTGGCAGCGCGACTACCAGCCGCAAGGCGGTGCCTGCGTGCTGAGGACGGCGAAGCCGAAGCTCATCATCACCTACACGATGCCGAAACCGGCGGCAAAGCTTGCGCCTGCCGTTCAAACGCGCTGGGACGCGTTCGCCACCGGGCTGATCACGCATGAGAAGGAGCACGGCGCGGGCATCGTCGAGATGGTGGACAAGATCGTCGCCTTCAGCGTGGGCCTCACCGTCGAGAACGACCCCGGCTGCAAGAAGATCAGGGCGCAGCTCACGCAATATCTCGACCAGCTTTCCAAGGCGCAGCGCCAGGGCAGCCGCGACTTCGACAAGGATGAGTTCGGCCCGGGCGGCCACCTGCAGAAGCTGATCGCGGCGTTTCTGGGTGGGTGATGGTGGTGCCAAGCACCCCCCTCTGCCCTGCCGGGCATCTCCCCCTCAAGGGGGGAGATCGGCTGTTGCGTTGGCTTTCGCCAATTTCCGACGTTGCAGAAGGGGCGCCGGCATCGGTACAGCCAATCTCCCCCCTTGAGGGGGAGATGTCCGGCAGGACAGAGGGGGGTGCCTCGCGATGAGCCATTATCGAGTAGCTCCCGTGAACCGCGGCAACGCGCGCAAGATGCGCAAAGCCATGACCGATGCAGAGCTCAAGCTATGGAACGAGATCAGGGCGCATCGGCTGATGGGGTTGTCGTTTCGGCGCCAGATGCCAATTGCGGGCTATATCGTCGACTTTGCCTGCCCATCGAAGAAGCTGGTCATCGAATTGGATGGATCCCAGCACGGCCGGGCGGAAGTCTCCGCATTGGATGCGGTAAGGGCCGAAAAACTCGAAGCGTTGGGCTGGACTGTCCTTCGCTTCTGGAATGACGATGTTCTGCGCGAGATCGACAATGTTTGCCAGCACATTGTCATAGAGGCGGGACTGGGCGAGGCAGCCGAAGTCGATTGACGTTCAAGGTCGGCGGGACAGCACCCCCCTCTGTCCTGCCGGACATCTCCCCCTCAAGGGGGGAGATTGGCTGTGCCGATGCCGGCGCTCTTTCTGCAACGTTGGAAATTGGCGAAAGCCAACGTGACATCTAATCTCCCCCCTTGAGGGGGAGATGCCCGGCAGGGCAGAGGGGGGTGCCTCGCGCCGGCCTTGCGACATCCACACGCCTCCCCCTAAAAACTGATCTCCACCGCAGCAGCGCTCCGCTTCGCCTCGCCGTGGTAGACCGCCTCTACGTTGTTGCCGTCGGGGTCGAGCAGGAAGCAGGCGTAGTAGCCGGGGTGGTAGCGGCGCTCGCCAGGGGCGCCGTTGTCCTTGCCGCCGGCGGCAAGGCCCGCGTGATGGAAGGCGTCGACCATGGCGCGGTCCTTCGCCTGGAAGGCGAAGTGGTGGCGGCCGGTAAGCTCGCCCCGCGACGCGCGGCTGTCGAGGCCGGAGACGAACAGCTCGTCCGCCCAGAAGAAATCCTCGCCCTCGCCGCCGATCGGGATGCCCAGCACATCGAGCACCGCCTCATAGAAGCGCCGGCTCGCCTCTATGTCCCGCACCACCAGATGCAGGTGGTCGATCAGCCGGCCGCGATAGAGTTCCATGGGGGTGCCTCCTGGTTGAGGGGGCCAATCTAGAGGGGGTGGGTGGCTGGTCAATGCGGGGTGGCGATGACTGCTGACATCGGAGAGGCTGGCGGGGCAGAGGGGGGTGGCAGCGCCAACTTGGCAGGAGGGCCCGCCCCACAAAACCAGATAAAAAATGCAACCGGATTTGTAGGATCGCCTTCCGCGCCGCCGTCCTCCGGACGCAAGCGGTGCGGCGAGACTGGAAAAACCGTGCCGCATCAAACAGGATGC
>JBFLWR010000054.1:0-17723 GCA_040755925.1 Pseudomonadota bacterium
GACCGGCGCCTGATCCGCCTTCGCTTCCGAGAAAGCGGACTTGCGCTGCCTGAGCCGGCGGACGCAGGCGGATCGCCTCAAATGCAGCGGCCGCCGTCGACCTCCAGCGCGACGCCAGTGATGAAGGCGGCTTCGTCCGAGGCCAGCCAAAGCGCCGCGTTGGCGATGTCGAGCGGCGTCGAGAGCCGGCCAAGCGGGATGGACGCGCGGAACTTCTCGCGGATCTCCGGCGTATCCGCGCCCATGAACTTCTCCAGCATGCCGGTTTCACCCGCGACCGGGCACAGGCAGTTGACCCGGATGTTCTTCGGCGCGAGTTCCACCGCCATCGACTTTGTCGCGGTGATCGCCCAACCCTTGGAAGCATTGTACCAGGTCAGGCCTGGCCTTGGACGGAGGCCCGCCGTCGAGGCGGTGGTCAGGATGACGCCGCCGCCCTGCCGGTCCATGATCGGCACCACGGCAAGCGCCGCGTGATAGATCGCCTTCATGTTGACGGCGGTGATCAGGTCGAAGGTCTCCTCGTCGACGCCGAGCATGTCGCCGTTGCGATGCGTATAGCCGGCGTTATTGACCATGATGTCGATGCGGCCGAAAGCGCTCTTGGCGGCGTAGATCATCTCGTCGAATTCGGAGCGCAGCGAGACATCCGTCTGCGTCCAGATCGCGCTGTCGCCGATCTCCTGCGCCACGCGCTCGGCCCCCTTGGCGTTGAGGTCGGCAACCACCACGCGCGCGCCCTCCTCGGCAAAACGCTTGGCCATGCCTTCGCCGAAGCCCGACGCCGCGCCGGTGATGATGGCGACCTTGTTTTCCAGACGCATGCTTTTGCCTGACATTGAACCCATCCCAGGATTTTAGGAGAACGACGGCAAAGGCGCCGCCATTCTCCCTTAGCTTTCGTCACATTCGCGTTCTATGTTGCAGCCGCGAACGCTGCCGGAAGCCGTCGCCTGCCGACAAGCCTCCGGGCAGCGCCAGTGTCAAGGGCACAGGGGGACGCCAACCGATATGCAGCGATTGGCTCTTGCTGTGACACGATGGCACTGGAAAATTTAAATCGATTAGAATATACCACTCGCGCTACCGGCGCCCGGCCTCAAATCGGACTGACCATGACCAGCCAGATCATCCCTGTCGATCCTTTCGACTTCATCATCTTCGGCGGTACCGGCGACCTGTCGGAACGCAAGCTGCTGCCTTCGCTCTACTACCGCCAGCGCGACCACCAGTTCTCCGAGCCGACGCGCATCATCGGCACGTCGCGCGCGAAAATGACCGACGCGGAGTTCCAGGCCTTCGCCAAGCAGGCGATTTCGGACCATGTGAAGGCAGCGGACGTCGACGCCAAGGAACTGGAAACCTTCCTGGCCAGGCTGTCCTACGTCTCGGCGGACGCGACCACCGGCACCGGTTTCGACAAATTGAAGAAGGCGATCGGCGACAGCGACCGCATCCGCGCCTTCTACCTGGCGGTGGCGCCGGCGTTGTTCGGCGACATCTCGCACCAGCTCAAGGAACACAAGCTGATCACGCCGAACTCGCGCATCGTGCTGGAGAAGCCGATCGGCCGCGACCTTGCCTCCGCGCGCGCGCTCAACGACGCCGTCGGCGACGATTTCCATGAAAGCCAGATCTTCCGCATCGACCACTACCTCGGCAAGGAAACGGTGCAGAACCTGATGGCGCTGCGCTTCGCCAACGCGCTCTACGAGCCGCTGTGGAATTCCGCCCAGATCGACCATGTGCAGATCACCGTCGCCGAGACGGTTGGTCTCGAGGACCGCGTCACCTACTACGACAAGGCCGGCGCGCTGCGCGACATGGTGCAGAACCACATCCTGCAGCTGCTCTGCCTTGTCGCCATGGAAACGCCGTCGTCGATGGATGCCGACGCGGTGCGCGACGAGAAGCTGAAGGTGCTCCGCGCACTGAAGCGCATCAACGGCAACGAGGCGCCGAAGCACACCGTGCGCGGCCAGTATCGCGCCGGCGCCTCCGCCGGCGGACCGGTCAAGGGCTATGTCGAGGAACTCGGCAAGGACAGCAACACCGAGACCTTCGTCGCCATCAAGGCCGAGATCGGCAACTGGCGCTGGGCCGGCGTTCCCTTCTACCTCAGGACCGGCAAGCGGCTGGCGACCCGCGTTTCGGAAATCGTCATCGAGTTCAAGCCGATCCCCTATTCAATCTTCGGCGACAGCGCCGGGCCGATTTTCGCCAACCAGCTGGTGATCCGCCTGCAGCCGGACGAAGGCGTCAAGCAGTTCATCATGATCAAGGATCCGGGTCCGGGTGGCATGCGCCTGCGCCAGATCTCGCTCGACATGAGCTTCGCGCAGTCCTTCGACGGGCGCGCGCCGGATGCCTATGAGCGGCTGATCATGGATGTCGTGCGCGGCAACCAGACGCTGTTCATGCGCCGTGACGAGGTCGAAGCGGCATGGAAGTGGATCGACCCGATTCAGAACGCCTGGGAAAGCGCCCGGCAGGAAGCACAGGGCTATACGGCCGGCACCTGGGGACCATCGGCCTCGATTGCGCTGATCGAACGCGACGGACGGACATGGCACGAGAGCAATTGAGCGCGCCCCACTACCAATGGAACGGCTTTGCCGACCGCCACGAGCTGGCGGTGGCGCTTGCCGGCCAGGTTGCCGCCCGGCTGACCGATGCCATTGCAAAGCGTGGCAGCGCGCTGCTCGCCGTATCCGGCGGCACGACGCCGGGGAAATTTTTTGCCGCGCTGTCCGCCATTCCCATCGACTGGGACAAGGTGACGGTGACGCTGGTCGACGAACGCTTCGTGCCGCCGTCGTCGCCGCGCTCGAATGCAGGGCTGGTGGCGGCCAATTTGCTCCAGAACAGGGCGGCGGCGGCGCGCTTCGTGCCGCTCTACCATGAAGCGGCAAGCATCGAGGATGCGGCGGCTTCCGACAGCGAGGCGCTGAAAACCCTGGCCTGGCCGCTCGACGTGGTCCTCCTCGGCATGGGCGGCGACGGCCACACGGCTTCGTTCTTCCCCGATGCCGGCAATCTCGATGATTTGCTCGACCCGACCTCGCAACGGATCGTTGTGCCGGTGCATGCGCAAAGCGCCGGCGAGCCGCGGCTCACGCTTTCGATGGCGCGCATCATAGCCGCCGGCTTCATCGCGCTCCAGATCGAAGGCGACGACAAGCGCGCGGCCTTCGACGGTGCAATGGGACCGGGCGAGAAAAAGCCCATACGCAAGGTACTCGAAGCATCGCCGATACCAGTTGAGGTGTTCTGGGCACCCTGATTTCTCGAGGAGCAGTCCCGGCAACCGTGGGAGGACGTTGCCCGGGACTCGAAAGGACCGACCATGACAGCCAGACGCGACATCGAAGCCATCACGGAACGCATCCGCCAGCGATCGAAACCCGGACGCGAGGCCTATCTCGGCCGCATCGCGGAAGCATCCGGCCGCAGCGCCAACCGCGCCGTGCTGGGCTGCGGCAACCTCGCCCATGCCTTCGCCGTCTGCAGCCCGTCCGAGAAGGTGGCACTTGGCGGCGACCGCGTGCCTAACCTCGGCATCATCACCTCCTACAACGACATGCTGTCGGCGCATCAGCCATTCGAGACCTTTCCGGCGCTGATCAAGGAAGCAGCGCGCGAGGCGGGCGGCATCGCTCAGGTTGCCGGCGGCGTGCCGGCGATGTGCGACGGCGTCACCCAGGGCCAGCCCGGCATGGAACTGTCGCTGTTCTCGCGCGACGTGATCGCCATGGCGGCGGCTATCGGTCTGTCGCACAACATGTTCGACGCCGCCGTCTTCCTCGGCGTCTGCGACAAGATCGTGCCGGGCCTTGTGATCGCGGCGCTGACCTTCGGGCATCTGCCGGCGATCTTCATCCCGGCCGGGCCGATGACGACAGGCCTGCCCAACGACGAGAAGGCCAAGGTCCGCCAGCTCTACGCCGAAGGCAAGGTCGGACGTGCCGAACTGCTGGAGGCCGAGTCCAAATCCTATCATGGGCCGGGCACCTGCACCTTCTACGGCACCGCCAACTCCAACCAGATGCTGATGGAGGTCATGGGCCTGCACACGCCGGGCGCGTCCTTTGTCAACCCGGGCACGCCACTGCGCGACGCACTGACCAGGGAAGCGGCGAAGCGGGCGTTGGCGATCACCGCTCTGGGCAACGCCTACACGCCGGTCGGGCGCATGATCGACGAGCGCTCCATCGTCAATGGCGTCGTCGGCCTGCACGCCACGGGCGGCTCGACCAACCACACCATCCACCTGATCGCGATGGCCGCCGCGGCCGGCATCGCGCTCACCTGGCAGGACATTTCCGACCTTTCGGAAGCCGTGCCGCTGCTGGCTCGCGTCTATCCCAACGGGCTCGCCGACGTGAACCATTTCCACGCCGCCGGCGGCCTCGGCTTCCTGATCCGAGAACTGCTCGACGAAGGCATCCTGCACGAGGACGTGCAGACGGTCTGGGGCGATGGCCTGGGGCCATATGCCGTCGAAGCCAGGCTCGGCGACGATGGCGGCGTGGTGCGCGAGGCCGCGCCGCGCGAGAGCGGCGACGAGAAGGTGCTGGCGCCCTTCAAGAAGGCGTTCCAGCCGACGGGCGGGCTCAAGGTGCTTGCGGGCAATCTCGGCCATGCCGTCATCAAGACTTCGGCCGTCAAGCCCGAGCGGCGCGTCATCGAGGCGCCGGCAAAAGTGTTCGACAGCCAGCAGGGGCTGAACGATGCCTTCAAGGCCGGGACGCTGACGGGTGATTTCGTCGCCGTTATCCGCTTCCAGGGACCGAAAGCCAACGGCATGCCGGAACTGCACAAGCTGACCACCGTGCTCGGCATCCTGCAGGATCGCGGCCAGCGCGTCGCGCTGGTTACCGACGGACGCATGTCGGGCGCTTCCGGCAAGGTGCCGGCGGCGATCCATGTGACGCCGGAAGCGGTCGAGGAAGGGCCTATCGCCAGGATCCACGACGGCGACATCATCCGCCTCGACGCCGATGCCGGGACGCTGGAAGTGCTGGTGCCGGGAACCGAGTTCGCGCTGCGGCGCACGGCGGATGCCGATCTCATCGGCAATGAATTCGGCTTCGGCCGCGAGCTGTTCGCCGGCTTCCGGCAACTGGTCGGGCGCGCCGATCACGGCGCCGCCGCGTTCGGCAACGCCTGAGGCTTACAATACCGCCAGGCGAGCGACCATCCGGTCGCGCGCCTACTCCTCGAAGCGACCCACGGCCTTTCGATCACGCTCGTACCGTCTTGCGAGCGGAAACGGCGGCAGCCAGGATTCGCGACGCACGGTCCACAGCTCATAAGTGGGCATCAGTTGGTCCGGGGCGTCCAGGGACCCCACGCTCACTTCGATTTCGTCGCCGGTGCGCGCGAAAACGGACGAGCCGCAGCGCGGGCAGAAAAACCGCCCGCCATAGTCGCGTGTCTCGCCATCGATCCTCACCGCATCCTGAGGGAAGATCGCCGACGCGTGAAAGAGCGCTCCGTGATGCTTGCGGCAATCAAGACAGTGGCAAAGGCCGACGCGGTATGGGCGCCCCGACGCCACGATCCGGACGTTGCCGCACAAGCAACCGCCAGTGAACAGGTCCATGCTGCGTCTCCTTCAAGATCAGGCGGCCGGCTGCGCTTGTGAAGATGCATCAGCCTTCGACCGTGGGTTCGAAGCCGCCCCTTGGTCTAGCCGGACCGCCATCCCTATTGGACGGTGATCTCCGAGCGCCCGCCGGCCTTGATGGCAACGGGCACTTCCTTGTCCTGGCCCTGGTCGGACATGTGGCGCACGACGACATAGTCGCCGGCAGGGACCGTCTGCTGCCAGCTGTCGCCATAGCTCAAGCCAAGCGATTTGCGCTTGCCGTCGATGTCCTTCTTCGCCGCGAACAGTTCGATCGAATAGGCGCCGGGCGCCGACATGGCCAGCACGCCGGCCCCGAGCGCGACCTTGACGTCCTGACTCTCGCCGGCCTTGATGCTGAAGGGCTGTTCGGCCACGGCGAGATCGAGCGTGGCGACGGCGACATAGTCGTCCGGCGGCAGCCAGAACTTGCTGTCCGACCCGTAGGAATGCTCGACGCTTTCGCGGCTGCCATCGGTGTTCTTCCTCGCCTTGACGATCTCGAAACCGATGGCGGAATTGTCTGCCTTGTCGCCACCGGCGACATAGTAGGCGTTGAGCACCGCATGGCCGACACCGACGACGACGTCCTTCTCGACGGTCTGTCCGGCGGCAAGCCGAACCGTCTCGGTCGCCGTGCCGGCGCCGATCTGCACCGTCACCTTCTGCTCGCCGGCAGGCACCATGACCTTTGCATCGCCATAGCTGGTGGTGGTTCCGCCCGGATAGGCGATGTCGACACGGGCGTCGGCGCTGACCTCGGCGCCCTGGTTGGCGCGCGGATGGATGACCAGCGTGCCGCCGTTCAGCGTGAACAGCGGGTCATAAGTCTTGCCCGCCTCGATCTTGATCTTCTGCTCGGTCCTTGCCTCGTCGTTGCGGGCGACGACGACATAGTCGCCGGGTTCGAGGTTGGTCTTGAGCGGCCCGTATTCCGTGGTGACCTGGTCGCCACGCGTGCCGTCGGACTTGGCCTTGTAGATCTCCCAAGCATTGCCGTCGGTGATCCGATCGCCGCCTTCGGCCATGACCACGCCCGGCGTGAAATTGAACTCAGGCTTGGCGGGCTCCGGCGCTGGCGCCGCGGCGGGGGCCGATGCGGTCTCGGTAGCGGCTGGCGCAGGCTGAGGCGCTGGGGCGGGCGCAGGCGCGGGAGTCGGCGCCGCCACGGTTTCGACCAGCGCTTCTCCGAGCGCCTTCTCGTCGGAAACCTGAATGTATTTGCCGCCGGTATTCTCAGCGAGACAGGCGATCTGCCTGCCTTCATCGGCGGAGAGGCCAAAGCCGACAACGTCGGCGGTGAAGTCGACGCCCTTCGCCTTAAGCTCCTTGCCGAGCGCGCAGGGGTCGCCGCCGCAGCTCTCCAGCCCATCGGTGATGAGCACGACGGTTGCCTTGTCCTCGGTATATTTCAGCGCTTCGGCTGCCTGTTTGACGGCGGCCGTGAGCGGCGTCTTGCCCTGGAATTTCAAGCTGTCGGCGGCGGCGGAAATCGCGCCGGCCGAGCCTGCCTGCGGCGGCACGATCAGCTCGATGTCGTCGCAACTGCCCTTCGTGCGATGGCCGTAGGCCATGAAGCCGATCTGGTCATCGGCCGGCACCGACTGCAGCACGTTGCGCAACGATTGGCGCGCGATCTCGAGCTTCGGTTTGCCGTCGATCTGGGCCCACATGGAGCCCGACGCGTCGAGAATGACGATGACCTTGTTGGCGGCAAAGCCGAAGGTCGTCGTCGACAAAAGGAAGATCGCCGCAGCGACGCTCCGTGCCAGTCCCGCCATGAAAATCTCCTGAGTGAGCCCCCGTCCGCGCCGGAAAGCTATTTGAGGCGGCCCTGGGAGACAAGCCCGAGGGAATGCGAAATGCGGGCCGCTCAATATGTGGTGCGGCGTTCCTCGGAAGGCGGGCGGCCGAATTGCAGCCGATAGCTTTGCGCGAAATAGGAGTGCGAGGTGAAGCCGGTGGCGATCGCCACGTCGAGGATCGGCATATTGGTCTGGCGCAGCAATTCACGCGCCCGCTCCAGCCTCAAACGCATATAGTAGCGGCCGGGCGTCACGCTCAAATGGCGAAGGAACAGGCGCTCGACCTGGCGTACCGAAAGGCCGGCCGACTTCGCGAGTTGCACCGCCGACAGCGGTTCGTCGAGATGGTCGGCCATCAGCTCGACGATCCGCCTCAGCTTCTCCGACTTGCCGGTGAGATCCCGCTCAGGCCCGACGCGCTGGCGGTCGCCCGCCGAGCGAATGCGCTCGTGCTGGAACTGGTTGGCGACGCCGTTCGCGAGGTTGGAACCGAAATCGCCGCGCACGATCTCCAGCATCAGGTCGATCGAGGTGGTGCCGCCAGCGCAGGTGTAGCGCTTGCGGTCAATCTCGAAGACGTTGCCGGTGCAGTTGATGTCCGGGAAGCGCTCCATGAAGCCGGCGCGGTTTTCCCAGTGGATGGTGCAACGGTAGCCGTCGAGCTGTCCGGCTTCGGCCAGCAGATAGGAGCCGACCGACAGGGCGCCGAGCGCGTTGCCGCGCCTGCCCCAGCTGCGCAACGCCGCCAGCACCTTGCTCTTGCCGGGGAATTCGATGGAGAGGCCCACCGACACGAACAGGATGTCGACCGGCGGCATGTCGGCGACGGAATAGTCGATCTTGAGCGGCAGGCCGTTGGAGGCCATGACCGCGTCGCCGTCGGCCGAAATCGTCGTCCAGCCGTAGAAATCGCGACCGAGCAGCCTGTTCGCCGAACGGAAGCAGTCGATCGCCGCCGCGAGCGAGAACATCGAGAACTTGTCAACCAGCAGGAAGCCGAACTGCCGGCCGCCCTGAACGGGATCGCTGGTGACCGGCCGTTCAACAGGAGCAGTTAGGTTCGGCAATGCTGAGGCTTTCTAAAATCAGAAGGACGGTCGCTTCAATCCGGCCGCGAGGTAGGCGGAAGCTACAGTGTTCGCCATCAGCATGGCAATGGTCATCGGGCCGACGCCGCCGGGCACGGGGGTGATGGCGCCTGCGACCTTCGCCGCCTCGGCATAGGCGACGTCGCCGACAAGGCGGCTTTTGCCCTCGCCTTTCTCCGGCGCGGGGATGCGGTTGATGCCGACATCGATGACGGTGGCGCCAGGCTTAACCCAGTCGCCCTTGACCATCTCCGGGCGGCCGACGGCGGCGACCAGGATATCGGCGGTGCGGGCCAGCGCCGGCAGGTCCTTGGTGCGGCTGTGGGCAATCGTGACCGTGCAGTTGGCGGCAAGCAGCAGGTTGGCCATCGGCTTGCCGACGATGTTGGAGCGGCCGACGACGACCGCGTTGAGGCCGGACAGATCCTTGCCGCGCACGCGCTCGATCAAAAGCATCGAGCCCGCCGGCGTGCAGGGCACGAAGGCCGTCTCCAACTCGCCGGTGCCGAGCTTGCCGACATTGATGAAATGGAAGCCGTCGACATCTTTCTCGGGCGCGATCGTCTGGATGACCTTGCCGGAATCGATGTGGGCCGGCAGAGGCAGCTGGACGAGAATGCCATGGATCGACGTATCGGCATTGAGGTCGCCGATGATCTTCAAAAGCTGTTCTTCGGTGGTGTCGGCCGGCAGCGTGTGCTGAAGCGAATGGAAACCGCATTCCTTGGCGGTGCGAGACTTCGAAGCGACATAGACCTGGCTTGCCGGATCCTCGCCGACGATGACCACCGCCAGGCCCGGCTTTGTCGCGCCCTTGGCCGAAAGCTCCGATGTCAGCGCCTTGACCTTCGCCACCACATCCTCGGCGACGTTCTTCCCGTCAATCACTTCGGCCATCACTCACCTTCACCATTGCTCAGCGGCGGCACGCCATGCGCAGCCCGGTTGCTCGGCCCGGCACCGCTCAATCGAGCCAAGTGCCAGCCATCGAAGCGCGGCATTTTCACGAAAATTCGCGAGGGCAATCCCGTCAAAGCGTCGTCGGATGCCGCTTTTATCGGACGCGGCGTGTTTTAGAAATACCGGCGGCGCGAGCGGCTTTCGGTCAGCTCGCGCACCGCCTCGCGGAATTCGCGCAGGCTGGCGCGGATCTCGTCGATCTGGCCTTGCTGGTCGGCGTCGGAGACCGCGCGAGTGTCAGCGACTGGCTGCTGCGCAAAGGTCACCTGCCCGGCATCAGGCGCCGGCTGGTCAGGGAAACGGCCGGCAGGCCGGGGATCGCTTGAAGGCTGACCTTGTTGTAGCGATTGGAAGGTCCGCCGCGGCTCGGCTGCCACCGGTGGCTCACCCTTGCTCGCCCGCGGCATGGCCCCCGGCGCGGCGGGGGCGACGCTCGCGACCACGTCCGGCCTTCTGGTGACCGCAGCCCACAGACTGCGCAGCGAAGCGGCGATGGACCCGGCGCGCCCCGCCCGGTCCTCGTCATTGAACTGGCTCCCGGTAGACGGCGCAGGAGGCACAGGCGGCGGAGGGGCCCTGTGGGCTTTCTCCTCGAAGACCGGCCGTCGTTCGTCGGTTCCGCCACGCGAGCGGGAGTCGGCCGTCTCGCGCAGGCTGGCGTAGGCGCCGCGCAGCGCGCCCAGGCCGATACCGCCGAACAGGCCTGCCAGCAGGCCGGCCAGCGCCTTTACGGCACGCGACGGCCCCTTGGCCTCGAGCGGCGGATAGGCGTCCGAAATGACGCTGATGTTGGCTGTGTTGATGTCTTTCTGCTCGCCGGTTTCCTTGGCGCGCAGCAGGAACTGCTCGTAGACGGACCGCTTTGCGGCCGCCTCGCGCTCCAGCTCGCGCAGCGAAACGAGATTGTTGTTCACGTCGCCGCTCTGCACCTTGGCCTGCGCCAGACGCGAAGAAAGGTCCTGCTCGAGCTGAACCGAACGCTTCAGATCGACTTGCAGCGAGGCAGCGATGCGCTGCAGTTCGGCGCCGATGCGTTCGCGTGCGCCGGCGATCTGGGCATTGAGCGCCTGTATCTCCGGATGGCGCGGGCCGAACTTGATCGCAGCGCGGTCGGCTTCCTGCTTCAGCTGGGCATATTGCGAGCGCAGCTCGCTCATGGTGTTGGAGCTGAGCTCCTCCGGCAAAGTGCCGCTAAGGACCGAATTGACGTCGAGCGAGCGGGCCGAGGCGGCGCGGGCGTTGAGCTCGAGCGTGCGGGCACGCGCGACCGAAAGCTGCTCGTTGAGCTTGAGCATCTGGTCGTCGCTGATCAGATGACCCTGCGCATCGACGAGATCGTGCGTCGCCCTGAAGTTCTCGACGTTTCGCTCGGCCGTCTCGACGCCTTTGCGCAATTCCTCGAGCCTGGCCGTGAGTTCGTCGGTGGCGCGACCGGCTGTCTTCTTCTGGATGTCGCTGGAGATATCCTTGAAGGCCGTGACCATGGCGTTGGCGATATCAGCCGACTTCTTGGGATCCTGCGTTGTGGCGGAGACCGAGACGACGAAAGTCTTGCCGCCGCGCTCGACGTCGAGGCTCTTGGCAAGATTGCCCACGGTCAGCGCCTGTTGGCGGGCTTCGTCCGCGGAACCCAGGGCGTCGTGACGCAACAGGACCGAGCGGATCAGCGACATGATGCCGAGGCCGCCGGAGCCCTGCCCATTGAACTCCGGATCGTGGATGAGATCGAGGTCGGCCACAACCTTGTCGAGGACCCTGCTCGAGGTGAGGATGCGGACCTGGTTCTCGACGATGGCGAGAGTCGCGTCCGAGGCGACCACGTTCTGGGTCAGGTCGCGATCGGTGAGCTTGAGATCGCGCGGGTCGACGATGACGTCGGTGGTGGCCTCGTATTTCTTCGGCGTCGACAGGGCGATGGCGACGCCGAGCACGGCTCCCAGTATGGTCGTCGAGAGGATCAACGCCTTGGAACGGGTGATGCCGTGAACGACTTGCACCGGGTCGATCAGCGGTTTCCATTCCTGCGCATCGAAATCCCTGCCCGCAGGCGGTCGCCCCGCCGAGCGGGGCTCAAAGGCGGCTCGAGGGGAATCGTCTGGAACACGGCGTTTTTCGCGCCGCTCGATCGCTGCGTCAGTTCTGGCCCTGTCGGCATCGGTTTCGATCGGCTCCGGAGCAGGTTCGGGCAAAGCGTAGCCGAACTCGTCGGTATCCGCGGGCCGTGGATCAATCCGCGCTTCGCGCTCGGAGCGCGCGGCGCGATGGCGCGCGGCGGCGTCCTCACGCCAGGACGAGTTGACCCGGTCCCCGATCGAAACCGTGTTGTCCTCGCCACGTACGGCCTGACCGAGCGCGAGCAACGAGCGCTCGCGCCTCCAGTCCTCACGGTTTTCCCTGTCGACCATTGTGGTGGAGTTACTCTCTGGCGGCTTGGGGACGGCGGGGTGGCCAATCGTTAAGCCACGCTAAACAGGCATAGGAAATAAAAGGTTAATTTTGAGCTGGGCCAAGTCCAGTTTCTCGACCTGCTCGCGGCGTTTGCGCGGGCATGGGCAAGGCCGCCAGAACGGCACGTTAAACTTTACCGCCTATGGTCCGGCCGACCTATGACCCAGACGAGCGACATACCGCAAAGGCGGCCCCTCGCGCGGATCGGCCACTTCGTGGCCACGCGCCGGAAGCTGGTTTACGACTATTTCTCGGCCATCAGCGGCGCCGGCGGCCGGCTGGTGTTCTCGCTCGCCTATTTCATCGCGCTGGCCAACACCTTGTCGATCGCCGAGTTCGGGATGTTCGCCACCGCGTCGGCGGCGGGCGTCATGCTGTCGCGCATTCTCGCCTTCGGCTTCATCTCGGCGCTCTATCGCACCGCCACGATCCGCCCCAACCTGATCGGCACCTTCACCGCCGGGTTCCTGCTACTCGGCGCCGCCTCGCTGCCGTTCCTCGCCGCCGCGTCCTACCTCGTCTACCTGGTCTTCTTCGCCGGCACCGTGCCGCTGCCGGTCTTCACGGCGGTCGTCTTCGCCGAGGCGCTGCTGTGGCGGCCGGTCGAGGTCGCGCTGATCGTCAACAATGGCCTCGGCAAGTTCGGCCGCGCCGCGGTACTGGCGATCCTGGCGACGGCGCTCAGGGCCGCCGGCGCCGTGCTGTTCATGTTTGCCGCGCAGCACACCATCGGCGTCTGGTCCTGGTTCTACATCGGCGCCAACGCCTCCTCGCTCGTCGTAGCCTTTGTCTTCTTCTACCCGCGCCAGCGGCTGAGGCTGCGGACCGAGCTCTATTTGCGACGGCTTGCCGATTCCATCTATGTCGCCGGATCGGAGGTGCTGTTCTATCTGCAGATGGAGTTCGACAAACTGCTGGTGCTGTCGATCGGCGGAGCCCACCTCGCCGGCATCTACGCCATCATCATGCGGCTGGTGGACCTTACCGCGATCCCGATCCGAACCTTCTCGATGATGCTCGTGCAGCGCATGATGCGGGCACCCGAGTTGCTTTCGCGACTGGTGGTCAAAAGCGGCATCGAAGGCGGCGTCTTCCTGGTCTCGACACTGGCGCTGCTGTCGCTCGGCATCGTGCTGCACTTCTTCCCCAACGCGCTGGGCAGGAATGTCGCGGAGGCCGCCCCGCTGGTGGCTTTGGCCATCTGCGTGCCTGGCCTGCGCAATCTGGTGGAATACCAGGCCGAACTCCTCTTCGCGCGCGGCCAGACGGCGGTGCGGGCGATCAATCTCGGCCTGCTCGCCGGCCTGAAGGCGGTGCTGCTGACCTATGTGCTGACGACGATTGCCGACACGCCCAACCTGGTGCTGTCGCTCAACATCGTCTTCCTGCTGCTCTATCTCGCCTCGATGCTGCTGACCTATTCGGCGATGCGCCGGCCGGCGAAAGCCATCTAGATCTTGTCAGAGGCCGATGAGGCGGCGGATGCGGCCGATGTCGGTGCCTATGAAGGACTGCATGCCGATCGCCACCTGCTCCGGCGCCATGGCGTCGACAAAGCGGCGGAAGGCGTCGTCCGACAACGCCTCTCCATTCCAGTGGACGCGGCAGAACTCCTCGGAGCCATGGAAATGGCCGGCGCCGTGGAGCACGTCGTCGACGTAGCGGCCATAGATCATGCATTCCGAGAATTTGCGCGCCGAACCAACGACGCTCACCCACTCGCGGCCATGAACGTTTTCGATCCGCTCGCACATCGCGTTGACCGTCTCGCGGCGCCAGGCGATCAAGGTCGAAATATAGTCATGGGTCGAAAGCCGGGCCGGGTCGATGCCGAGCGCCACGCCGGCATTGCGCGACCAGACGCGGTGCTCGTCGAGACCGTCATTGGCCAGGACCCCATCGCGACGAAACAGCCGGACCTTGCCGTCGCGCCAGAAGGCGCCGGTGTCGAACGGTTTCAGGAAGGCAACGTCGGAATCGCAGAAGACGAGCACGTCCTCAGCCGCGCGAGCCGCAATCGCGATACGGCGCAACTGCTGCACATGCCAGCCACGCAGCGGCTGCGTCCGCAGGCTCAGCCAAATGCGGCGGCGGAACCCGCTCAGCGGGTCGTCGAAGACGTGCAGCCAGCGCGGCAGCAGGTCCCGCTCGTCGACAATGGTGCGGCGGCTGCCTTCCAGCTGTCGAAACAGCGCGACGTCGCGATGCTCGACGAGGATGTAGTGTCGCGCCACGCCGGCCACATGACGATCGATGGTCTCGCATAACAGGCGGCAGCGCTCGAAATCCGGCGCGTAGCTTGCAGTCACGATCGCGGCCGACGGGGCGCGCGGCAACGGCTCGATCGCGGTGGCGGCATCCGGAACGAAGCGGCTGTTCAACGGCGCGCCTCCGCCGCTTGCGGCCTGCGCGACAGTTTCTGCTTGAGGACGCGCCACAGAAAGACCGGGTTGCCGACCACATAGCGACGCCAAAGCCGGCCAGGTTCGATCCAAAGGCGATAGAGCCATTCCAGTCGCAGCCGGCGCATCCACAAAGGAGCGCGCGGCACCGTGCCGCTCAGGAAGTCGAGCAGCGCGCCGACCGCGATCGGCAGCGTGCAATGCCGGGCGTCGATATGGCGCGCGATCCACAACTCCTGGCGCGGCACACCCATGGCAACGAGCAGCACGTCGGGCCGCAATTTCGCGATGCGCTCGACGATCTCCGGCTCCTGGGCGGCGGAGAAATAGCCGTCATGGACGACAACGAAATTATGCTGGCCGGCAAGCGCGGAAAGCTTGACCGACGCTGCCTCCGCGTTGACGCGCGAGGCGCCAAGCAGCGCCACCGTCAGCGGTCGTTTCGAGGCCTGGAGAAAGGCCGGCACGAAGTCGGTGCCGTTGAGATTGTCCGGGAACGGCGCGCCGTAGAGCAGCTTGGCGGCGATGTCGACGCCAACGCCGTCCGGCAGGATCAGAAAATCGTCGAGCGCTTCGGCAAAGACCGGATCGCTATAGGCGATGTTGGCGTTGTGGGCGTTGAGGAAGCTGACCTTGGTGAAGCGCCGCTCCGCGACCAGCCTGGCAAGCAGCGCGATGGCGTCGTCCCAGCGGATCGCGAGCACCGAGATGCCGAGGATGGTCCTTAGCGTGTCGAGACCGAAGGCGGCGCGGGCGGCGTGCATGTTCATGCAGCGGCCTCCAGCCGGGCGGCGCCGAGCTTGCTCAACCCGACACCGATCGCGGCGTCGAGCGCCTTGACCTGGCGGCGATGGAAGGCGCTGCCGTCGACGTCTCGGATATCGGACGCCGCCGATTCCATTGCCGCGGCAAAGGCTGCGGGATCATCCGCCACCACGCAATTGTCGGGGCGGTAGCCTATGCCACGCAGCGAGCGGCTGGTGGCTACCGAAGGCAGGCCGAGCTCGAAGGTTTCGATGGTCTTCAGCTGCACGCCGCTGCCGGCGGTGCTGATCAGCGGGATGACCGCCGCGCCGCGCACGAAGGCTTGGGCGTCCGGCACCCTGCCAACGAATTCCACCCCGGGATGCGTGGATGTGATCCCCGATGGCATGTTGCCGGCGATCCTGATGCGGAAATCAGGCCTCAGATGCGGCACAACCTTGGCGAGGAACCAGTCTAGACCGATGCGGTTCGGCTGCCAGGTCCAGGTGCCAATCAATGCGGCGTCGCAGTCGATGCGGCGCGGGGCTTTGCTTGCCGGCGCCTCGGCGCGGGTGACCAACGGCAGCACCGCCGAGCGGTCGCTCGAGGCAACGCCAAGGGCGGCGCGATCCTCCTCGGCCAGCGTGAAGACAAACCGAGCGGCGCCACAGAGGCGCTCTTCCATGGTTTTCAGCAACCTGGCCTCGCGGCGGAACAGCCAGCGCTCGACCGCGCTGCCCGCGGCGGCGGCGTTCTCCTCGGCCGAGCGGTATTCCACATTGTGGGCGACGAAGATCGAAGGCCGGTCGCGGAACAGGTTTTCAAAGGCGCCGGCAAACTGGACGGAATTCAGCACATAGCCGTCGAACGGGCCGGCGCGCTCGATAGCAGCGCGGATGTCGCCATCCGTGACGACGCGCAGCTTGATGGAGGCGAAGGTGAGGCCGGCAAGCATCGCCTTGCCTGCCCAGGCGAGCTTGCGCAGCGACGAAGCGCCTTCCGTGCGGACGTCGACGGCGCCGAGCAGAACCGTGTTTTGCGGATCGGCGGGCGCCTTGCCCGGCCAGATGAAGCCCATCACCGTCACGCGCGCGCCAGCGCGTCGCAACGCGTCGATAATCGCCGCGTTGGCAATCTCGTAGCCCGAGGCGAGAGCGCCGTCGGGTACGATCGATGTGGCGAACAGCAGATGCATCTCACCTATCCATTGGTGTAGCCGGTAGCAAAGCGCGGTGAAGTCTTGATTAAATGGCACCGCCAAAGGCTGAAAGCCTCGCCTTCGGGGCGCCTGTGCGTGAAGGTGATTAACGAAACGTTATCATCGCGATGCTATCGAGGGTCAAACCCACGCGACTGGAAACGGATGATCCCCTTGCCTTCGGACGCTTCGATATCGATCGCGGGGCGGTCTCCGGGGCTCGCGGTCGAGACCGTCGAGGCGGTCGTCACGCTGCCTACCTTCAAACGCCCGCAGCAGGTGCTGGAAACGCTGGCCTCGCTCAAGGCGCAGCGGACCACGAGGCGTTTTGCCGTCATCGTCATGGAAAACGAAGCCGAAGCGCGCGAGGGCGCCAAGGCCGCGCTGCCTGTCTTCGAGCAAGGCGAGATGCCGGGCCTCGTCATCATCGCGCATCAGCGCGGCAATTGCAGCGCCTACAATGCCGGCTGGCAGACGGCGATGCTGCAGTTTCCGAACTTCAAGCATCTGCTGGTCATCGACGACGACGAAATCGCACAACCTGACTGGCTGGAGCGCATGTGCGGCGCGGCGGAGGCGCTCGGCGCCGACATCGTCGGCGGGCCGCAAGTGCCGGTGTTCGCCGACGCAACCCACGCCAGATGGGCGGAGCATCCGGTCTTTGCGCCGCCCTATCGGGAAACGGGCCGCGTGCCGGCGCTCTATTCGTCCGGCAATCTGCTGGTCGCCCGCAACGTGCTTGAGGCCATGGGGCCGCCCTTCCTCGACCTCAGGTTCAACTTCATGGGCGGCGGCGACTCCGACTTCCTGAGCCGCGCCGCGCAGAGAGGTTTCGTGCTCGGCTGGTGCGCCGAGGCAAGGGTGAACGAGGCCGTTCCGGCACGACGTGTCGAGGCCGACTGGATCCGCGCCCGCAGCCTGCGCAACGGCGTGATCTCCACCCTCGTCGAAAAGAAGAAGCGCGCCGGCACGCCATTCGCCGGCGCCAAGGTCTTTCTAAGGAGCCTGGCGCTGCTTGCGGCCTCGCCGCTGCGCGGCGCGGTCCGGCTGGCGCGCACGGGATCGCCGGCGACAGGCCTTTACCCCGTCTATGTCGCGCTCGGCCGGGTGCTTGCCGAATTCGGATATGCCAATGAGCAGTACCGGCAGCCTGAGAAGAACTGAGCGCGCGCCGCTCAGCGCCGCCTTCACGCGCGAGGGCATCGCGACGGCGATCGCGGCGCTGCTGTTCGCCACCATCATCGTCTCGTTCCGGCCTTTCCAGCCGGCCGGCGCGGAGCTCACCGGCGACGGCGGCGACATCGTCAACCAGCTCGGTTTCGGCTCGCTCGGCGCGGTCTCCGTCTTCTCGCTGCTCGCCTTCGCCGATCCGCGCGTGGTGCGCTCGCTGCTCAGTCCTTCCTGGGCGCTGATGCTGGGCTTCTTCTTCCTGTCGGTGGTGCTTGCGAC
>JBFLWR010000540.1:0-3877 GCA_040755925.1 Pseudomonadota bacterium
GAGCGTCCCGACCGTCGCGAGGGCCGGCCCGACTGGAAGGGCGGCAGGCAGGACGGCAAGGGCAACGCGCCTGGCGGCAAGCCGGCCTTCCAGGCCAAGCCGCGCGAGGAGCGCCCGCAGCGCTTCGACCCGGATTCGCCTTTCGCCAAGCTCGCCGCCTTGCGCGACCAGCTGAAGAAGTAGGTTCGAGCATGATCCCGAAAGGTGGGAACCGGTTTTCGGATAAGATCATGCTCAAACAAAGCTAATCCCGATGGTCGCCGCGGGCCGCCAGCGAATCGACAAGTGGCTGTTCTTCTCGCGCGCGGTGAAATCGCGCTCGCTGGCCGCGAAGCTGGTTGTTGCTGGACGCGTCCGCATCAATCGCGACAAAGCGGCGCAGGCCTCCGATCAGGTAGAGCCGGGCGACGTGCTCACGATCACCCTCGAAGGGCGCATCCTGGTCTGGAAGGTGCTGGATCCGGGCAGCCGGCGCGGTCCGGCCGAAGAGGCGCGCCTGCTTTACGAGGACATGTCGCCGCCGCCGACACCCAAGGGCGGGGCCGTTCCAGACGCCATTCCCGCTTTGCGCGAGGCCGGCAGCGGCCGCCCGACCAAGCGCTAGCGCCGCCAAACCGACCGGCTGCTGGGCGACGACTGAAGGACGGCCAGTCTTCGCGGCGACAAACCGGCGGAAACCCATTTCCGTAACATCGGCCGAGCCGGCAAACCCTGCCCTTGCAAGCGGCAGGCAAAGGCGTTACCTCACCAAAAAGCCCTGCAAAAACGGGACGTGCCGGAGCCTGCGATGACCTATGTCGTGACCGATAATTGCATAAAATGCAAATACATGGATTGCATCGAGGTCTGTCCGGTCGACTGCTTCTACGAAGGCGAGAACATGCTCGTCATCCATCCGGACGAGTGCATCGACTGTGGCGTCTGCGAGCCCGAATGCCCCGCCGACGCGATCAAGCCGGATACCGAGCCCGGTCTCGACAAATGGTTGCAGGTCAATTCCGAATACGCCGAGAAATGGCCCAACATAACCGCCAAGAAAGAGCCCCCGGCGGACGCCAAGAACTTCGATGGCGAGACCGGAAAGTTCGAGAAATATTTCTCGGCCGAGCCCGGCGAAGGCGACTGATGTCAATGCCGGCTGCCGTCGGCGTGACCCAACGTAACGGGGCCGATACAATTGCTGTCTTGACAGGCAGCGATGGCGTTCGGTGTTAGCGAACGCAGCAAAACCTTGATTCTTCCGACTTTTTGTGTTACATCTACGAAACATGCCGGTGACACAACGTCGATTTATGGCGCCAACGCCCCAAATCACTGAAAGGTGAGCTTCTCTAATCCGGACCAGAGCGATCTGGGACAGGCGGTCGCTTTTGTGCGGTTTGCCGGTCTCGGCTTTTCCGGTGGCTCAACTGTTGTGCGGCTAACGATCGGCTTCCGCCGGTCACGTGAGTTCTGCCGGCATGATGCCGGCACCACAACTAAGGAGTTCAGGGCGTAATGGCAACTATCACCCCGCAGAAGAAGTCCACCGCGGCCCGTCACGGTTTCAAGACCGGCGAGTTCATCGTCTATCCGGCGCACGGCGTCGGACAGATCGTGTCCATCGACGAGCAGGAAGTCGCGGGCCACAAGCTGGAACTGTTCGTCATCGATTTCCAGAAGGACAAGATGCGGTTGAAGGTGCCCGTCGCCAAGGCGACCTCGATCGGCATGCGTAAGCTCTCGGAAGAGGATTATGTCGACCGCGCGCTGAAGGTGGTGCAGGGCCGCGCCCGCGTCAAGCGCACCATGTGGTCGCGCCGCGCCCAGGAATATGATGCCAAGATCAATTCGGGCGACCTGATCTCGATCTCGGAAGTTGTGCGCGACCTTTATCGCGCCGACAACCAGCCGGAGCAGTCCTATTCCGAGCGCCAGCTTTACGAAGCCGCGCTCGACCGCATGGCCCGCGAGATCGCGGCCGTCAACCGCATGTCGGAGACCGAGGCGGTGCGCCTCATTGAGGTCAACCTGAACAAGGGCCCGAAGCGCGGCGCCAAGGCCGACAACGAGGAAGCCGAGCAGGAAGAAGCTGCCTGAGCCTGCTTCGCCTATGAATACGAAAAACCCGGCCTCGCGCCGGGTTTTTTGTTTCCGGGCTTGCCTCAAGCCTCCCTCTGCGCCTCCTGCCTCAGCGAGGCGATGAACCGTTTGGTGCGTTCGCGCTCCGGATTGTCGAACACAACGGAGGCAGGGCCCTTTTCGACGACCGCGCCGGCATCGAGGAACACCACTTCCTGGGCGATCTTGGAGGCGAGCCTCAGGTCATGCGTGGCCATCACCATGGTCGTGCCTTCGCGGGCGAGCTGACCGAGCACGTCGACGACTTCCTGCGCCAGTTCCGGATCGAGCGCCGAGGTCGGTTCGTCGCACAGCAGCACGCGCGGCGATGGCGCCAGCGCTCGGGCGATCGCCACGCGTTGCTGTTGGCCGCCCGACAGGGTTGCGGGCCAAGCGTCCGCCTTGTGCCCCATGCCGACCTTTTCGAGCAGCGCGAGCGCACGCTCGCGCGCCCGTGCCTGCGGCCATTTCAGCACCGTCACAAGGCCTTCCATCACATTTTCGATCGCGGTGCGATGCGGAAACAGCTGGAAGTTCTGGAACACCATACCGGTCTGCAGGCGCACGCGTTGGATATCCTTTGCCGGCACCTTGGCGCCCGGCCGGAACTCCAGCGTCTCGTCGCCGATGCGCAAGGTGCCGGAGGTAGGAATTTCCAGGAGGTTGATGCAGCGCAGGAGCGTGCTCTTGCCGCCGCCAGACGGGCCGACCAGCGCGGTGACGCTGCCTTCGGCGATGTCGACGGTGACGCCTTTCAGGACGAGGTTGTCGCCGAAGCGCTTTTCGATGTTGGTGAGGCCGATCATGCGTTGGCCTCCAGGAAGCCGCCATAGCGGTTGAGCCGCACTTCCAGCCGCGCCTGCAGCGCCGACAGCACCGAGCTCATCACCAGATAGAGCGCCGCCGCCTCGACATAGAGGATCAGCGGCTCATAGGTGGTGGCGACGATGCGCTGCGCGGCCTGGAACATCTCCGGCACCGTGATGGCCGCCGCCAGCGAGGTGTCCTTGACCAGCGAGATGAAGGTATTGGAGAGCGGCGGCACCGCCACGCGCCCCGCCTGCGGCAGGATGGTGCGGCGCATCGCCTGGCTCCAGGTCATGCCGATCGAATAGGAAGCCTCCCATTGCCCCTTCGGCACCGAGCCGATGACGGCACGGATGATCTCCGACGTATAGGCGCCGATGTTCAAGGTGAAGCCGATCAGCGCGGCGGGAAACGCGTCGAGCAGGATGCCGGCCGACGGCAGGCCGTAGAAGATCAGGAAGAGCTGGACCAGCAGCGGCGTTCCGCGAAAGATCCAGACATAGAAGCGGGCGACCGCGACCAGCGGCTTCGGCCCGAACAGCCGGATAAGCGCGGTGGCCAGCCCCGCGATGAGCCCAAGCGCGAAGGACAGCAGCGTCAGCGGCACGGTGAAGATCAGCGCCGCCCACAACAGTGTCGGCAGCGATTCCAGCATCAATTGCAGCCAGTGCGGCACGAAACCCTCCTCCTCGCCGGCCACATCCCGGCCGGAAACGACTATCACGCAGAAACCGGCGGGCCGTCAAAGACGACCCGCCGGGATCGGAAGCAACAGGATGATTTTGGCTTACTGCGAGACGTCCTGGCCGAAATAGGTATCGGCGATCTTCTTATAGGTGCCGTCGGCCTTGATGTCGGCGAGCGCCTTGTTGATGGCAGCCACCAGCTCCGGATCACCTTTGCGCACGATCACGCCGGAATAGTCGGCATTCGCTTCCTGCGCGGCGATCTTCACATTGGCATCGGGCTT
>JBFLWR010000541.1:0-12000 GCA_040755925.1 Pseudomonadota bacterium
CGTACCGACCATTACGCTTGTAGACGATCTCGGCCTTTTCGTGGGTGTGCAGGTGATAGAGCTTGAGCGAACGGACTTCCGCCCGCGCGCCGGAGGCGGCTGCGGAGAAGAACACGACAGCAATAATCACAGCCGCCAGCCACTTCGGCCAGACGCTCATGTGAAAGTGCCGCGCATTTTTGCGTCGTTCGACTTTGTTCAAATCAAAAGGCCTTGCAGGCTGCCGTTTGTCCCCGGATTTGCCCAAACGGATGTGTGGTTTTCACATCCGAATATCAATCCTAATGGTTAATCATCGCTTATTGAAGCCGAAATGCGGTAACACCGTGGCGATATCCCGTCAAAAATGATGCACCGCTTTTCGTGGTAAATCACTGGTTTAAATTGGAAATCCGCCACGAACAGCCACACGAACTGTTACCGTTAGCCTTAATGCGTGATCGAGCGCACCCAAGCAACTGTTTAACAGTCCTTTTTCAGGCAAAAGCGACAAATTGACTCAAGGTTTAGCCGGATGAGACTGATTACGGCCGCCCGTCAGGAGGCCAGCCGGTCGACCCGACCAGCTTCGGGGTCAATGCCATATTCCTTCAACTTGCGGTAGAGCGTCGAGCGACCGATTCCCAGGCGCCGCGCGACCTCGCTCATCTGGCCGTTATAGTGGTCGATCGCGAGCTTGATCATCTCGAATTCAACGTCGGCCAACGCTCGCACATTGCCACGCTCGTCGAGCGCCCTGAGCGTGCCGAAGCGGGTCGGGGGCCTTGCTGCCGCATCGCCTTCGGCCAACACCGTCCCCGCCCCGTTGGAGGCGTGATCCCTCTGCTCCGGCTCTCCGCCAGTGTCGTCGATATCCGCTGACGTCGGCTCCACGTCAAGATTGACAGTGCCTTCCACTTGCGCCCGGATCTGCGGGAATTCCTCCTCGGTGAGCAAGTCGCCTTCGGCAAGCACCGACGCCCTGAATACGGCGTTTTCCAGCTGCCTGATGTTGCCCGGCCAGTCATAGGCCTGCAGCATCGCCAGGGCCCTGGTCGATATGCCGGTGAGCCGGCGGCGCGGATCGGCCGGCGCGACCTTGTCCATGAAGTGGCGGACCAGGTGGGGGATGTCGTCGCGGCGGTCGCGCAGCGGCGGCACGAAGATCGGATAGACGTTCAGCCGGTAGAACAGATCCTCGCGGAACTTGCCGTCCTTGACCCGCTGCAGGAGGTCGCGGTGCGTCGCCGAGATCAGCCGGATGTCGACCTTGACGGTCGAGCGTCCGCCGACCGGATCGACCTCGCCCTCCTGGACCGCGCGAAGCAGCTTCACCTGGACGTCGAGGGGCAGGTCGCCGATCTCGTCGAGGAACAGCGTGCCGGAATGCGCCTCGACGAATTTGCCCGTGTGCTTGTCGGTGGCGCCGGTGAACGAGCCCTTCTCATGGCCGAACAGGATCGATTCCACCAGATTGTCGGGAATGGCGCCGCAGTTGACGGTGACGAAAGGTTTCGAGCGGCGGTCGCCGCTGCCCTGGATGGCGCGCGCCACCAGCTCCTTGCCGACGCCCGACTCGCCCTCGATCAGGATCGGAATGTTGGAGGCCGCCGCCTTCTGGCCGAGGCGGATCACCCGGTCCATTGCCTGGCTGCGCGTGATCAGGTCCTTGAAGCTGAGATGGCCGCCGCGCCGCCGCGACGTGCGCTTCATCTCGTCCTCGACCGCCTCGACCTTCAGCGCGTTGGAGATCGACGTCTGCAGCCTGTCCGGCGAGGCCGGCTTGACGACGAAGTCGAAGGCGCCGTGGCGCATGGCCGAAACCACGGTCTCGATGCCGCCCTGCGCGGTCTGCACGATGACAGGGACGTTGATGGCGCGTTCACGCATCGCCTTCAGCACGCCGATGCCGTCGAGGCCCGGCATGACCAGGTCGAGGATGACGACCGACACGTCGCGCGAGCCCGGACCGTCGAGCACCCCGAGCCCCGCCTCGCCGCTATCGGCGACGATCGCGCTGTGGCCGAATTTCGTGACCGCCGCCTCGAGCAGCCTGCGCTGCACGGGATCGTCATCGACTATGAGTACGGAACCTGTCATGACTGTGTTGGCTGCCCGGCCCTGAGAAATCCCCATGGATCATCTTGGCACAGGGTTCTAAATAAGGTTTCAAAAAACCCGGTGAACGAATTCCTTAGGATTTGACCGGCTTCTCCCTTCCCCTTGATTCCGAAAGGTATTGTCGATGCGCATGATGTTTGGTCGGCGGCTTGCGGCGGCGTCCGGTCAGGGCGCGGCCGAGCTCGGCGATCTGCCGGAGTGGAATCTCGGCGATCTCTATTCCGGCATGGAAGCGCCCGAGCTGAAGCGTGACATCGCGAGCGCCGCCAGCGATGCCATTGCCTTCGAGGCGCGCTGGAAGGGAACGCTGGCCGCCGAGGCCGGACGCGGCGCCGCCGGCAGGCTCGGCGAGGCGCTGAAGGCATACGAGGCGCTGGAGGAACTGATCGGCCGCATCGTTTCCTATGCGGGCCTCGTCTATGCCGGCAACACGGCTGATCCGCAGCGCGCCAAGCTCTATGGCGACGTCCAGGAGAAAATGACCGACGCCAGCGCGCATCTTCTGTTCTTCGCGCTCGAGCTGAACCTGATCGACGACGCAATCATCGAAACCGCGCTCGCGGCTGACGCAGGCTTTGGCCACTACCGGCCATGGGTGCTCGACCTCAGGAAAGACAAGCCCTATCAACTCGAGGACCGCGTCGAGCAATTGTTCCACGAAAAGTCGATCACCGGACGCGGCGCCTGGAACCGGCTGTTCGACGAGACGATGACGGACCTGCGCTTCGACATCGATGGCGAGGAGCTCACGCTCGAGCCGGCGTTGAACCGGCTGCAGGATGCGCATGGCGAAACGCGGCGTCGCGCCTCCGAGGCGCTGGCAGCGACTTTCCGCAAGGAGCTGCGCACCTTCACGCTCATCACCAACACTTTAGCCAAGGACAAGGAGATTTCCGACCGCTGGCGCGGCTTCGAGGACATCGCCGATTCACGCCATCTTGCCAACCGCGTCGAGCGCGGCGTGGTCGATGCGCTGGCCGCCGCCGTGCGCGAGGCATATCCGCGCCTGTCGCACCGATACTATGCGATGAAGGCGCGCTGGCTCGGCATGGACGTGATGAACCACTGGGACCGCAACGCGCCACTGCCGGAAACCCCGCAGTCGGTAATCCGCTGGGACGACGCCAGGGACACGGTGCTCTCGGCCTATCAGCGCTTCTCGCCGGAGATGGCCGAGATCGCGCGGACCTTCTTCGACCACAAATGGATCGATGCGCCTGTCAGGCCCGGCAAGTCGCCGGGCGCCTTCGCCCATCCCACGGTTCCGTCCGCGCACCCTTACGTGTTGCTCAACTACATGGGCAAGCCGCGCGATGTGATGACGCTGGCGCATGAGCTCGGGCATGGCGTGCACCAGGTGCTGGCCGCCGGCCAGGGCGCGCTGATGGCGTCGACGCCGCTGACGCTGGCCGAGACGGCGTCCGTCTTCGGCGAGATGCTGACCTTCCGCTCACTGCTCGACCAGACCACCGACCGGCGCGAGCGCAAGGCCATGCTTGCCCAGAAGGTCGAGGACATGATCAACACGGTCGTGCGCCAGATCGCCTTCTATGAATTCGAGCGCAAGGTGCATGCCGAGCGCCGCAACGGCGAGCTCACCTCCGACAGGCTCGGCGAGTTCTGGCTGGAGGTCCAGGCCGAAAGCCTTGGGCCGGCGATCAAGCTGCGCGACGGCTATGAGGTCTTCTGGACCTATATCCCGCATTTCATCCACTCGCCCTTCTACGTCTATGCCTATGCGTTCGGTGACTGCCTGGTGAACTCGCTCTATGCCGTCTATCAGAACGCGGAGCGCGGCTTTCAGGAGAAGTATTTCGAGATGCTGCGCGCCGGCGGCACCAAGCATCATTCGGAGCTTCTTGCGCCGTTCGGGCTCGACGCGACCGATCCCGCCTTCTGGCAGATAGGCCTCGGCGTGATCAGCGCCTTGATCGACGAGCTGGAAACACTCGACGGTCGATGACGCCACCGCAGGGCCCGACAGCAAGAATAATTTAGCTGGAACGCATGTTTTCGGCTATTCTATTGTTCTGCTAAATATCTGTTCTTGAATAACTCTCTCCCGCATTTTTCAATTAGCTTTCCGCAAGGCGTATGATAGCGTCCGGCCTCAAGCTCAGCCGGACGCATCGCGCAGGCCAGAGACGGCCGGTCGTAACGCCAAGGCGAATGCGATGATGGCCGTCGGCCCGGGGTGCAAGCCAGTCGCCGACAGCTCGATTTGAAGCCGGCGGTTCCGCAACTGCGGAGCCAATGACGATCCTTGCGGCAAGCTCTCAACTCGGGGCCATGGCCGACAGATCGGACTGGAGAGGGAAATGAGCACTTTCTTCTACATGCTCCTGGCGTTCGTTGTGGGTGTTCTGGTTGGCTGGTTCCTCTGGGGCCGCCTGCGTGGCGAACTCGACAGCCTGCGCGGCGATCTCGACCGTACGCGCAGCGAACGCGACAGGTTGCGCGCCGACCTCGATGCGTGCAGCCGCGCCCGCACCGATCTCGAAGGCCGATTGGCCTCGACCGCCAAGGCCGCGTCCGACAAGCCCGCGGCAGCCGCGCCGGCGGCGGCGATGCCGACACCGGCGGCCGCCAAAGCGTCGCCGGCCGCCTCCGCAGCAGCGGCAAAGCCGGCTACAACCAAATCCGCCGCGCCGAAAGCCGCGCCAAGGAAGGCCGCAACGCCGACGGCGAAAGCCGCAGGGGCTCCCAAGGCGGCCGGCAAGGGCGACAATCTGCGCCGCCTGATCGGCATCGGCCCCGTCAATGAGAAGCTGCTCAAGGGCCAGGGCGTCACCACTTACGCCCAGATCGCCGCCTGGACACAGGCAGATATCGAGCGGATCGAGCATGCCCTTCAATTCGGCGGGAGGGTGGAGCGCGAGCACTGGGTCGAGCAGGCCAAGCTGCTGGCGGCCGGCGATGAGGCGGAATTCGCCCGGCGCTTCCCGACCGCCGGAAGCGCCAGCAACACCTGACCCGGAAAGCTATCGGCTGGCGGGGCGGCGGCCGTGCGGTGACGCCGCCTTTGCCTTGGTCCGTTTCTTCGAACGGGGCGCCTTTGCGGCGCCGAACGCCGTTCTCTCGATTGCACCTCGACATGCCCCCATATACAGCGATCGACTAGATTGACCGCATTCCGAGGCTTATGTCCCTGCCCTCCGCAATCTTCCGCAACGACGAGACGGCCCGCCAGCTCGTCTTCGACAGGCCCGACGAAATTATCGTCGCACGCAGCGCGGACGAGTTCGCACCGGCGCTCGAAGCGGCGCAGGCGGCCTCCGACGCCGGCAAATGGCTGGCCGGCTACTTTTCCTATGAGGCCGGCTATCTGCTCGAGCCGAAGCTTGTGCCGTTGCTGCCGCAAGGCCGTCGCGCGCCACTGGTTTGCCTCGGCGTTTTCGACGCGCCGCTCGATCAGGCCGTGCCGGAAGGCAATGGACCGACGACAAACGGCCCGATCTTCGATGCCCGGGCAGCCTGGTCCTCCGAAGACTACGCCAGCCGTTTCGCGCGACTGCACAACCACATCCGCAAGGGCGATTGCTACCAGGGCAACCTGACCTTCCCGGTCCATGCGCAATGGTCAGGCGATCCGCTCGCCGCCTTCGACGCGTTGACCGAGCGCCAGCCGGTGAAATACGGCGCGCTGATTTCGCTCGGCGATCCGGTCGTGCTCTCGCGTTCGCCGGAATTGTTCTTCGAGATCGATGCCGACGGCATGATCGAGACCCACCCGATGAAAGGCACCGCGCCACGCGGCGCGACCAAGGCGGAGGATGCCCGGCTGAAGGCATTCCTGCGCAACGACGAAAAGAACCAGGCCGAGAACCGCATGATCGTCGATCTGCTGCGCAACGACATCTCGCTGATCAGCGAAGTCGGCACGCTCGACGTTCCGGAACTCTTCCGCATCGAGACCTACCCGACCGTCCACCAGATGGTGAGCCGGGTGCGGGCGCGGCTCACGCCGGGCGTCGGCATCCGGCAGGTCTTCGCCGCGCTCTTTCCCTGCGGCTCCATCACCGGCGCGCCGAAGATCCGCGCCATGGAGATCCTGCACGAATTGGAAGGCGCGCCGCGCGATGTCTATTGTGGCGCCATCGGCTGGATTGCCCCCAACGGCACGATGCGCTTTTCGGTGGCGATCCGAACCATCTCGCTCTTTGCCGATGGCGAGGCCATCTACAATGTCGGCGGCGGCGTCGTCTTCGATTCGACCGCCGAGGAGGAGTATCGGGAGTGTCTGCTGAAAGCGCGCTTCGCGACCGGAACGGTGCCGATTTCGAGCTGATCGAAACCATGCGCTGGGAGCCGGCCTCAGGTTTCCTGCGTCTCGATCGCCATCTCGACAGGCTCTATGCTTCTGCCGCCGCACTGGGATTCGCTTGCGATCCGGAACGGATAGACGAGGTATTGGCGAATGTCGTTGGCGGCGAACCGGCCGCTCTGCGCACGCGGCTCGCGTTGCAGCGGAACGGAGATGCGACGGCATCCACGCAGCTCTACGAGCCGCTCCCCGCCGGCAAGAGGTGGCGATTGCAATTGGCGCGGGTCCGGCTGGATTCCGCCGACATGCTCCTGCGCCACAAGACCAGCCGCCGCGAAACCTACCAGCAGGCGCGCGCCGAATACCCCGCCACCCAGGCCGATGAAGTGCTGCTCGCCAACGAGCGCGGCGAACTCTGCGAAGGCACCATCACCAACTTCTTTGCCGACTTCGGAGACGGCGTGCTCGCCACACCCCGGCTCGCTTGCGGCCTCTTGCCTGGAATATTGCGCGGCGAGCTTCTGGATGAAGGCCGCGCGGTGGAGGCAGTCTACACTTTTGACGACCTGAAGTCGGCGAAGGCGATTTTCGTCGGCAATTCGCTGCGCGGCCTGATCCCCGCGCAACTGGGCTGACGCGTTGAAGCAGCCGGCCATTTTTGTTTTGAAGCAAGTATGAACGTTCGCCACCCGACACACACGCCTTACGACGGATCCTCAAAGCTCTTCACCATCGGGCTGAAGCCGCTCGAGTTCGAACGCTGGATTGAAATCGACGAGTTCCTGCTGCCGCACCTAGCGGAGAAGCAGCGGCTCTATACCGAGATTCCGGAAAAGGTCTTTGTCGAGGAAGACGACACAAGAGAGGCCCAGGGCGAAGTGCTCGGCCTGCTGGTCGCGCATCTTGCGGCAAGACATCAGGCCACCCATTCCGACTCTGGAACCGAAGTCGTCGGCCTCGAAGGAGGGTTGGGCGGATTGGCGCCCGCCTTGCGTGAGGCGCCGCTCGTAAGGGCGTCGCTGCTGGTCCAGGAAGACCTGATCCTGATGCGTCGCGACGAGCGCGGCTGGCGACTGGCCGCCGGATCTCTCTGCTTTCCCTCGTCCTGGTCGCTTCGGGAGAAATTCGGCAAGCCACTGCAGGAAATCCATGCGCCGGTGCCGGGCTTCGGCCCCGGCACACGGCCTGCCGAGCTCATCAACCGCATGTTCGACGGCCTCCAAGGCCAGGCGGTCGAACGCTTCAACTGGTCGATTCAGGCGGGCGATGCGCTCTATCATCCGCTTTCCAACGTCCAGCGCATCGACCGAGCCACCAACCGCCCGACGCGCTTCCCCGACGGCGACATCGACGCGCATGCCTTCATGCGCGTCGAGCGCCAGACGCTGCGGAAGCTGCCGGTTTCGCGTGACATCCTCTTCACCATTCGCATCCATCTCGACCCGCTTGCCGTGCTGATCCGCCACCCGGACAAAGCCACGCTTGCCGCCTCTTTCGCCGAGCAGCTCAACGCCCTCGACCAAGCCCAGCTCGACTACAAGGGTATGACCGCCGATCGCGACCGGCTGGTGGCTTTTCTCGATGGCATGGCCAGGGCCGCTTAACCACGCCGCCAAGCCGGCTTGGCCGGTGGTTAGCGCTTTTCACTGGTTTATGACAATGATCTGTGGTGTAGGGCTTCCGGCAAAAATGCCGGGACTTTCCCGCGTTTGAAGGAGTGTGCGAAAAAATGGCGAATGAAAACTGGCCCGTTTACGGTGAAATCACCGGTCCTGTCGTGATGATCGGCTTCGGTTCGATCGGGCGGGGAACGCTGCCGCTGATCGAACGCCATTTCAAGTTCGACAAGTCGCGCATGACGGTCGTCGACCCCCTGGATACCGATCGCAAGCTGCTCGACGAGCGCAGCATCGCCTTCGTCCAGGAAGCAGTGACCGAAAAGAACTACAAGAAGCTGCTCACGCCGCTCCTGACCAACGGCGGCGGCCAGGGCTTTTGCGTCAACCTGTCGGTCGACACCGGCTCGGTCGACCTCATGCGGCTCTGCCGCAAGCTCGGCGTGCTCTATATCGACACCGTCGTTGAGCCTTGGCTCGGCTTCTACTTCGATGCCGAGGCCGACAATGCCAGCCGCACCAACTATGCGCTGCGCGAGGCGATGATCAAGGAAAAGCACGACAAGCCAGGTGGCCCGACCGCTGTGTCCACCTGCGGCGCCAATCCCGGCATGGTCTCGTGGTTCGTCAAGCAGGCGCTGGTCAACCTCGCCACCGATCTCGGTCTCGAGTTTTCCGAACCCGCGCAGGAGGACCGCGAGGGTTGGGCCAAGCTGATGAAGAAGGCCGGCGTCAAGGGCATCCATATCGCCGAGCGCGACACCCAGCGCACCAAGAAGCCGAAGCCAATGAACGTCTTCTGGAACACCTGGTCGGTCGAAGGTTTCATTTCCGAGGGCCTGCAGCCGGCCGAGCTCGGCTGGGGCACGCACGAAACCTGGATGCCGAAGAACGGCAAGAAGCACAAGCACGGCTCCAAGGCCGCGATCTATCTGGAACAGCCCGGCGCCAACACGCGGGTGCGGTCCTGGTGCCCGACCCCTGGCGCGCAATACGGCCTGCTCGTGACGCACAACGAGGCGATCTCGATCGCCGACTTCTTCACCGTGCGCTCGAAGAAGGGCAAGGTCCAGTATCGCCCGACCTGCCACTACGCCTATCATCCCTGCAACGACGCCATGCTGTCGCTGGACGAGATGTTCGGCGCCGCCGGTAAGCCCCAGCCGGTGCACCACGTGCTCGACGAAAACGAATTGGTCGACGGTGTCGACGAGCTTGGCGTGCTGCTCTATGGCCACGACAAGAATGCCTACTGGTACGGTTCGCAGCTGTCGCTGGCCGAGGCGCGCAAGCTGGCGCCCTATCAGAACGCCACCGGCATGCAGGTCACCTCGGCGGTCCTGGCCGGCATGGTCTGGGCGCTCGAAAACCCTGAGGCCGGCATCGTCGAAGCCGACGAGATGGACTACAAGCGCTGCCTGGAAGTCCAATTGCCTTATCTCGGACCGGTCAAGGGCCACTACACCGACTGGACGCCGCTCGATAACCGCCCGGGTCTTTTCCCGGAGGATCTCGACAAGAGCGATCCGTGGCAGTTCCGCAACATCCTCGTGCGATAGCGGCCCAGCCCATACCCCTCACCGCCTTGCAATCGCCCGGAAATCGGGCGATTGAAATGCTGCGGCCTGGAGCGACGTGCGTCTGTTCGGACGCATGAACCCCGCTCCAGCACTTTGAACGAACGCATCGCGCTTCCCGGAAATAGGAACGGATTTTCGGACCAGTGCGAGAGGAGAGGATTTTCGAATGACCATCGCGCGCAAATTGCTTTCGGCGGGCGCCGCGGCAAGCCTTCTGGCCGCCGTCGCCTGCAGCACCACCGGTCCGTCCGGCCCGCCCCCCATGGCGACGCCCAAGGGGGTCGAGGGCTCGTGGATAGACGCCACTGGCCAGGCGGTTTCGACCTTCGCTGGCGGAAAGTACACAACGGTTGCCGCCCAAACCGGCGAGAAGTTTGCTGAGGGTACCTACACCATGACCGGTGCCACATCGCTCGAGATCACCGGCACCTCGTTGATTCGCCAGACGCCTATCCACACGAATTGCCTGTTGGTATCCATCAACCAACTCAACTGCACGGACGCGGCCGGGAAGAATTTCGTATTTACCCGACGCTCTTGAACCGAACGATCCGTTTCAAGGACAGGACGGCGGCGCGGGCCGCCGTCTTTTTTTCGCCGGCAAATCTCTTCCCGATTTCCGCTTGCATCGGCTGGAACGCGATGTGAACATGATCCGAAGCTGACTGTAATGTTCCAGTCAAGCGCGGACCTCAAACACTTCAAGCCAGCTTATCCGGGAGATGAAGATGAAGAAGATCGCCGCCATTCTAGCCTTGTCCGCCTCGACGCTTGGCCTGTCTGCCGGAGTATCTTTTGCCGACTACACGCTGAACATCCTGCATTTCAACGACTGGCACAGCCGCATCGAAGGCAACAATAAATACGAGTCCACCTGCTCGGCCGAGGAAGAGAGCAAGGGCGAGTGCATCGGCGGCGCCGGCCGGTTGATCACCGCGATCGCGCAAGAGCGCAAGAAGCTCGAGGGGCAGAACGTGCTGCTGCTCAACGCTGGCGACAGTTTCCAGGGATCGCTGTTCTACACCACCTACAAAGGTGCTGTGGAAGAGGAGTTCCTCAATCAGATCAAACCGGACGCCGTGACGCTCGGCAACCACGAATTCGATGACGGCGAGAGCGCGCTTGTGCCTTTCCTCGATAAGGCGAAGTTCCCGATCATAAGCGCCAATGTCGTGCCCAACGACAAGTCCGGCGCGACAGGCAAGATCAAGCCATCGATCATTGTGGAGGTCGGCGGCCAGAAGATTGGCATCGTCGGCGCCGTCACCAACGACACGCCCGAGCTCTCCTCGCCCGGCCCGAATATTGCCATCGAGGACGACGTCAAGGCGATCACGGCAGAGGTCGAGAAGCTGAGGGCGCAAGGCGCCAACAAGATCATTGCGGTGACCCATATCGGCTATAACCGCGAGCGCGACGTGATCGCCAAGATACCGGGCATCGACGTCGTGGTCGGCGGTCACAGCCACACGCTTTTGTCGAATACCGACCCTAAAGCCGAGGGTCCATATCCGACGATGGTCGACAATCCCGGCGGCTACAAGGTGCCCGTCGTGCAGGCCGCCGCCTATTCGAAATATCTCGGCGAGTTCAAGGTCGTTTTCGACGATGACGGCAGGGTCAAGGAAGCGAGCGGCAATCCTATCTATCTGGACAAGTCGATCACGCCCGACCCGGCAGTGCTTGCCCGCGTCAAGGAACTCGGCGGGCCGATCGAGGCGCTGAAGAACAAGGAGGTCGCGGAGACCACCAAGCCGATCGACGGCAGCCGCGAGAGCTGCCGTGTCCACGAATGCGAGATGGGCAATCTGGTCTCCGACGCCATCCTCGACCGCACCAAGGGCCAGGGCGTCGAGATCGCCATTTCGAACGGCGGCGGCCTGCGCGCCTCGATCGGCCAGGGCAAGGTCACCATGGGCGACGTGCTGACCGTGCTGCCGTTCCAAAACACGCTGGCGACGTTCAAGATCTCGGGCAAGGATCTGGTCGCCGGACTGGAAAGCGGGCTCAGCCAGATCGAGGATGGCGCCGGGCGCTTCCCGCAGGTAGCGGGGCTCAAATACGCCTTCGACAGGTCGGTCGCCCCCAATGCCGGCCGCGTCAAGTCGGTCGAGGTCATGGAGAACGGCGCATGGGCGCCTATCAATCCGGACAAGCAGTACCTCGTCGCCACCAACAACTACGTCCGCCAGGGCGGCGACGGCTACAAGGTCTTCGCCGACAAGGGCACCGACGCCTACGACTACGGCCCGGGCCTGGAGCAGGTGGTGGCAGACTATCTGGGCGCCCACCGCCCATACACCCCAAAGCTCGACGGCCGCATCACCGACATCTCGGCTACGACGCCCGCCGCCGTGCCGGACAAGCCGGCGGCGCCCGCGATCGCTCAAGCGCCAGCAGCCGAGACCGCCAAACCGGCTGAGCCGGCGAAACCCGCCGA
>JBFLWR010000542.1:0-6742 GCA_040755925.1 Pseudomonadota bacterium
CGGGGCCGAAGAGCTTGATGCCGTTGTCGTAGTAAGGATTGTGCGAGGCGGAGATCATCACGCCGATGTCGGCGCGCAGCGAGCGCACCAGCATGGCCACCGCTGGCGTCGGAATCGGACCGAGCAGGAACACGTCCATGCCGGCGGCGCACAGGCCCGACACCATCGCGTTCTCGATCATATAGCCGGAAAGCCGCGTATCCTTGCCGAGCACGACACGGTGTCGATGGCTGCCGCGCTGGAAGGAGAGGCCGGCGGCCATGCCGACCCGCATGGCGATTTCCGCCGTCATCGGAAACTTGTTGGCGCGTCCGCGGATACCGTCCGTGCCAAAATATTGTCCTGCCATGCCTTCCAAGTCCCCGTCGGTTTTCAACCGCCCGTATTGCCATAATTGGGCGGTATCCGATCATCACATTTCGTGATTGTATATTACGATTCCTTAGAAAATCATTGTCGCAGGCGGTTCATATGGTTCGACAGCCTGGCACGACCTCTAGCTGTAGGGCGATATACCGGACGAGGCCAGCTTTTCCGCCCGGAGCGTAGGACCAAACCTTGTTAGCGCCGCGAAGCGCAAGAAATTCGTCATCTTATCGGGAGGGACACACTTTGTGACAGTAACCGCGTCGGAAGCATCTGGCGCAACCGAGCATTGAGAGATAATGATTTGGTATAGGGACAACACCTGGCGGGCATCAAGGGAGAAAACGCCATGCTTATTCATAGACTTGCAGCCTTGACGGGCATCGCCGTCGCAACTTTGTTCCTGGCGGCGCCGGCTAACGCGCTGACCATGGCTGAGTGCAGCACCAAGTATAACGCGGCCAAGGACGCGGGAACGCTCGCCGGCCAGACCTGGAACCAGTTCCGCAAGGCCCAGTGCGGCACCGACGCAGCCGCGGCGACCACCACCAAGGCGGCCGAGACCAAGCCTGCCAAGACCACTGCCACGACAACTGCCGCCGCCCCGGCTGCCGCCGACAGCTCGGCCAAGGGCCTGTCCTCGAAAGAATGCAGCACCAAGTACCAGGCCGCCAAGGCCGCCGGCACGCTGAACGGCATGAAGTGGAACGACTTCCGCAAGGCGGAATGCGGCGCCGGCGCTACCGCGGCAGCGGCTACCACCGCCGCCCCCGCCGCCACGACGGCGACCACCACTACCGCGCCTGCCGCGGGCGCAAAGGGCCTGAGCATGGCTGAGTGCAGCGCCAAGTACAAAGCTGCCAAGACCGCCGGCACGCTCAACGGCATGAAGTGGAACGACTTCCGCAAGGCCCAGTGCGGCGCCAGCGCTTCCGATGACGAGACGGCGCCTGCTCCGACCGAGGCGACTTACACCAGCGAGCCCGAAAAGCCGACGACTGCCGCGCCCAAGGGCGTGACCTTCCCGACTGCGATCTCGTCGAAATACACTGCCGAGACGCCCGCCAAGGGCCGGATGCACACCTGCCTCGACCAGTACTATGCCAACAAGCAGGCCAACACCCTTGGCGGCCTGAAGTGGATCCAGAAGGGCGGCGGCTTCTACAGCCTCTGCAATGCCAAGCTGAAGAGCTGATCGGTTAGACGATCCCGCGAAAAAGCCCGCGCAGCACACGCTGCGCGGGCTTTTTTGTTGGGCGAGATCAGGTCGGTTCATGTCCCCGCAAGCCGCCGCCGGCGGCCCCGCCAATCTCCCCCTTGCCGGGAGATATCCGGCAGGACAGAGGGAGTGCGAAAGATCGCGGCGTTGCTGGGTGAAGGTTCCCGCCCCATGAGCTGGGGGAAGAGGGGTGGCTCGGCGAAACCGAACCGGAGCAGGGAGCGCCCTACCAAGCCTCCTCTCCGTCCGCTCCACGGCCACCTCTCCCGCACCTTTGGCGAGGGCGAGGAATCCTGGCGCGGACACGCCGGCGGCACAGCGCCCCCTCTGCCCGCCGGGCATCTTCCCCACCTTGGCGGGAAATTGGCTGTCGCTTCGGCTTTCGCCAATCATCAGGCTGCAGGCCTGCCCCCTCAAAAGCAAAACGCCGCGGTTTGGTCCGCGGCGTTTGATGTAGGTGCTTGCTCGTCGTCAGCCCTGCGGCTGGGGCTCCATGCCGCCTTCGGTCTCAGGGCCCTTCTTGCGGCGACCGCCGGTACCGGCCTTCGGCACCGCCGAGCCGCGGCTGGGCGGGGTATCGTCGCCGAGGTCGCGGGCTGGCTTGTTGCCCGCGATCAGCTGTTTGATCTCTTCGCCGGACAGCGTCTCATATTCGAGCAGGCCCTCGGCAAGGGCGATCCAGTCCTTCTTCTTCTTGGTCAGCACGGCCTTGGCGGTCGAATAGGCATCGTCGATCAGACGGCGCACCTCGGCGTCGATGATCTGCGCGGTCTCTTCCGAGATGTTCTGCGTGCGCGCCACCGAATGACCGAGGAAGACCTCTTCCTGATTGTCGCCATAGGCGACATGGCCGAGCTTGTCGGAGAAGCCCCAGCGCGTGACCATGGCGCGCGCCAGCTTGGTCGCCTGCTCGATATCTGAGGAGGCGCCCGACGTGATGTTCTCCTTGCCGAACTTGAACTCTTCGGCGACGCGGCCGCCCATCATGATCGCCAGCCGCGAGATCATGTACTTGTAGCTCATCGAATAGCGGTCGCCCTCGGGCAGCTGCATGACCATGCCGAGCGCACGGCCGCGCGGGATGATGGTCGCCTTGTGCAGCGGGTCCGCCGTCGGCACGTTGAGCGCCAGGATGGCGTGGCCGGACTCGTGATACGCGGTCAGTTCCTTCTCGGCCTGCGTCATCGCCGACGAGCGGCGTTCCGCGCCCATCATGATCTTGTCCTTGGCGTCCTCGAACTCGGCCATGGTGACGAGCCGCTTGTTGCGTCGCGCCGCCATCAGCGCGGATTCGTTGACCAGGTTCATCAGGTCGGCGCCGGAGAAGCCCGGCGTGCCGCGCGCGATGACCTTGAGGTCGACATTAGGCGCCAGCGGCACGTTGCGCACATGCACCTTGAGGATCTTCTCGCGGCCGACGATGTCCGGGTTCGGCACCACGACCTGGCGGTCGAAACGGCCTGGCCTGAGCAACGCCGGATCGAGCACGTCGGGCCGGTTGGTGGCTGCGATCAGGATGATGCTCTCGTTGGACTCGAAGCCGTCCATCTCGACCAGCAACTGGTTCAGCGTCTGCTCGCGCTCGTCATTGCCACCGCCGAGGCCGGCGCCGCGATGGCGGCCGACAGCGTCGATTTCATCGATGAAGATGATGCAGGGCGCGTTCTTCTTGGCCTGGTCGAACATGTCGCGCACGCGGCTCGCGCCGACGCCGACGAACATCTCGACGAAGTCCGAACCGGAGATGGTGAAGAAAGGCACGTTGGCCTCGCCGGCTACCGAGCGAGCGAGCAGCGTCTTGCCGGTGCCGGGGGGGCCGACCAGGAGCACGCCGCGCGGGATCTTGCCGCCGAGGCGCTGGAACTTCTGCGGGTCGCGCAGGAACTCGACGATCTCTTCGAGGTCTTCCTTTGCCTCGTCGACGCCGGCGACGTCCTGAAAGGTGACGCGGCCATGCGCCTCGGTCAAAAGCTTTGCCTTCGACTTGCCAAAACCCATGGCGCGGCCGGAGCCTGATTGCATCTGGCGCATGAAGAATATCCACACGCCGAGGATCAGGATCATCGGCAGCCACGAGACCAGATAGCCGAACAGCGAGTTGGAGCCGTCGGTTTCAGGCCGCGCGTTGATGGTGACGTTCTTGTCCTGCAACCGGGTCACAAGCGACGGATCGCCCGGCGAATAAGTCTGGAAGCCGTTGGAGTTGTCCGTGTAGTTGCCCGAGATGCGCGCGCCGGCGATCGTCACGCTCTTGACGCGACCGGATGCGACATCCTGCAGGAACTGCGAATAGGCAATCTCGCTGGTTGCGCCGCGGGTCTGCGGCGTCTGGAAAAGATTGAACAGGGCGATGAGCAGGACCGCTATGATCGCCCAGAGCGCGAGGTTGCGATAATTCGGATTCATCTATTGTCCCGTTGGCGTCCGCGCACGGACACACGATGATGGAAGAAAACTTGCGCCTAACATAGGGAGAGCGCCTCCCCTTGCCAAGCATAACAGCAGCTGTCGGTTAAGCTTTCGCCCATGCTCCGCCACGATCGTGGCCGCGAAAGGGCGGAGGAGGCAACGGCGGCGCGCCGATCAACGCTGAGACGGCGGCGGCGAGCCGCAGGTCGAAGGACGGCAGGAAGCGGGCGAAGGGTGCCACTGCAGGGACCATCGCAACGGCCGGCGGCGTTGAGCCATCGGCAGCAAAATCAAGGTATTCGCCATGGCGCCACAAGGCCGGCTCGGCCGCAAGCGCGGCGCGCAAAAGGCTCTGCGGGGCGCCGTCCGTCACGGGAGCGCGCCTGGCGACCGCCGGCCCCAGCGGCGCGATCACCAACCCGTCCGGTCTGTCGCCCAAAGTGATCCGTCTGCGGCCATCCCAGAGCCAATTGTCCACCGCCGCCATGGCGGACGGCAGGTTGCGGGCCTCTCGGTGAAGGAAGATGCCGGCTCGGCGCGCATCGACCGCCGTCCGCGACAATGTAGCGCAAAACGGCCCGGCCTGCAGGCGGCCGAACAGGGCGCGACAACGTGCGTCGTCCGGAAGGAACGAGGCACCGCCGGCCGTGGCCAGCAAGACCCGGAGTGCGAGGATGGCGGCCTCGTTGTCTTTGCCGGAGGCGAAATCATGGTCGAGCCGGATCAGGCCTGGACCGGGCAGGCTGGCAAAAGTCCCGATCAGCATCGCGGCACGGCGGCCAAGCTCTTCGCGCGCGGCCGCGACTTCTCCCGCTTTCGCGATCGCCTCCGCGAAAAGCTGCTCGCCCTCGTCGCCTCCCAGCGATATCCGCATGCGCGGCCGTTCGAAACGCGGATCGGTATTGGTCGGATCCTCGATCCAGCCGAGGCCCCGGCGCCGCAACACCTCGCGCAACACGTCGCGCCGCATGCCGAGCAGCGGCCGCACGATCCAGGTCCGCCAGTCATGGAGCGTGGCCGGCGCCATGCCGGCGAGGCCGCGCCCGTCGTCGCGCGCCTCATCGCCGCCCGCCTCCACGTTGCGGCCTTCCTGGCGGGCCTGCCGCATCAGCACGGTCTCCGCCTGATCGTCCGCGGTGTGGCCGGTCAGGATCACGCCAATGCCTTCAGCCTGGGCTGCCTCCGCCAGCAACCGGTAGCGCGCCTCGCGCGCGGCGGCGGGCAACCCGCTTGACGGCTTGCGTCCCGACCAGGGGAGCGTGCGATGCGCCACGCCGTGGCCGGCGCACAGCCTCGCCACGGCGAGCGCTTCGGCGGCGGAGCCTGGACGCAAATCGTGGTCGATCGTCACCGCCAGCAGCTTGCTTGCCGGCCAGTTGCGGTCGAGATGATCCTTGAGGAGAAAGAGAAGGGCGGTCGAATCGCTGCCGCCGGAGACGGCCGCAACGGCGCCGCTGGAAAAATCGAAGTCTGAAAAAAGGCGGTTCGAAAGCTCAGGCTCGAGATCGAGCATCAATGCATGTCGCCCAAAACGTCCCGGTCACTAGGCAATGCGACTCGGGAGAAAAGCTAGCACGACGCCAGCGCCTTTTCCTGTTTTACACGCTCCTTGAGGGCACTTGAAATGTCCGGGTAGCGCTTGCCGATCTCGTTGAAGGTGGCGCAGGCCACGTCGTTCTGCTTCAGGCCGACCAGCGACACGCCGAGCTTGAGCAACATGTCCGGCGCTTTCTTGGCCTTGGGGTATTCCTTGCTGGCGGCAAGGAATATCTCCGCCGCGTCGCGGTACTTCTGCTGGCCAAGCAGCGACTCGCCAAGCCAGTAATGCGCATCCGCCGCCTTGGCGTCCTTGGGAAAGCGCGAGATGTGATCGCGGAAACCCTGCTCGGCGGTCGGATAATCGCCGGACAGGATGAACTGGTAGGAGTTGCGGTAGAGCTCGTCCGGATCGTTGGTCGAAGGCAGTGACGCTATCACGGTGCCGCCCGACTTGTTCTTGCCGGTCTTCGTCCCCGCCCCGGCCGGGGGGACTTCCGCAGGGGCGCTCGCCTGCGAATTGCCATCCGCGTTGATGACATTACCGTTCTTGTCGACGGTGATGGTGCCGAAGTTCTTCGGCGGCGCGCCGGTAATGAGCTTGCCCGGATCGCCGGTCTGCGATTCGACGATGACGTCGCCGACGGTCTTGCCGCCGCTATCCTGCCCACCCGCGTCGGCCGGAGCCGCCGTGGCCGGAGCTTCGGCGACGCTGTTGTTGGCGCCGGCGTCGCCCGTGCTGGCGTCGCCGAGGGTGGTCCCGCCATTCGCCGGCGCGGCTTCCGACTTCTTCTGCGGCGGGGGCTTGGCTCCCTGTGAGCCGCCCTCGAGCTGCTGGAAGCGGAATTCATTGTCTTCCTGCTGCTTGCGGATCTGCTCCTGCATCTGCAGGATCTGGAAATTCAGCTCCTCGATCTTGCCATTCATCTGGCGCAGCTGGTCTTGCATGCCGGCATTGTCCTGCTGCGCGACTTGCGTCGCCTGTTCCGGCTTCTTCTTGTCGCCGAAGATGCCAAGCGTCGGCAGGTGGAAGGTGAACCCGCTGTCCGGGGTCTGCCCGCTGTCCGCTGGAGCGGAGATGCTCGCGATGCTTGATACGAGCAGCAGCGCAAGCGTGCCGCTCAGGACCGTTCTGAAATGCATTCTGTCTCTCACGGTGGATGTGTTGACTGATGCGCCTTTCCAAATCGAACACAGGGAGGAAGCGCCCTC
>JBFLWR010000543.1:0-3146 GCA_040755925.1 Pseudomonadota bacterium
GCTTTGCGGACGAGTCGCCGCTTGTGGCGTGCCGGGTGGACTACCAACTTAGACTTCGTCGAACCGACTGCCTTCTTTGGACGGATCGCGCGAAAGAACGCGCTCTTCCTCATCGCCAGGAAGAGCTTCGTCGCTTTCCTGGAAGGGGTTGTCGTCGTCTTCCTCCGGAAGTTGTCCCTCAGTCTCGTTCTGTGGATCACCGTTCACCGCGACGATATCAGGCAGGATTTTGCTGCCGTCGAGAGCATCCCAATCCTGTTCCTCGATAACAGGAGCTTCGGGTTCCTCCTGCCTTGCAGGCCTCTGTTTGGCGCGCGGGTCCATGACCTGTCTCCATGCTGAGCCTCGACTGAAAACCTTTCGCGGGACGAGTTGTTCCCGGTTCCACCGCTTACAAGCAGCGCGGGTCGCATGGAACGGCATGGCATGTTGCGACTTATCGTGCGCAAACCGGGAGTTCCCATGCCTCGCAAACTAGATCTCAGAAGCGGCACGCCTGTCTGGTCCGCCTATCGCGCACCCGCGGTGCCGGCGGACCGTCTGACGCGAGATGTGAAAGCCGATGTGCTGATTGTCGGCATGGGCATAAGTGGAGCCATGATGGCGGAGGCACTGACGCGCGACGGCCATTCCGTCATCTGCATTGACCGGCGCGGACCGCTGCAAGGGTCGACCGCCGCCACAACGGCGCTCGTTCAGTTCGAGATCGATCAGCCACTGACCAGGCTGTCGATGATGATCGGCGGCGATGCAGCACGACAGGCCTGGCGACGCTCGCGCTTGGCGTTGGCCAATTTGCGAGGGCGAATCGCGGAAGTTGAGATCCGCTGCCAGCCAGCGAATACGCCTTCGCTCTATCTGGCGGGCAACAAACTCGACGCCGCGGGCCTTCGCCAGGAAGCCGAGGCGCGCCGGCGCGCAGGCATCGGAGCCTCTTTCTTGACCCGAGAGGAGCTGGGCAAGCAATTCGGGATAGTCCGCGCCGCCGCGATTCTGAGCCATGACAATTTGGCGCTCGATCCGCGCAAGCTGACATCGGGGCTGCTGCTGGCGGCACTGCAACGCAAGGCGCGATGTTATGCGCCGGCGGAAGCGGTTGCGATCGAGGACAATCGTCTCGGCGTGACTGTGTCGACGCGAGACGGCCCTTCGATCACGGCCCGCCATCTTGTGCTGACGACCGGATATGAACTGCTCGATATCGTGCCGAGCGTCAGCCATCGCATCGTTTCGACATGGGCGATCGCGACCCGGCCGCAGCCGCGAAACCTCTGGCCGCTCGCCGCCATGATCTGGGAGGCTTCCGACCCCTATCTCTATGTCCGGACGACAGCGGACGGCCGGGTGATCTGCGGCGGCGAGGATGAGGAGTTCACCGACGAGGACAAACGCAACGCCCTGACACCCAAAAAGACGACCAGCCTGACGAACAAACTTGGAAAAATCTTCCCGCAGCTCGACCCGGCGGCCGATTTCGCCTGGAGTGGTTCGTTCGGCGCCACTGGCACCGGGCTGCCCATTATCGGCGGCGTGCCGGGGCATCCGCGCGTTCATGCCGTGATGGGCTATGGCGGCAACGGCATCACTTTTTCACAGATCGCTTCCGAGATCGTCTCGGCGTCGATCGCTGGCGTGGAGGATGCAGACGCTGGCCTCTTCGCATTCAAAAACTGATCTTCGGCCCTTCATAGTCCCTGAAGGTCAGCTATTCGATCTGTTCGAATGTGCATTGGCGCGGTGCTTTGTCCGGCCTCCACCGCAAGAGTTTTGATCCATGCCGGAAGCGGTCGCCGGTGACATGGTCGAAGCGCACCTCGACGACCAGTTCCGGCCTCACCGGCTCCCAGTCGCCGCTGCGCTCCGTGCTCCAGCGGCTGGGGCCGCCCGGCGCTTTGCCGGTGAAGCCAGGTCCGCCTCGCAACTTTTCAAGCCTTTCGGTGAGCGCTACCCGCTCGTCATTGGCAATGGTCGAGGTGAAACCGACGTGGTCCAGCAGCCCTTTGTCGTTGTAGAGACCAAGCAGCAGCGAGCCGACCTGCCGCTTGCCGTTCAGGTAGCGGAAGCCGCCGACCACGCAGTCCGCGGTGCGCAGCCGCTTGACCTTGACCATCGCCCGCTCGCCTGGCCGATAAGGTTCGTCGAGCATCTTGGCGACGACACCGTCGGTCGAGCCATGGCCGGCGCCTTGCAGCCATTGCCGGGCCGTGGCGACATCGGTGGTGGATGGTGAGAGGCGCAACCCATCAGCCGCCGCCTTGGACACCAAGGTGTCCAAGGCTCTGCGCCGATCGCCCAGGGGCTGCTCCAGAATGGTCTTGCCGGTCGGCGCAACGAGCATGTCGAACAGGATCAGCCGTGCCGGCGTCAGGACGCTAAGTTTGCGGATGCGGCTTTCCGCTGGATGCAGCCGCATCTGCAACGCATCAAAGGAGGCGCTGCCATTGATCTCGATGACGATCTCGCCGTCGACGACAAAGTCGTTGGCATGGAGGCCTTGCAGCGTCGCGACCAGCTCGGGAAAATAGCGACCAAGCGGCTTGCCCGACTTCGCCCTCAGATCGACCGCCTTGCCGTCCTTGAAGGCGAGGCAACGAAATCCATCCCATTTCGGCTCATAAAGCCAGGGGCCGTTCTCCTCTGGCAGGGCTTCGGCAGTTCGCGCTTCCATTGGCGGTGTATCCAACGGCAGCACGAAATCGTGGCTGCGCGCCGTTACCATCGCTCTTCCGTATCACGATGCGGCAGGTCGATGCCGCAACAGACCCAGCCGAGCCGCTGCGAGGAACCGTAATTATGTCGAGGTTCAAGCTCCACCGGATCGTCAAAGCTTCCGATATGGATCGCGATTTCATACGGGTTGGCGTCGTAGGCGAGGGTAAGCGGCGTACCGCGGGACAGGCAGAAGCTTCTCCGGGCGATAGGCGAGGAACGACGCTCGGTGGGTTCCCCGGTCAGCCATGACAGGCCGGCAACCGGCACCCATCCGAGCACAGCGAAGGCGCTGCCAGTTGTGCGCCGACACATATCGCAGTGGCAGTAATGCACACGTGGAGCGACGCTTACCCGATATCGAATCTCGCCACACAGGCATCCGCCCCAGTGCTCTGTGGCTAAGTCGTTTCTGGCAACTTCTGGTTCTTTCATCA
>JBFLWR010000544.1:0-3410 GCA_040755925.1 Pseudomonadota bacterium
CGCAATTGGTCCCGGTCGAGATCGTCCCCGCTGTTGCGCCGCCTGCCGTTGACGCGCCTGCACCATCAGTGTCTCCCGGGCGAGGTCGCCGCAAGAGCATCATCGAAATCGAGCTTGGCAACGGACGCCGCGTCCGCGTCGATCGCGACGTGGATGCCGATGCGCTGCGGCGCGTGCTGGACGCGCTAGGGTCCCGATGATCCCGGTTCCGAGCGGCGTGCGGGTGTGGCTGGCGACAGGCCACACCGACATGAGGAAGGGCTTTCCGGGCTTGGCGCTGGTGGTGCAGGAGACGCTGAAGCATGATCCGCACAATGGTCACCTGTTCGTCTTCCGCGGCCGCCGCGGCGATCTGATCAAGGTTCTGTGGCACGATGGCCAGGGCGCCTGCTTGTTCTCAAAGAAGCTCGAGCACGGCCGCTTCATTTGGCCGTCGCCGGCCGACGGCGTGATCACGATCACCCCGGCACAGCTCGGCTATTTGCTCGAAGGCATTGATTGGCGCATGCCGCAGAAGACCTGGGGCCAACGGCGACAGGCTGACGATTTTGGCCTTGCACATAGTGGGGGATGTGATTCCATCGCCCGGTGTCTGTTGTTGGCCTAATCGGCCCGAGGCTGCGATTTTGGCCAAGTTGTGGAACGTTGCCGGAACGGATTGACCGCCATAGTTTCCGAGCCTGAAAATCCGCGTCCAGACAGGGAGTGGATTTATGGGGCTGCGTGTCTCGCCTGCGGAATTGACCCGGGAGTGGAGCCTCTCGTTTGCCGACATCGACTTTGTGAACGCCAAGCCGACCGGGTCGAGGCTTGGGCTGGCCGCGCAGTTGAAATTCTTTGCAGCGTACGGATATTTCGCCACGGCAGCGGTCGAGATTTCCGAAGAGGCGGTTTCGTATTTGGCCGATCAGCTTGGCGTCGGCAAGGCCGAACTTGAAGGGTACGATTTTTCGGGACGCTCGGGACGGCGCCATTGCGCGGAAATCCTTCGCCATCTCGGCTTTCGTCGCATGAAGCGGGCGGATCGCGCGGTCCTTACGGAATGGATAGCGACGGAACTTTGCCCGCGCGGCATCTCGATTGACGCGATGCTCGAGGCCGCCTTTCTCTGGTGCCGGGATCGGAAGATTTTTGGCCCCTCGCGCGGAGAGATAGAGCGACTGGCGCGCTCGGAACGACAACGCTTTCTGGAGTCCTTTCTTGGCGGCGTTGCGGACCGTCTTTGCCCGGAAACGATTTTGCTGATGGAAGCATCGCTGGCCGATCCGGATGCGCGAACCGGGTTCCATACGATCAAGGGCGACACGGGCGCGGCAACGCTCGACAATATGCTGGACCTGGCGGAAAGGCTGGCCTTCATCAAGAAGCTGGATTTGCCGCGAGACGTTCTTTCTGCTGTGGGCAAAATCTGGGTCGATCAGATCGTTCGACGGGTCGGGGCCGAGAAGGCGTCGGAGATGCGCCGGCATATGCGCGCGCGGCAGCACGGCCTTTACGCAGTCTTCCTGATGGTGCGGGAAGCGCAGATCATTGACGGGATGATCGACCTGCTGGTGGAGACCATCCACAAGATCAGCGTGCGGTCAAAGCGCAAGGTAGTGGCCGGGATCGCCAAGGATATCGAGAAGGTTTACGGCAAGGAACGCTTGCTGGTCGATATTGCCGATGCGGCGATCGAAAGGCCCGACGGCCTGGTCCGCGATGTGATCTTTCCGGTGGCGGGCAAGGACAAGCTGGCGGCAATCGTCAAGGAGCACCGGGCGAAGGGCACGCTTGAGCGCCGCATCTACCAGGTGATGCGCAGCTCCTATGCTGGCCACTATCGACGCATGCTGCCGAAGCTGCTTTCGGTTCTGGCGTTCCGTTCCAACAATACCGTGCACCGGCCGGTGCTTGAGGCGTTAGATTGGATTCGGCAGGCTTTCGAAACCGGATGCCGCGTGGCGCCGCGAAACGGCGTCCCGATCGAAGGCGTCATTCCGCCGAAATGGCGCAGCGCGATCATCGGCAAGGATGGGCGCATTAACCGGATCAGTTATGAACTTTGCGTGCTGAGCCAATTGCGCGATCGCATCCGGGCGAAGGAGATCTGGGTGGTTGGGGCGGATCGCTACCGCAATCCCGACGATGACCTGCCTAAGGATTTCGAGACCAGGCGTGCGGCCTACTACCGGGCGCTGAACTTGACACCCAACGCATCGACCTTCACGCGCAAGATCCGGGCTGAACTCGAACGGGAACTGCGGCTGCTGAACGCAGAAATTCCCCGCAACGACAAGGTGCGCATTCTATGGTGTGGTGAAAATCGTATCTCGATCACGCCGTTCCAGCCGCTGCCGGAGCCGCAGGGCCTGCAATCGGTCAAAGCCGAAATCGGCCGACGCTGGCCGATGACGGAACTCCTCGACGTTTTGAAGGAGGCGGCTCTGGACAACGGCTTTCTGGAGGCGTTCGAGACGTCAGCCTCTCGCGTGGCGCTGTCGCGCGGCGACCTCGATAGACGGCTGATCCTGTGCCTCTACGGGTTGGGCACGAATGCTGGCCTGAAACGCGTGGCGGCCGGATCTCCGGATGTCAGCTACGAGGAACTGCTGCATGTCGGCCGACGCTTTATCAACCGGGACGCGCTTGAGGCGGCATGCGGCCGTGTGGCCAATGCCACGCTTGCGATCCGCAACGCCGCCATCTGGGGCGAGGCCGGTACAGCCTGCGCGTCGGATTCCAAGAAATTCGGCGCCTGGGACGGCAACCTGATGACGGAATGGCATGTTCGCTATGGCGGTCGCGGCGTTATGATCTACTGGCATGTCGAAAAGGGTTCGACTTGCATCTTCTCGCAGCTCAAGCGTTGTTCATCCTCGGAAGTCGCGTCGATGATCAAGGGCGTGCTGAGGCACTGTACCGACATGGAGATCCAGCGCCATTATGTCGACAGCCATGGCCAGAGCGCCGTCGGCTTTGCCTTCTGCCACCTGCTTGGATTTGAACTTGCGCCACGCCTGAAGGCGATCGCCCGGCAGAAGCTGGCTCTGCCGCACGCAGGTTTGCGCGCCGGACTGCCCAACCTGCTTCCTGTTCTCTCCAATGTGATCAATTGGGACGAGATCGAACAGCAATATGACGAAATGGTCAAATATGCCGCCGCCATGCACAGCGGGATCGCCGACCCGGAGGCGATCCTGCGACGCTTCGCCCGCGCCGAGGTAATACATCCGACCTACAAGGCGCTTGCCGAACTCGGCCGGGCGATCAAGACGATCTTTCTGTGCCGGTATCTGCGCCAAGAGAAGTTCCGCCGTGAAATCCACGAAGGCCTGAATGTGGTCGAGAACTGGAACAGCGCCACCAGCTTCGTGTTCTTCGGCAAGGGCGGCGAGATCGCCAGCAATCGCCTCGACGATCAGGAGATC
>JBFLWR010000545.1:0-14294 GCA_040755925.1 Pseudomonadota bacterium
ATCGTCCTGGCGTCATCGAAGGAGATGAGCGGCGCATGCATCTCGACGGCATATCGCGCGCCGCGCTCCTCCAGGAACCTCTTGACCGCGGGGCTCATGCTTCCGCCATCTCCGTTGATTGCACCGGAGCCGTCGTTTCGGCCCAGCGGAACCGTGCCGTGAAGTGCCGCAGGATCGGTGGCTCGTAGGCGAAGTCAAGACCGCGGATGGTCTTTGCCCGCCCGGCGACCGCAATCAAGGCGTCGGCGATATAGTCCATATGATCGTTGGTGTAGACGCGGCGCGGGATGGTGAGGCGCAGGAGTTCGAGCGGCGATTTCTCCTGCATTCCGGTCGCGGGGTCGCGGCCCAGCATCAGCGAGCCAATCTCGACGGCGCGCACGCCCGCCTCCAGGTAAAGCTCGCAGGCCAGCGCGTGCGCCGGGAAGCGGTCGGCGGGAATGTGCGGCAGCAGCGCGGCGCCATCGACAAAGACGGCGTGCCCGCCGGTCGGGTACTGGATCGGCACGCCCGCCCGCCGCAACCTCTCGCCGAGATACGCAACCTGGGCGATGCGATATGCGAGATAGTCGGTCTCGACCGCCTCTTCCAGGCCGATAGCGATAGCCTCCATGTCGCGGCCGGCCAGCCCGCCATAGGTGATGAAGCCTTCCATCGGCACGCAGCGCACCTGCACCGCCCTGAACAGGTCGGCATCCTGGCGGAAGGCGCAGAAGCCGCCGATGTTGACCAACCCGTCCTTCTTGGCCGAAAGCGTCAGCAAATCGCCATAGCACATCATCTCGCGCACGATGTCGCGGATCGACCGGTCGCCGTAACCCTCCTCGCGCTGCTGGATGAACCAGGCATTCTCGGCGAACCGCGTGGCATCGATCACGATCGGAATGCCGTGATCCCGAGCCAGCACCGAGGCGGCCCTCAAATTGGCCATCGACACCGGCTGGCCGCCGGCGCTGTTGCAGGTCACCGTCGCGACGATGCCGGCCACATTCGCAGGGCCATGCGTTTCGATCGCGAGAGCCAGCGCATCGAGATCGAAATTGCCTTTCCAGTCGTCATGGCGGGCGGTGTCGTTGGCGGCCTTCGTCAGCACGTTGACGGCCTTGGCTCCGGCCAATTCGACATGCGCCTTTGTCGTGTCGAAATGGTAGTTGGACAGGAATACCGGCGCCCTGGAGCCGCGGCGCTTGACGAGTTCGGGAAACACGATCTGCTCCGCGCCTCGGCCCTGATGGGTCGGGATCGTGTAGGGGTAGCCAAACAGGCGTTCTATCGTTTCGGCGAGACGATAGAAGTTGCGGCTGCCGGCATAGGCTTCGTCGCCAAGCAGGAGGCCCGCCCATTGCCGGTCGCTCATCGCGCCGGTGCCGCTGTCGGTCAGCAGGTCGATATAGACGTCCTCGCTCCTGAGCAGGAAGGGATTGAGCCCAGCCGCGTTGAGCGCCGCCTCGCGGAAGGCGCGGTCGGTCATGCGGATCGGCTCGACCATCTTGATGCGAAAGGGTTCGGGAATGCGCTGGTTCATCGGCGTGCTCCATCGTTGCGGCCTGAAGCGCCGCGCTCGTTGCAGGATTGGTTGATCGGCTCAGGCGGCGAAGGCCGCGCGATAGGCTCCGGGCGGCACGCCGACACGCGCCTTGAAGATGCGCGTCAGATGCGCCTGATCGCTGAAACCCGTGGCCATCGCCACCGACAGCGGGTCGAGGCCGCTCCGCAGCATGGCCTTGGCCGCATCGACCCGACGATTGATCAGGAATGCGTGCGGCGACATTCCGGTCCGGCGGTGGAAGGCGCGGATCAGCCGCTGCCGCGACAGCCGCGCCTCGGCGGCCAGGTCGTCCAGCGTCAGCCGCTCCGCGAACCGCTCCGACAGAAGCTCGACGATGCGGGCGACAGGTCCACGTTCGCTTCCGGCGAGCGGAAACCGCACCCCGGCATGCACCGACAGGCAGTAGACATAGGCGGCAAGCAGCTTCTCCTCGGCCTCCATGGGCGAGCATTTTTCCTCCCACAGACGGTGCACGGCGAAGAACAGCGCCGCACCCCGCGGATCATGCACGATCGGTTCGCGGAAGGTCGGCGTCCCGGTCCGGTCGAGCGAGGTGCTTTCGGAGGCGATCTCGCGCAGCAGCGCGGCCGAGGGATAGCTGACGCGGTAGCTGAACCCGTCATTGGCCGGCGCGCCGTCATGCACTTCGAAAGGATTGTAGAGGGTGAGATCGCCGGCGCGAACCGCGTGATTGCGGCCGCGGATAAAGATGGTGCCGGTGCCATGCCACATCGTACCGACGACGAAGGTGTCGTGCGAATGCGGCTGATAGCGGTGACGTTTGAAGGTCGCGGACAGGCACTCGACCCCGCCCACCGGCACGGTGAAATAGGTCGCCTTCTCGTCCTGGCCCAGCGCGCTCATGGTCTACTCCCTGCACTGCATGGTGAAGGTCTACCATTCGCCAAGCGATCGGTATTGTACAAACATATCACGGGGCAAATCCGCCAAGGAAAGACTTCTGCCGAAGTGGTGTAGGCCAGCGCCGCAACTATTTTTGTTGGCTTGTTTCAAAACCCGTGCATTCTACAGTTGCCTCGCTGATAGAGGCCGGGAGCCAGGAAGATCATGTCGCTTGAACTTTACGTCGCCTATGTTGTCGCCTGCGTCGTCATCATGCTGGTGCCGGGACCGACGGTCACGCTCATCATCGCCAACAGCATCCGGCACGGTTCGCGCGCCGGGCTCGCCAATGTCGTCGGCACCCAGGCCGGCCTTGCCATCACGATCGCCATCGTCGGCATCGGCCTCAACACGCTGATCGCGGGCATGGGTCATTGGTTCGAGTGGGTCAGGCTGATCGGCGCCGCGTACCTGGTCTGGATGGGCGTGCAGATGTTCCGTTCGAAAGGCGCGCTGAACCCGGACGGATCGGTCCGCAAGCCGCGCGGCGGTTTCTTCCTGCAGGGTTTTCTGGTGGCGATCAGCAATCCCAAGACGCTGGTCTTCTTCGGCGCCTTTTTCCCGCAATTCATCGCCCCGCAGGGCAATTACACGCTGCAGATCGTGGTCATGGGCCTGACCGCGATGATCTTCGCCGCCATGTCGGACTCGACCTACGCCCTTGCCGCTGGCCGCGCCGGGCGGCTGCTTTCGGCCAGCCGCATCAGATTGATGTCGCGCATCAGCGGCAGTTTTCTCGTCGGCGGCGGACTTTGGCTGGCATTTTCGAAGGCGAAGTGACGGTGGCCGGAACTCGGCGCAAGCTGCAAATCTCACGGAACTCGGGAAACCAAATTGAAAGTTGGCCTTCCCTCCACCACCTGGAAGTTGGCAGTTGGGGATTGCACCGTTGTCCTGGACTTTCGAGAGTATGAAAGTGCACGCGGTCGGCGTCGCGCTCATCGTCGCGTTGTCCGCGGTTTTGTTGCTCATCGATCCACAAAAATGGACCAATGACGCCAGCCCAATCCACTCGGTCGAGCATGTCGGCGCGACGGTTAAAAGTGGTCAGGGCAAAGGTAGCCTGATCAACTATTTATTGTTTCTCGATAATGGTTCGACGGTGCTGGTTTCTGACAACCGTCCACGCATGATCGGCTCAACCGTCATACTCGAGCGTGTCACGCGAGACAACGGTTTCATCTTTTACCGATTTCCAGAATGAGCCGTGAACCTTATCTGGGATTGTTTGCAAGACCGGATTGAATAACTTCGGAGCGATCCGCAAATCCTTAGGCATGACCCAGTCAAACGTTTCCCTTCGGGATCGCCTTCTTATTTGGCAATACGAGTACAGCGACGCTGTCGCTGGCGTCGCTTTCTTTTGCGCCTTTGCTCTGATCGGAGTGGTTGCTGCCTTAAGGTTACAGGACAATCCAGTCGTTGCAACGCAGCGTGTGATAGGCCTGGTGGAGTACGTCAGTCCGGCACCCGTCCAACCGAAAGCCGCTGTGGGTCGCGGAATCTATTACGTCTATGACATCCGCCTTCAGGATGACGGTGCTCTGATTCCGATAGAGGGGGACGTTGGGAGACCCCACCCTGTCGGTTCACTCGTTCCGATAGAGCGCCAGCACCATAAACGAGGCGCCGACACCTATCGATTGCTCGACGGGTGACGGCGCCCGCCGATTGTGCTGACGATCAGTTGAGTCGCCCCAGCCGCTCCACCAGCAGGGCGAAGAAGCCATCATGGTCGATGAAGCGCATCACCGTGGCGTTCTTCTCGCGCTTGGTGACGCCCCACCAGTCGATCACCGTCATGCCCATCGTGAGTTCCGACGCCGTCTCGATGCTGACATTGCAGTGGCGGCCCTTGAACAGCTCCGGCTTGAGGAGATAGGCGATCACGCACGGATCGTGCAGCGGCCCGCCGTCGGTGCCGTACTTCTCCTCGTCATAGCGCTCGAAGAACTCCAGCATCTCGGCCGTTGCCGTGCCGACCTTGGTGCCTAGCTGGCGAAAGGCCTGGATGCGCTTGGAGGTCGTCAGCGCCTTGTGGGTGACGTCGAGCGGCATCATCACGATCGGAATGCCTGACTTGAACACTAGGTCGGCGGCCTGCGGGTCGACATAGATGTTGAATTCGGCGGCCGGCGTGACGTTGCCGCCCTCGAAGAAGCCGCCGCCCATCAGCACGATTTCCTTGATGCGCGGCGCAATCCTCGGCTCGCGGATCAGCGCCAGCGCGATGTTGGTGAGCGGTCCGAGCGGGCAGAGCGTGATCGTGCCGCTCTCCTCGCGCATAAGCGTCTCGACGATGAAGTCGACGGCGTATTGTTCCTGCAGGGGCATCGTCGGCTCCGGCAGTTGCGGCCCGTTGAGGCCGGTCTTGCCGTGCACTTCCTCGGCGGTGACGAGCGTGCGCGCCAGCGGGCGGATGGCGCCGGCAAAGACCTTGATGTCTGGCCGGCCGGCCAGCTCGCAAATTTTGCGCGCATTGTTCTGGGTCAGCTTCAGCGGCACGTTGCCGGCAACGGCGGTGATGCCGAGGATCTCCAGCTCGGGGCTGCCGAGCGCCAGGAGGATGGCGACGGCATCGTCCTGGCCGGGGTCCGTATCGATGATGATTTTACGGGATTGGGGCATTTCAATTCCTTCTTGGAGTCTTTTTGGGCGGATTTTAAAGCATGATCCCGAACCGAAGGTCGGCGACCGCAAAAAGTGGGAACCGGTTTTCGGACAAGATCATGCTCCAACGAAGAAGCTGAAGAAGGATGACGGTTCAACGAAACGTCATCCAGATTCAGCGGCTTGAACTTGATCGCGCGGCGGACCATATCAAGACCATCGGGAAAAATGCCAGCCGGGTTTTTCCAGTTTATGTCGCTCTTGAGAGGACAGTGTAACATGAGCCGAATGACGCCCTTCTCCAGCCCGCTTCTTTTGGGCTTTGACGCCATGGAAAAGACCCTTGAGCGTCTGGCGAAGTCGGGCGACAGCTACCCTCCCTACAACATCGAACGCCTGAGCGGGGCCGACGGCAACGCCGAGAGGCTGCGCATCACGCTCGCCGTAGCAGGCTTCGCGGAAAGCGATCTCGATGTCACCACGGAGGAAAACCAGTTGGTCGTGCGCGGCCGTCAGACCGACGACACCGAGCGCGAATTCCTGCACCGCGGCATCGCCGCGCGTCAGTTCCAGCGCTGCTTCGTGCTGGCCGACGGCATGCGGGTGATCGGCGCTGAGCTGAAGAACGGCCTTTTGTCGATCGATCTCGACCGGCCGGAGGCCGAGCGGCTGGTACGGAAAATAAACATATCGGTGAAAGACTGATCTTTGCCGATGGCTCTAATGCGGGACGGCCGGAAGTGGCGTCCTTGCGCCAAGGAGGCTTGAAATGACCAGAACTGATGAAACCCTGACCATGACCAGCGGCGAACTCGCCCATCTCGGCGAAGGTTCGGTCGCATATCTGAGGAAAGTCTCGAGCGACGATCTGCGCGGCCGTTTCCCCGGCCTGGACGAGATCGCCCCCGGCCTGGAACTGTGGGCGCTGTTTGCGGCCAACGGCCAGCCGATCCTGCTTTCCGATGCCCGTGACCGGGCGCTGGCCGGCGCGATGGAAAACGACCTCACCACGGTCGCGATCCATTAAGCCTGGCATCCCGTCTCCTCGACGGGAGGTGTCAGAAATGGAAAGGGCCGCTCTCGGCGGCCCTTGGAGGATTTATCCCGAAAAGCTTCAGGCCGCGTGCGAGGCCTGCGTGTCCGACAACAGCGCGTGGATCGCCAGCGCGTCGCGCGTTCCCCTGATCTTGGCCACCGTATCGGCATCGCGCAGGACGCGCGCGATGCGCGACAGCGCCTTGAGGTGATCGGCGCCGGCACCTTCCGGCGCGAGCAGCAGGAACACCAGATCGACCGGCTGGTCGTCGAGCGCCTCGAAATCGACCGGCGTTTCCAGTCTGGCGAACACGCCGGCGATGCGCTTCACGCCCGCGAGCTTGCCATGCGGGATGGCGATGCCGTTGCCGACGCCGGTCGAGCCCAGCCGCTCGCGCTGCAGGATGGTGTCGAACACCTCCCGCTCCGGAATCCCCGATATCGCCGCTGCCCTCTCCGACAGCAGCTGCAGAAGCTGTTTCTTGGAATTCGCCTTCAACGCCGGCATGATCGCCGGGACGCTGATGAGATCGCTGAGATCCATGCTTGAAAAATCCCTTGCTCGGCTCGCCGCGCCAGTCGTCGTCCCCTCGCGCGGCGGGCTTCTTATCCCTGAGCGACTTTGGTCGTCGACGGATCGATCCAGCCGATATTTCCATCAGGCCGGCGGTAGACGATATTGAGATGGTCGGTTCCGGCGTTGCGGAAAACGAAGACCGGGCTGTCGCTTGTGTCGAGCTCTATGACAGCCGACGCCACCGACATGGTGCGGAGCGTCATGGTCGATTCGGCGACGATCACCGGGGCGAAATCCTCGGGGATCTCCTCCTCGTCATCGGCGAGCGGCGCCATCACCGTATAGGCAATGTCGGTTGGCTCCTCGCCATTGCCATTGCCGGTGTTGCGCGACTTCAGCCGGCGCTTGTAGCGGCGCAGCCGCGTCTCAAGGCGGTCGGCGGCCGCCTCAAAGGCAAGCGTGGGATCCTGAGCATCGCCGGTCGCCTGCAGGGAAGCGCCGGAATCCAGCCGGACCATGCAATCGGCCGAAAAACGTGACCCCGATTTGATGACGGTGACATGCCCTGAAAAACCCCGATCGAAATATTTCTCGATCGCTTCTCCGACACGGTCGTTGATGCGCGTGCGGAACGCATCGCCGATATCCATGTGTTTTCCCGAAATGCGCAAATTCATCTGAAAACTGACCTTCCTTGCTCAGGCTTCAAACTGTCCCGAGTTTATACCCGTGGTGCGCGCGCACAAGCTTCGCAGCGGCATGCGCGCCGATTTTAGACCCGAACTTTCCGGTTGATCACAAGTCGCCTTCTTGGCCGTCCGTGGCCTTGCTTTGACGGACCCATTCGCAAGCGGGCATCACCGCTCCGCTCTTGCGGGCGGGCTTCTAGACACTTCACCGCGGCTTGTCAATGAAGCTTGAAAACTGTGGAAATCCGCCAGTTCGTCAAAGGCCGCACCAGTCGGGATTGAGGCCGTCCTAGCGCCCTACGTTGGCGAGCGCCCGCTTCTCCCGCCGCCGCTGCACCGATGAGGGAATATTCATGCCTTCGCGGTACTTGGCCACGGTGCGGCGGGCGATATCGACGCCGCTCTCCCGCAGCATGTCGACGATGGCGTCGTCGGAAAGCACGTCCACCGGCTTTTCCTCGTCGATCAACTGCTTGATACGGTCGCGCACGGCTTCGGACGAATGCGCTTCCCCGCCTTCGGCCGAAGCGATCGAGGCGGTGAAGAAGTAGCGCAGTTCGAACACGCCTCGCGGCGTCAGCATGTATTTGTTGGCGGTGACGCGGCTCACGGTCGACTCATGCATGCCGATGGCGTCGGCCACCGTGCGAAGGTTGAGCGGCTTGAGGTGCCGCACGCCATGGACGAGGAACGCATCCTGCTGGCGCACGATTTCGGAAGCCACTTTGAGGATGGTCTTTGCCCGCTGGTCGAGGCTGCGCGTCAGCCAATTGGCGTTCTGCAGGCATTCGGCCAGAAAGTCTTTTTCCGCCTGGTCCTTGGCGTGGCCGGAAATGCGGGCGAAATAGACATTGTCGACGAGCACGCGCGGCAGCGTGTCGGCATTGAGTTCGATCGCCCAACTGCCGTCGCTGGCCGCCCGCACCTCGACATCCGCCACGATCGCATCGCTCGGGCCGCTGGAAAAAGCCGTTCCTGGCCGCGGATCGAGCGCCCGTATCTCGGCCAGCATATCGAGAAGGTCTTCCTCATCGACGCCGCACAGGCGCTTCAGCGTGTGGAAATCGCGCCGCGCGAGCAACTCGAGATTGGCGACCAGAACCTTCATCGCCGGGTCGAGCCGGTCGCGCACGGCAAGCTGCAGCGACAGGCATTCGGCGAGATCGCGGGCAAACAGGCCGGCCGGCTCGAAGGTCTGGCAGACGCCGAGCACACGCGCTACGCCGCCAACGTCCGTACCCAGCCGCGCGGCGATCTCGTCCGGGTCGGCGCGCAGATAGCCAGCTTCGTCGAGTCCGTCGGCGAGCTCGCCGGCGATCAGGCGTTCGGCGGAATTGGAGAAGGCAAGCGCGATCTGCTCGCCGACATGCTCGCGCAGCGTCACCGCCGTGGCGGCCATGTCACCGACGTCGAAACCGTCGGACGAGGATGACCCGCCGCCGCTGCCCGCGGCCGATTTCCATTGCGCCGAAAGGTCCGGACCCAGCCTTTCGCGCGTGCCGGGATCATCCGGGAACAGGTTTTCCAGTGAAGAATCGAGCTTGTCCGAAATCGCCTCGGCGCTCCATTGCGTCTCGGCCTCGAACCAGTCGCCTTCCGGTGCCGGCTCCGCAGAGACCTCGCTCTTCTGTGGCTGGTCGCCTCCGGCGTCGTCTACCGGCTCGGCCCGCTCCAGCAGCGGATTGCGCTCGATTTCCTCGTCGATGAAACGCTCGAGCTCGACATGGGTAAGCTGCAGCAGCCTGATCGACTGCATCAGCTGGGGCGTCATCACCAGCGACTGGGACTGTCTGAGCTGCAGTTTGGCCGCCAGCGCCATGATGGGATTCAAACGCCTCGTCTACGCATCGGATTACGATTTTCGGTCGGGCATAGAAACTGGCCCGGCTTTTGCTTGTCAAGGCAAACGCTAGCATCACGGGCTTACCGGAGCGTTATCCGGCGGCGGTTTTGCCGGGAATGTCGAGAAATCGGACGAAAAATCCGCTGAAGCGGAGATACCACGTCAGAGCGTAAAGCCTTCGCCGAGATAGAGGCGCCGCACATCGGCGTTGGCGACGATTTCGTCGGCGCGGCCATGCGTCAGTACCTGGCCGGCGTGGATGATATAGGCGCGGTCGATGAGGCCGAGCGTCTCGCGCACATTATGGTCGGTGATCAGGACGCCAATGCCGCGCGCCGTGAGATGGCGCACGAGCTGCTGGATATCGGCGACGGCGATCGGGTCGATCCCGGCGAACGGCTCGTCGAGCAGCATGTAGGCCGGTTTCGTCGCCAGCGCACGCGCGATCTCGAGGCGGCGCCGCTCGCCGCCCGACAGCGACATGGAGGGCGACTTGCGCAGATGGCTGATGTGGAATTCCTCGAGCAGTTCATCCAGCGTGCGCTCGCGCTCCTTGCGGCTTTTTTCCACCACTTCCAGCACGGCGCGGATGTTCTGCTCGACATTCAGGCCACGGAAGATCGAGGCTTCCTGCGGCAGATAGCCGATGCCAAGGCGAGCGCGACGATACATCGGCATAGAGGTGACATCGAAGCCGTCGATCTCGATCGACCCCTCATCGACGGGAACGAGGCCGGTCACCATGTAAAAGCACGTGGTCTTGCCGGCGCCGTTCGGACCGAGCAGGCCGACGGCCTCGCCGGCGCGCACGCCGATCGTCACGCCGCTCACCACCTTGCGGCCCTTGTAGCTCTTGGTCAGGCCCTTGGCGATCAGGGTGCCCTTGAACTTGGACTTGTCGGCGCCGACTGTCGCGGGTGCAGCCGGCGTTGCGGCCGCCCGTCCCGGAAGACGGGCAAGCAGCGAAGTAACGCCGGCCATTAGTTGCTCGACGCTCCCTGCTTCTGGGGCGTTCCCTGTTTCTGGGGCGTGAACGACATTATGACGCGCCCGCCGCAGCCTTCGACATTGGCGAGGCCGCTCTTCATCTGCACGGTGAGCTTGCAACCCTTGAGCACATTGTCGCCCTGCGACAGCACGACTTCCTTGCCGGAAAGCACCAGCACCTGCGTCTTCATGTCGAAAGTGCCGGTGTCGCCGGTGGCGATCTGGTCGTTCGACTTGATATAGACTTTGTTCTCGACAATCAGGTGGTCGATGTTGGCGGCGCCCGTCATCGCGGAAGCGCCGGCGGCGGCATCCTTGGGCGCGTTGGCGTCCTTGACATAGTAGACCGTCATCTTGCCGGCCTTGAGCAAAGTCGGCCCCTGGTTGACGGTGACGTTGCCGCTGAAGATCGCGGCGCTCTCGGCCTGCCGGACCTCGAGCTTGTCGCTTTCGATCTGGATCGGCTGGTCGCCGGACAGCTTCAGCCCGGACATCTGGCTGCTCGCGCCGGTCTGGGCAAACGCCGGCGCCCCCAGCAACAGCATAATGGAGGCCGCCGCTGCAAGCCTTGCCGAACTACTGCGACGCATTCTGCTCTCCGCTCTTTGCCTCTGCCGCCTTCAGGCCGCCCGGCTCGATGTTGACGCGCACCCGGTTTTCGAAGACCACGACCCTGCCATTGTCCTCGACCGACATCGAGTCCGCGGTGATGCGTGATCCGCCACGGCTGACATCCACCGGATTGTCCGTCTTCATAGAACCTTTGCCCATGTCTAGGAAGATCGATTTGAACTTCGCCGCCAACCCGTCGGTAGTCGTCACCGTGACATCGCTGGTCAGGTCCATCGTGTTGGCGTCACGGTTGTAGATGCCATGCGCGGCATTGACCGCAACGACATTGTCGGCGGCGACGGGCAACTTGGCGTCGATGCCTTCGAGATCGATGATCGCCTGCTGGCCGACGTCCTGGGTCGCCCTGGTCGCCGTCAGCGAATAAGGCAGTTTGAGCTTGGTGAAGCCGTTGAGCTTCGGATTGGCCATCACCAGCTTGCCATTGGAGAAGGCGCTGCCCTCGGCCTGCACCGAGACCGAAACCGGCGCGGCAAGATACGAATAGACCGGAAAGGCGATGGCTATGCCGGCTGCCAGCAGCGGCAAGGCAAACTTCAGCACGCGCACACGGCGCGAATGCCTTTGTGCGCGGTCGAATGCATCGCCCCGCGTGCTGGTCGGCACTTCGGGAGACAACACGCTCCCGGCGCCGCTCGTTTCGTCAGATCGCGCTAACATGACTGTTTCTAATGAGCCCTTGCCCGCCAAACACCGCCTATAGGTGGTATGCCGGCCCCCGCACGCAAGCACAAGCGGAGGAAAACTGCAAAATTGTGACGGCTGCTACCGCACGACTAGGACGAATTCGGCAGAATTGCCAGCACTTCATAGCAGATACGGGCAGGCTGCGTTAATTTTTCGTGAGGTTGTCGTTTACCTCCAGCCTGGGTGCTAGACCGTCAGGAAACGGTAGCCCGGGGCGAGCGCTTGCTTTAAAAGCGTGCTCTTCCACCGATTGCGAGGCTGAAAATGGCAATGAGAGCCGACGACCTGATCGACCGCCGCCGCTTGCGCCGCAAACTGACGTTCTGGCGCGTGGCCGCGTTTCTGGTCTTGGCGGCAGCCGTGATCGGCTTCTCGAGCTGGATTTATGGTGGCGACTTCACAGGACAGGCGGTCGACCACATCGCCAAGGTCAGGATCGAAGGCACCATCACCGAAGACGAGGGACTGATCAAACGGCTGGAGGATATCCGCAAGTCGCCTCGGGTAAAGGGCGTCATCCTGTCGATCGATTCGCCCGGCGGCACCACGGTCGGCGGCGAGTCGATCTATGAGGAAGTGCGCAAGGTGGCCGGCGACAAGCCGGTGGTGGCCGAGGTCGGGACGCTGGCGGCATCCGCCGGCTACATGATCGCCAGCGCCGCGGACCACATCGTCGCCCGCAAGACCTCGATCGTCGGCTCTATCGGCGTGTTGATCCAGTATCCGGACGTCAGCGGCCTCATGGACAAGCTCGGCATCAAGCTGGAAGAGGTGAAGTCGTCGCCGCTCAAGGCCTCGCCGTCGCCCTTCAAACCCACCACCGACGATGAGCGCACCATGGTGCGCAAGCCCATTCTCGACAGCTACGACTGGTTCGTCGGCATCGTCGCCGAACGGCGCAAGATGACGCACGAGCAGGCGCTGGCGCTGGCCGACGGTTCGATCTTCACCGGCCGCCAGGGTCTTACCAACGGGTTGGTCGACGCGGTCGGCGGCGAAACCGAAGCGATCGACTGGCTGGCGACCAAAGGCGTGGATGGCAAGCTCAAGGTCATCGAATGGAAAGATAGCGAACGGCGCGGCGGCTTCCTGTTCTCCAAAACGATGGTAAAAGCCGCCGCCAATGCCCTGGGCCTGCCGGATGCCGGCGGCGACGTCATCCGCGAGCTTGGCGCCGACCGCTTGTTCCTTGACGGTCTCGTTTCGGTCTGGCACCCTTGACGCGCCTTTGGGGGCCAGTGAAAAAGGCAATAAAATCATCTGGATAATTTGACCGCAGCGGTCTACGGGGAACGTTCTCATGATCAAATCCGAACTTGTGCAGATCATCGCCGCGCGCAACCCGCACCTTTTCCTGCGCGACGTCGAGAACATCGTCGGCGCGATCTTCGACGAGATTACCGATGCCCTTGCCGACGGCAACAGGGTCGAGCTGCGCGGTTTTGGCGCGTTTTCGGTAAAGAACCGCCCGGCCCGCACCGGCCGCAACCCGCGCACCGGCGAATCTGTCGATGTCGAGGAGAAATGGGTGCCGTTCTTCAAGACCGGCAAGGAGTTGCGCGAAAGGCTGAACGGCGGCAAATAGGCGCGCCGCGTCGGCGGGAAAATGACATCCCGGCGCGTTACTCGCTCTCCATGGAGATCTGATGTTCAATCGCATCGTGCTCGTCGTGGTCTTTGTGCCGCTGGCCGTCATCCTGATCGCGCTCGCCGTCGCCAACCGGGGACCCATCGCGTTCACGCTGGACCCGTTCCATCCCGGCAATCCGGCGCTGACGCTGACGCTGCCGCTTTTCATCTACCTCTTCATCGCACTCGCTGTCGGCATGGTCATAGGCAGCATGGCGACCTGGGTGAAACAGGGCCGCTACCGCAAGCTCGCGCGCCGGCACGGCATCGAGGTCGAGAACCTGCGCCAGGCGGTGGGCCGCACACCCGCGGCGCCGAAGGGACCGGCTCTGCCCAAGCCAACCAACTGATGCAATTCCAGGAAAGTGCCTGGCATTTTCCGTCCGGAATTGCGTGAAGACAAACACTCTAGCGGCGTCTCGCTTCCACGGAGCCTTCCATGCTGACCATTTCGGCCGCCGAGGTCGACAAAGCGCTCACCTTCCCAGGGCTGGTCGAGACGCTCCGCACCGCCTTCCGTGAAGGCGCCGTGCAGCCGGTACGCCACCACCACGGCGTCGAGCGGCCGGACGGCGCGGCCTCGACGCTGCTCCTGATGCCGGCCTGGACCGACTTCAACGCGGCCGGGGCCTCGGCTGGCGGCCATATCGGCGTCAAGATCGTCACCGTATCGCCGGACAACAACGCCATCGGCAAGCCGGCGGTCATGGGTCTCTACCTCTTGCTCGACGGCGTGACCGGCGAGCCGGAGGCACTGATAGACGGGCAGCGGCTGACGCAGTGGCGCACGGCCTGCGCCTCGGCGCTTGCCGCGTCCTATCTCGCGCGCAAGGACGCTTCGCGGCTGTTGGTGATCGGCGCCGGCGCGCTGTCGCCCTTCCTTGCCAAGGCGCATTCGGCGGTCAGGCCGATCAAATCCATCCGCATCTGGAACCGCACGCCGGAAAACGCCGAGAAGGTCGCGGCGGCGCTACGCGCCGAGGGCCTTCCCGCCAGCGCTGCCGGCGACCTCGATTCCGAGCTCGGCGAAGCCGACATCATCTCATCCGCGACGATTTCGGCCACGCCGATGGTCAAGGGCGCCCTGCTGAAGCCGGGCACCCATGTCGACCTCGTCGGCGGCTTCACGCCAGCGATGCGCGAAAGCGACGACGACGCGATTGCCCGCGCCCGCGTCTATGTCGACACGCTAGCCGGCGCGACCAAGGAGGCCGG
>JBFLWR010000546.1:0-16964 GCA_040755925.1 Pseudomonadota bacterium
CCGGCTGGGCGACGACGATGCGGTTCGGGTAGTCGATCGCGAGGATGCGGTTGAAGCGGCTCATCACCAGCAGCACGGCATCCTCTAGCGGCAGCGCGCCGCCGGAGAGCGAGGTTCCCGAGCCGCGCGGCACGACGCGGATATTGCGCTCGTTGCAGTACTTCAGCACGCGCGAGACCTGGGCGACCGTTTCCGGCAGCACCACCACAAGCGGCAGTTGCCGGTAGGCGGTGAGGCCATCGCTCTCGAAGGCGCGCATTTCGTTGGCCGTGTCGACGACGCCCTCGCCCGGCACGATGATGCGCATGTCGGCCACGATCTCGGCGCGCCGGCGCATCGTCCCGGCATCTGGCTTGGGCATGGCAAGGCCGGACATGGACTGCCTCATCTGGCTTTACTGGTCAAAATCTTTTACCAGTGAAGCGCGTTTGTTGCAAACCCTGCTTTGGCCGAATCGAGTGCTCGAAGCACGGACGGGCTTCCGCAGCGGCAATCTGCCGCTACGCATCCATCGTGTTTGAAGAGGCTGCGGCGGCTATTCGCCCGGGTGCTTTGCCGGCTCGGAGTGCATGCGCCGCACCCGGCGCACGCCCCACCAGACCAGAAGGACGGCGAATGGCACCGACGCGGCAGTGACGACCTCCGGCGCGAAAGCATGGCCGAAGATCGACATGCCCTCGGCGACGTGGCCGACAAGCCCGACCACGTAGTAGGAGACGGCGGCGACCGAGAGGCCTTCGACTGTCTGTTGCAGGCGCAGTTGCAGCCGGGCCCGGTTGTTCATCGACGCCAGCAGGTCGCGGTTCTGGCGCTCGACCTCGACGTCGACCCATGTGCGCAGCAGCGTGGTGGCGCGGGTGAGTTTGCGCGACAGGTTGGCCTGGCGCTCCTCGACCGAACGGCAGGTGCGCATGGCCGGCGCCATGCGCCGCTGCAGGAAGCCCACCCAGGTGTCGTAGCCTTGCACCGGCTCCTCATCCAGCGCCTCCAGCCTTTCGGTGACGATGCCGTCATAGGCGCGGCTGGCGCCGAAACGGTAGAGGCTGGACGCGGCATCGGCCTCCAATTCGGCGGCGAGTTCGGTGAGGTCGGCGAGCAGGGTCTGGCTGTCGCGGGTCTCGGCCGCCTTCATCTCCAGCGTGGTCTGCGCCAGACGGTCCTCGATGCGGCGGGCGCGTCCGGACAACGTCAGCGCCAGCGGCAGGCCAAGCATGGCTAGCGTCCGGTAGGTCTCGATATCGATCAGCCGCTGCGACAGGGCGCCCGTGCTCGCCGGCGTCAGGTCGCGATCGAGCACCAGCATGCGGGTCAGCCCGTCGCCGTCCTGGCGGAAATCGGTGATGATGGCGGCGGCACCGCGCTCGACCAGGGAATAGCACAGGCTGGTCGGATCGAAGCCGGCGATCAGCTTTTCGCTCGCCTGCGTCCACTTGCGGATCTCGAGCCGGATGCCGGAAATCACCGTTCCGGGCGGCGAAAAACCGTTGCCGAAGGGGGAATCCTCCTGTCCCCGGCCGTTCTCGGCCAGCGGTCCTTCCCAGAGATAGGTCGAGAATTCCGTATGCCGCTCCCAGCGCAGCGAACCGTTGCCCCACCTCATGGCATGGTGGCGCGCGTGACGGTCGGGCGCAGCGATACCAAGCCGCCTGGAGAGGTCCGAGAGCACCGCATGGTCGACCGCCGAGCCGCCTTCGGTCATGAAGGAAAGCTGGACGAGCACGCGCGGCTTCTCGACCAGCGGGTGCGGGCGAGCATGGACCTCGCCCAGGGCGCCGGGGCGACCTTCATGCGCCGGAAAGCCCATGACGCTGCCCTGGGTGCGCGGCTGGAATTCGAGGTTGGACGTCTCGTCCGACACGGCTGGTCCCCCTGTTTCGACCTTTCGTGCAATCCCGCCGTCTTGCGGCAATCGGCAAGGCACGTAAACAGCAAACTTTAGCGACCGCCGATGGGACAGTGCGGCACTCAAGCCAGCCAAATCCGACGAATTGGATAAATAATTTGACCAGTTGGCGACAGAGGCTTTAATCTGCGCGGCATCCAATCCGTTCCCAGGCGCCCCTCCGTTGAGCGACATCTTCTCCAGGATCGAGCATTCGCGCACCGCCGACGAGGTGGTGCAGCAGATCGAGAGCCTGATCCTCGAAGGCGTGCTGCGCACCGGCGACCGGCTGCCGGGCGAGCGCGAGCTGGCGCGCCAGTTCGACGTATCGCGGCCGATCCTGCGCGACGCGTTGAAGGCGCTGGAAGGGCGCGGCCTGCTCACGACAAGACCCGGCGGCGGCACGCATGTCGCCGACGTGATCGGCCAGTTGTTCACCAAGCCGGTGACCGATCTCATCTCCACGCACCGCAAGGCGGTGACCGACTATCTGGAATACCGGCGCGAGATCGAAGCTGTGGCGGCCGAATATGCGGCGCGACGCGCGACGCCGGAGGACTTGGCGCTGCTCGACCGCATCATGGCGCGCATGGACGAGGCGCACCGGACCGGCGATTTCGACGACGAGGCGGAGATCGACGTCGAGTTCCATCACGCGGTATGCGAATGCGCGCACAACATGATCCTGCTGCATACGCTGCGCTCCTGCTACCGGCTGCTTTCCGAGGGCGTGTTCCAGAACAGGCTTCTGGTCTTCACCGTGCCCGGGGCGCGCGAGGCGCTGCTCGAGCAGCACCGGGCGATCCATGCCGCGATCAAGGCAGCCGATCCTGCCGCCGCGCGAAGAGCGGCGATGGACCACATCACCTATGTCGAGCGCTCCATGGCCGAGGCCGAGCGCAGCGGCGACTGGCAGCGCGTGTCGCGGCTGAGGCTGAAGCAGCGCTCGGACGCCGGCGACATCGAACCCACACGCAAACGCTCCTAAGCATTGACCTAGCGGGGACCACCATGAGCGACATCCTCACCATAGCCGACCTCAAGGACCTGGCCCGCCGCAAGGTGCCGAAGATGTTCTTCGACTATGCCGATTCCGGCGCCTGGACCGAAGGCACCTACCGCGCCAACGAGGAAGACTTCCAGAAGATCAAGTTCCGCCAGCGCGTGCTGGTCGACATGAGCAACCGCTCGCTGGAATCGACCATGATCGGCGAGACGGTGGCGATGCCGGTGGCGCTCTCCCCGACCGGACTGACCGGCATGCAGCACGCCGACGGCGAGATGCTGGCGGCGCAGGCGGCTGAAGAATTCGGCGTCCCGTTCACGCTGTCGACGATGAGCATCTGCTCGATCGAGGACGTCGCGTCCGCGACAAGCAAGCCGTTCTGGTTCCAGCTCTATGTGCTGCGCGACAAGGATTTCGTGCTCAACCTCATCGACCGCGCAAAGGCGGCGAAATGCTCGGCGCTGGTGCTGACGCTCGATTTGCAGATCCTCGGCCAGCGACACAAGGATATCCGCAACGGGCTTTCGGCGCCGCCGAAGATGACGCTGGCCAACATCCTGGACCTTGCCCTGAAGCCGCGCTGGTGCCTCGGCATCGCCGGCACGCCGCGCCGCACGTTCCGCAACATCGTCGGCCATGCCAAGGGTGTCGGCGACGTGTCCTCGTTGTCCTCGTGGACGACGGAGCAGTTCGATCCGCATCTGTCTTGGAACGACGTCGCATGGATAAAGGAACGTTGGGGCGGCAAGCTGATCCTGAAGGGCATCCTCGACAAGGAGGACGCGCTGATGGCGGCCCAGACCGGCGCCGACGCGATCATCGTTTCGAACCATGGCGGCCGGCAGCTCGACGGCGCACCGTCCTCGATCTCGGTGCTGGAAGAGATCGCCGATGCGGTCGGCGACAGGATCGAAGTCCACATGGACGGCGGCATCCGGTCGGGCCAGGACGTGCTCAAGGCGCTCTGCCTTGGCGCGAAGGGCACCTATATTGGCCGGCCGTTCCTCTACGGCCTCGGCGCGATGGGCAAGGCGGGCGTGACCAAGGCGCTCGAAATCATCCGCAAGGAGATGGACATCACGCTGGCGCTGTGCGGCAAGCGCCTGGTGACCGACATGGGCAAGGATCAGCTCCACCGCTAAGACGCACTGCGGCGGAACGGATCGGAGCGGTGTTTCAAGTCCTTGTTTCCATGTGTCTCGTCCCCCGAGACCGCCGCGGTTTTGGGCGACAGGCGCTAGGAGGTTGTTCACCCGTTGGCCCTAGCTTTCGTGGCGGCCGACACGGAGAGGACATTCGCCTTGACTGAGACCGGCATCCATTATCTCGACGCGCGCGGGCCGGATCGCATGCGGCTCTATGCCATCGGTGACGTACATGGCCGACATGACCTGCTTGCCGCCATGCACCGCCGCATCGAGAGCGAGCTTGAATATGCGCCCGATTCCGACTGGCGCATCATCCATCTCGGCGACTATGTCGACCGCGGGCCGGACTCCAAGAACGTCATCGACTTCCTGATCGCGGCGCGGACGCGCGATCCGCGCAACGTCATGCTCACCGGCAACCACGATATCGGCATGCTCGATTTTCTCGCCAATGCCGAGCCGGACGGGCTGTTCATGAACTATGGCGGCATCCAGACCGCTGCGTCATACGGCGTGAAGCTCTCCAACAGCGGCAATTGGTTCGGCAAGTCGGACGAAGCGCTGTCGCACGGGCATGCGGCATTGGTCGAAGCCGTGCCACAGGCCCATATCGATTTCCTGCGCTCGCTGCCCTTTTCAGCGGCCTTCGGCGACTTTTTCTTCTGCCATGCCGGCATCCGGCCTGGCGTGCCGCTGGAGAGCCAGAGCAAGCAGGACCTGATCTGGATCCGCGATGTCTTCCACGATTACCCGGGCCTTTATCCGAAGGTGATCGTGCACGGACACACGCCGGTGCCGGAGGCCGAGGTGGCGGCCAACCGCGTCAACGTCGACACGCTCGCCTGGCAATCAGGGATGCTGAGCGCGCTCGCCATCAACGGCGGCGACAAGCGCATCCTGACCGTGCAAGGAAAGGCGTTCTAAGCCGGCGGCGTCCGGGGTAGCCGGTCTTAGTCGAGCGAGGCGGTGACGCCGTAGCCGTCGACGGCCCGGTGGTTGGTCGCTGCATCGGCGGCATAGATGCCGAGACCGCACAGGACGATGGCAGACAGCATGACAAAAGACAGGAGCGCTGCTTTCACGGAAGTCATCTCTGGTTAAGCTTTCAGCATCTGTGCACGAGGCGGTTACCAATGCGTTGAAACGCTAAAATGCGTCTCAATGTTTCGACGATTTCGCGTAGCTAAGCAGATTCTGTATCGCCGGTGTGTCGCGCAGATCACACAAGAGGTTCATGGCGGTTGCACAAGCGATACGGAGCGCGCGCCTTCTAGGATGGCGCACGGACACAAGCCAAGGATGAAGCGGGTTTTCCCCAATCGGAACCGGCGGGGCGTGCCAATTATGCCACGCTTTCCGGCCGGCAGGACTCCGGGATTCTAGATCGTGGCTACCCAGGCGCGGGCGATGGCCAGGCCGGCGGCGTCGGCATCCGGCCCATTGCGCGCTATCTCGTCATCGAGCTTGCCGGCCCAATCTGGATGACGCTCGGCGATGAGCGACGCGAAGCAGTCGCTCCAATCACGCGCCATGGGGCTGTCCACCTCGAAATGGAACTGGAAGCCATATGCGGCGCGGCCGAGCCGGAAGGCCTGGTTTTCGGCCACCGCGCTGCCCGCCAGCCGTACGGCGTTTTCCGGCAAGCCGAATGTGTCGTCATGCCATTCGAAGATCGGGAATTTCTCGGGCAGCGCCGCCAATACCGGGTCCGACTTCGCGGCCGGCGTCAGCGACACCTGGTGCCAGCCGAACTCGGTGGCGCCGCCGATCTGGTTCTTGCCGCCGAAGGCGCGCGCCAGAAGCTGGCTACCGAGGCAGATGCCGAGGACGGAGCGATCCCGGTCAGCGAAATCGCGCGTCAGGTCGATCAGCGCGGGAAAATAAGGGCAGATCTCGTCGTCGAGCGCATTCTGGGCGCCGCCAAGCACCACGATAGCATCATGCCCGTTGCTGTCTTCGGGCAAGGCTTCACCGCGATAGGGCTTGCGCAGGTCGATATCGGCGCCGGCTTCCGCCAGGGCCACGCCGATCTGGCCCAGGCCCTCATTGTCGAAATTCTGGACGACCAAGACCCGCATCGAAAACCTGCTGACATGAAAACGCTGAGGTGAGCGATATCATGCAGCCCGTATTTCAGCCAAGATGCGCGCCCGGAGAGAGAACTATGCCACTGCAGAACCGGGTCGATCCCTTCGGCGCCATCCACGCGGTGCCGGAGCGCGGCCTGTTCATGGGCAATCGCGGCATCATCCACGACCCCGAAACGAGGACGCTGTTGAAGAAGCGTTGGGCCCTGCCGGCCTGGATCATCTGTGCGTGCCAGTTCCGCAACGTGCGCCGCGAGCCGATGGGGCGCAATCGTCCAGGTGGAAAGGCCGGTTGGACCGAGCTCTTCTTCCTCGACGAAGTGACCGCGCTGGCCGCCGGCCATCGCCCCTGCTTCTTCTGCCGGCGCGAACGGGCAAGCGATTTCGTCAACCGCTTCGGCGAGGTCCACGGCATCGCCGAGCCGCGCGCGCCGATGGTCGACAAGCGGCTGCACAAGGAACGCCTCGCTTCGGGCGGGACGCCGCCGGCGGTCGCCGCGGACGAACTGGCATCCCTGCCGGATGGCGCCATGGTCGCCGATGGCGATGCCGCCTACGCGCTTCGAGGCGGGAAGGCCATGCGCTGGTCGTTCGCGGGTTATAGCGATCGAACGGCGTTCGATAAGCTTCTCGGGCGTCCGATGCGGGTGCTCACGCCCGCCGCCAATGTTTCGGTGCTGAGGCAAGGATACGCGCCCGTCTGGCATCCCTCCGCCGATACTTGACGGCAACGCTGCCCTCGCTCATTGCTCGGCCATGCGCGCCAACTACAAAATGCAGCGGCTATTCGTGCCGGACGACCTCGGCCTCGGCCTCTATTTCGAGGCCGGACAACAGCAGAGCCATTATCTCGCGCACGTGCTGCGGCTCGGCGAAGGCGCCGAGGTTCTTCTCTTCAACGGTCGCGACGGCGAATGGTCGGCGTCCATCGCCGCCAAGAGCAAGAAGGCGGTGCGGCTGAAGGTGCTTGCATCGCAACGGCCGCAGCCGCCGCTGCCCGATCTTGTCTACTGCTTCGCCCCGCTCAAACAGGGTCGGCTCGACTATCTGGTGCAGAAGGCGGTCGAAATGGGCGCCGGCACGCTGCAACCAGTCATCACGCAACATACGCAGGTGGCCAAACCCGGCATCGAGAGGCTGCGCGCCAATGTCGTGGAGGCCGCCGAGCAGTGCGGTATCCTGGCGGTGCCCGAGGTTCGGGAGGCCGAAAAGCTCGAGCGGCTGCTTGGTGGCTGGGACAAGGGGCGGCGGCTGATCTTCTGTGACGAGGATGCCTCGACCAACAATCCGCTGCCCGCCTTGCAGGCGGTGAAAGAGAAGAAGCTCGCGCTGCTGGTCGGGCCGGAGGGCGGTTTTTCGGACGAAGAGCGCAAGATGCTGCGGGCGCTGCCCTTCGTCACGGCCATCCCGCTTGGACCGCGCATCTTGCGTGCCGACACTGCCGCCGTGGCGGCGCTTGCGGTGATGCAGGCATCGATCGGCGACTGGTGATCAAATCCTGTTGAGGCGTGGCTCAGGATTTTTTGCTTGATCGGCTCCTGACATTTCGTCCATCTAGCGCCGGCGGCCGTCCGGCCCCTGCAGCATCGTGCCGGCTTTTCGGCGCGCGAAGGACGCTGTAGCACTTAGGACTTGCGCAGGATGCCCAGCGGAAATCGATGCCGGTTTCCGGGGTGATGTGCACGGAGGGGCTTGATGGCACGCGACACTACCGATTCCCGGTCCATCGAAAGCATCGACGAACTGGTCGACTATCTGGCCGCCGGCAACAAGCCGCGCGACAAGTGGCGCATCGGCACCGAGCACGAAAAATTCCCCTTCTATGTCGACGGCCACGCACCTGTCCCCTATGGCGGCGAGCGCGGGATTCGGGCGATCCTGGAAGGAATGCAGGAAAAACTCGGCTGGGACCCGATCATGGACGCCGGCCGCATCATCGGCCTTGTCGAGCCTACCGGCCAGGGAGCGATCTCGCTTGAGCCCGGCGGACAATTCGAGCTTTCCGGCGCGCCGCTGGAGAGTATCCACCAGACCTGCCGCGAGGGTAACGCGCATCTGGCGCAGGTGCGCGAGATCGCCGAGCCGCTCGGCATCCGCTTCCTTGGCCTCGGCGGCAGCCCGAAATGGTCGCTGGCCGAGACGCCGAAAATGCCGAAGTCGCGTTATGAGATCATGACGCGCTACATGCCGAAGGTCGGCACTAAGGGCCTCGACATGATGTATCGCACCTGCACCATCCAGGTGAATCTCGACTTCGAAAGCGAAGCCGACATGCGCCGCAAGATGCAGGTGTCGCTGAAGCTGCAGCCGCTGTCGACGGCGCTGTTCGCTAACTCGCCCTTCACCGAGAGCCGGCCGAACGGCCTGCAAAGCTGGCGCGGCGACATCTGGCGCGACACCGACAACCAGCGCTCCGGCATGCTGGAATTCTGCTTCTCGCCGGATTTCGGCTTCGCCGACTATGTCGAATGGGCGCTGGACGTGCCTATGTATTTCGTCATCCGCGACGGCCACTATCACGACATGACGCAATACACCTTCCGCCAGTTCATGGCGGGCGCCGCGCGCAACGACGTGCCCGACGGCCTGCCGACAATGGGCGACTGGGCGAACCATTTGTCGACGCTGTTCCCGGACGTGCGTCTGAAGCGCTTCCTCGAAATGCGTGGCGCCGACGGCGGACCGTGGCGGCGCATCTGCGCGCTGCCGGCCTTCTGGGTCGGACTGCTCTATGACGAGCAGGCGTTGGATGCGGCGGAGACGCTGACCTCCAGCTGGACCTACGAAGAGGCGCTGGCGATGCGCAACGCGGTGCCCGAGCAAGGCATCTCGGCGCCCTTCCGCAACAGCACACTACGCGAGGTCGCCCGCGACGTGCTCGCCATCTCGCGCATGGGGCTGAAAAACCGCGCCCGCAAGAACCGCGACGGCTATGACGAGACGTCGTTCCTCAACACGCTCGACGAGGTCGTGGCGCGCGGCACCACCAGCGCCGAGGAGATGCTTTCGGCCTATCACACGCGCTGGGGCGGCTCGATCGAGCCGGTGTTCATGGAATATGCCTATTAACCGTTCAGCTGCAGCCTGACTGTGGCGCCGGCAAATGGCGCTTCAATCGGTGATCGAAACGAACTAGATTCCTCCGCGAGGATATAGCGGAGGAGACCGATGCCTTCCCTGTTCGACATGTTCGCGCAAGCCCAGAACGGCGCCGCCATGCAGGCGCTGGCCCAGCAATTCGGGCTTTCGATGCAACAGACGCAGGCAGCAGTGGAGGCGCTGCTGCCTGCGTTCTCGCAAGGGCTTCAGCGCAACACCGCCGATCCTTACGGGATGGGCGCCTTCATGACAGCGATGGCGAGCGGCCAGCACGCCAAATATTTCGAGGATACGACCCGGGCGTTCTCGCCACAGGGCATCGACGAAGGAAATGGCATCCTCGGCTATCTGTTCGGTTCGAAGGATCTGTCGCGCGCCGTGGCCGCCCAGGCCGCGCAGGCGACGGGTCTCAGCCAGCAGATGTTGCAGCAGATGCTGCCGGCGATGGCTTCGATGATGATGGGCGGTCTGGCTCAACAGACCAACAATCAGATGCAGGCCGCCGGCGGTTTCGGCGGCGGCAATCCGTTCGGTCAGATCATCGAACAGATGATGCGGCAGGCGGGCGGCGGCGGGCAGGCGCCGCAACCGGCACCCAATCCCTATGGCGACAACCCGTTCGGCAAAGTGCTGCAGGACATGTTCGGCAGCGGCGCGCAACAGCCGCAGCCAACGCCCAACCCTTATGGAGACAACCCGCTCGGCAAGGTGCTGCAGGACATGTTCGGCGGCGGCGCGCCACAGCAACCACAAAGCCAGCCGAGCCCGACGCAGAACCCTTATGGCGACAATCCGCTCGGCAAGATGTTCGAGGAGATGCTGCGCTCCGGCGGTGGCGGTTTCGGCATGCCGGGCAGCCAGGCGCCACAGCAGCCTCAGGCGCCGCAGCCGCAGGCCAATCCGAGCGGCCGGCCAAGAAATCCTTTCGACGACATCTTCGGCAAGATGTTCGAAACGGGCGCACAGCAGCGCGACGACTATCAGAAGGGCGTGGAGACGATCTTCGACCAGTTCAAGCGTGGCATGGATCGGTGATCGGTCGCCAACCGATATCCGGATAGAAAAATGCCCGGTCCGCAAAGGGAACCGGGCAATGTGCAGGCTGGCCGGCGGGGAACCGGCAGGGAGTGGGAAGCCTGCATGAAGCTTGGTCGCGCCGACCCCTGAAAAGGTTCACCGCGACCGGAAGGCGAAAGCCTGTCCGTTCAGGCCACCTTGCGAGCGAGATCCTCGATCGTGTCGACACGGTCGCTGGCGATCGAGCGCAGCTTCGCGGTCGGATCGCTGCCGAACGGTACGTCGATGGCGACGTGAAGGTCGGCGCGGGTCAAGCCGATATCGGCGAGCTCGGCGTCCGACATCTCGCCGAGGCGATAGAAGGCGCGTCGATTTTTCCAGGCGCGATAGCTGTTGGCGAGGACGTTGACCACACGCGTCGCGACGGCCGGACGCGTGGTGATGCGCGAGGTCTCGGAGGCGAATTCGATCGTGGTCATGTCAGTCTCTCCTTCGGAGTCGAGCGGACGAAACCGGACAACCGGCGCCTTGGGAGAAGCGCCGTTGCGGTCTCGATACACATGCCTTCATGTGGACAATGCCAATTTGCCATCACGTGATTGATTAATCCAACGAATGTTTCTAATCTTTAACATCAACATCAATGATGGATTGAACCGATGAAAGCGCCGCTCGATCTCGATCAGTTGCAGACCTTCATCTCGATCGCCGATACCGGGAGTTTCACCCGCGCGGCCGAGGAAGTGCACAGGACACAGTCGGCGGTGTCGATGCAGATGCGCCGGCTGGAGGAGCGGATCGGCAAGCCGCTGTTCGAGAAGGACGGCCGCACCAACAGGCTGACCGAGGAAGGCGACAGGCTGCTTTCCTATGCAAGGCGGCTCATCTACCTCAATCGCGAGACTCTGGCCGCCTTCGATGACCAGCGGCTCGAAGGCACCATTCGCATCGGCACGCCGGACGACTACGCCGACCGCTTCCTGCCCGAGATCATGGCGCGCTTCTCGCGCTCCAACCCTCGGGTCGAGCTGACCGTGGTCTGCGAGCCGACGCCGGGACTGGTTGAGCACATCAAACGTGGCAATCTCGACCTCGCGCTGGTGACGCATAATGACACGCGCGGCCAGTCGGAGGTGGTGAGGCGCGAACCGCTGTTGTGGGTCACCTCGGCAAACCATGCCACGCATGAGCAGCAAATCCTGCCGATGGCGTTCGGGCGTCCGAACTGCATCTGGCGGCGCGCCGCGGTCGACGTGCTCGACCGGCAGAGCCGCGACTACCGCATCCTGTTCTCCAGCTTCTCGGCGACCGTGATCACCGCCGCCGTGCTTTCCGGCCTTGCGGTCTCCGTGCTGCCGGAATGCGCGCTGCGGCCGGGCATGCGCGTGCTCGGCGAAGCCGACGGCTTCGGCGCCCTGCCGGATTGCCGCATCGGCATCATGCGCGGCCAGACCTCGCAGCCGGAGATCGTCGACGCGCTCGCCCGCCATATCGCGGAAAGCCTCGACAATATCTCGGTGCCTGTCAGCGAAGAGGCGGGAAGCTTCGATTTCGCGGCGCTTGCCTTCGCCAGGATGAAGCGGACCAAGCCCAGCCAGATTCTGCCGGGCTGGTAGTCAGGCGCGGACGGCGGACCACCCTTGCGCGCTGGACGACAGCCCGGGCAGTGAAAGGAACTGTCCGGGCTCCAGCGGCGGCGAGAAAAGATAGCCCTGAAGCTGGTTGCAGCCCATGGCAAGCAGCAGGAGCCTCTGCTCCTCGGTCTCGACGCCTTCGGCGGTCACTTCGACATCCAGCGCCCGCGCGAGGTCGATCAGCGCCTTGACGATCGCGGCCGCGCTCCTGTCCTCGTCCAGCAGGCGCACGAAGGAGCGGTCGATCTTCAACTTGTCGATGGCCTGGCGGCGCAGGTAGCTGAGCGAGGAATAGCCGGTGCCGAAATCGTCGAGCACCATGCGAATGCCGGACTTGCGCAGGGCAGCGATGACCGAGCTGATAGTGTCGTTGTGCTCGATGAGCACGCTTTCGGTTGTCTCGAGCTGCAGGCGGGCCGGATCGAGCCCGGTTTCCTCAAGGATCGAGGCGACCTGACCGGCAAAGTTGACGTCGCGCAGCTGCATTGGCGAGATGTTGACGGCGATCCAGGGCAGTTCGGTGGCGGCGGCAAAGCGGCAAGCCTCAGCCAGCGCCCATTTGCCAAGCTCACCGATCAGACCACGCTCTTCCGCAATGGCGATGAACTGCGCCGCGGGAAGCGAGCCATGCACCTCATGGCCCCAGCGGATCAATGCCTCCGCGCCCAGGATCCTTCGGCCTTCGCCGGCGTAGACGGGCTGATAGGCGAGCTTTATGCCGCCGGCGCCAGTCAGCGCCTTGCGCAACTCGGCCTCGACCTTGCGCTTGCGCAGCAACAGGTCGTCCATGTCACCGGCAAAGACCTGATAGCGGCCGCGACCGTTCTTCTTGGCTTCGTAGAGCGCGATATCGGCCTTGCGCAGCAGGTCGTCAGCGTCGGTTTCCGGTCCCGACGACAGCGCGATCCCGATGCTGGCGCCGACAAAGACCTGGTCGTCGATCAGCTTGAACGGCTCGCACAGCTTCTGCAGCAGCCTTTCGGCGATATCCTCGGCGCTTCTGACGTCGCGGACGTCGAGCAGGATGATGGCGAATTCGTCGCCGCCGATACGCGCCACCGTGTCGACCTCGCGGATCGTATGCCGGAGCCTGGCGGCCGTCTGCCGGACAAGCTCGTCGCCGGCCGGGTGGCCGAGCGTGTCGTTGACGTGCTTGAAGCGGTCGAGATCGAGATAAAGCAGCGCCACCCTCGCGGCGTCATGACCGGCGAAAAGCAGCGTGCGGCGCAGGCGATCCTCGAACAAAGCCCGGTTGGGCAGGCCGGTGAGGGTGTCGTGGAAGGCAAGATATTGCGCCTGATCCTGGCTGGACTGCAGCGCCGACGACGCGCGGCGCAGCCGCCGCAGCAGGAAGGCCAGAACGCCTCCAGCGACAAGCAGCGCAACCGCCAGGGCCGGGCCCATCTTGTGCAGAAGGTCGAGGCCGGGCCTTTCCTGATCCCAGCCGATATAGCCAAGGATGACGCCGTGGGAATCGACCAGCGGCACGGCGGCGGCGCCAACCGATTGCGACAGCGGCACCAGCCGGGCGCCGTCGAGCAGGTATTTTCCCGCGACCCTGCCTACCACCGCGTCGTTGATGAATTCGACCGACACATGGAGATATTCCGTGCCCGGCGCCTGGGTAACGCGGCTCGAGTTCGGCACCAGCGGCATGACGCTCAAGATCGCCGGCTTTCCGCCGAGCGAGATCAAATCTTCCGCCACCATCCTGGCAGGCTGGCCGGAGGCATCGGGTTTCGGCGGCTGGGCCAGCATAGCGCGCAACTTCCCGATGGTGGGAAGCAGAGCTGGTGCGTCCTTGCCGAAGGCGGACGTATCGACCACCTTGCCTTCGTGCATGGCGTGGACTGGATGATCGGCGGCGTCCAGTATATAGACCTGGTTATGGCCGTAGTAAGTGTACATCCAGACGCTGAGATTTTCGGCCATCCACTCCTGGTTGCCGGCCTTGGCGTTGGTCACGGAATCGTCCCAGATGGAAACGCTTTCCTGCTCGCGCTCGACGGCCGCGATCTGGTCCTTGAGACCATCGGCGATGAACATCTTCTGCCGTTCGAGCGAGGCATGGTCGGCCTGGAAGGCAGCGTAGAAACCGAAACCGACGAGAATGGCCAGCGCGAAGGCGGCAAGCGTCAGCACGGTCAGCGTGACCTGATGCGTCAACGGGCTGCTGTTCTGGCGTTGGCTCATGCGTCCCCGGCCGACTCTCGTCGCGGCCAGTCAAAGCAAATCAGCCTTAAGATCACGTTATAATATTTGCGAGGATTGCTCACTGCCTTGACGCCGCCCGATAAGCGTTCCCCAATCACGCGATGAGTGAAGCAGCAACCGAATCACGCAGCAACGCCACCGAATATACGGTGAGCGAGATTTCCGGCGCCCTGAAGCGCACGGTCGAGGATGCCTTCGGCAATGTGCGGGTGCGCGGCGAGATTTCCGGTTATCGCGGGCCGCATTCCTCGGGCCATGCCTATTTCGCGCTGAAGGACGACCGCGCGCGGATCGACGCCGTTGTGTGGAAGACCACCATGGCCCGCCTGAAATTCCGCCCCGAGGAAGGGATGGAAGTGATCGCCAGCGGCAAGCTGACGACCTACCCCGGCAAATCCAACTACCAGATCGTCATCGACAATCTGGAGCCGGCGGGCGCGGGCGCGCTGATGGCGCTGCTGGAGGAGCGCAAGCGCCGGCTCCAGTCGGAAGGCCTGTTCGATGCCGGCCGCAAGCGCCGGCTGCCCTTCATGCCTTTGGTCATCGGCGTGGTTACCTCGCCGACCGGTTCGGTGATCCGAGACATCATCCACCGCATCAAGGACCGCTTTCCGCTCAACGTGCTGGTCTGGCCGGTAAGGGTGCAGGGCGAGACGACGGCCAGGGAAGTGACCGCCGCCGTCAACGGCTTCAATGCGCTGACCTGGGACGGCCCGATAAGACAGCCGGACGTCCTGATCGTGGCGCGCGGCGGCGGCAGCCTCGAGGATCTCTGGGGCTTCAACGACGAAGGGCTGGCGCGCGCCGTCGCCGCCTCGCGCATCCCGGTGATCTCGGCAGTGGGCCACGAGACAGACTGGACCTTGATCGACTTCGTCTCCGACATGCGCGCGCCGACGCCGACGGGCGCGGCCGAAATCGCGGTGCCCGTAAAGGCCGACCTCGAGGCGACGCTGGCGAGCCTCGGCGCCCGGCTCAGCGCCTGCGTCTCGCGCAACCTGGAGCGAAAGCGGCAGGCCGTGCGCGGCGCCGCACGGGCGCTGCCCTCGCCCGACCAGTTGCTGGCATTGCCGCGCCGCCGTTTCGACGAGGCGACCAGCCGGCTCGGCCGCGGGCTTACCGTGAACATCGAGCGCAAGAGGGCGACGCTGGAGCGGCAAAGGCTGACGCCGGCGACCTTGTCGCGCCGTCTCAACGAGGCGCGCACGTTGACGGGCCGCGACATCGCCCGCGCCCGGGCGGCTTTCTTTGCCATCGTGCGCGAGCGGAGGGCGCGGTACAAGCGCACCGCTGCAAGGCTGTCGCCGGCGCCGATCGTCAGACGGCAGAAGCTGCAGGCAGACGCGCTGGCGGGGCTGACGCGAAGGCAGGACCAGGCCATGGCGCGACGGCTGGACCGGCTGCGCGCGGCGCTGACCCAGGCGGACCGGCTGCTCGCCACGCTCTCGCACAAGGCCGTGCTGGCGCGCGGTTTCGCGCTGGTCAAGGATGCCGAAGGCAGCGTCATCAAACGGGTCGAGGACCTTGCCCCCGGAGCGGCATTGCAGCTGGAATTCGCCGATGGCACGGCCGAGGCTATCGCCACCAGCGGCGGTGCGCGGCCGAAACTGACCGCAAAACCGTCCGCCAAGGCCAGGGAGCCCGGCAACCAGGGCTCGTTGTTCTGAGGACGGTATGGGCGCTCACGATCCACATCTCTGCACCCCGTCCGGCAAGCCGCGCCTGCGCTCGTTCGACATCGCCCTCGATGGCACGCCGGGCCGTTTCAACGCGATCACCGACGTACCGGGCGTATCGGTCGGCTACACGACGCTGATCTCCGGCGATGGCCCGTTGCAGGTCGGCATTGGCCCGGTGCGCACAGGCGTGACCGCGATCCTGCCAAGGCCGGTCGGCGAGCTTGCGACGCCGGTGTTTGCGGGTGTGTTCAGCCAGAACGGCAATGGCGAGTTGACCGGCACGCACATCATCGAGGAGACCGGCGCCTTCAATTTCCCGATCACCATCACCAACACGCATTCCTGTGGCGTCACCCGCGACGGCACGCTGCGCTGGATGAACAAGGTGTCGCCCGCCGCGCTCGACAGCGCCTGGGGCCTGCCGGTGGCGGCGGAGACCTATGACGGGTTCCTCAACGACATCAACGGTCATCACATCGGTTTCGACCATGTCGCCGGAGCACTCGACGGAGCTACTGGAGGAGCCATCGAGGAGGGCAGCGTCGGTGGCGGCACCGGCATGATAACCTTCGGCTTCAAGGCCGGATCCGGCACCGCCTCGCGCATCGTCGAATGGCAGGACAGGCGCTATACGCTCGGCGTGTTCGTGCAGTCGAACTTCGGCAAGCGACGCAACTTCACGATCCGCGGACAACGCGTCGGATCGGAGCTGGTCGAACCGGCGATCCGCGAAGGCACTCCGCGCGCCGAAAAAGGCTCGATCATCGCCATCGTCGCCACCGACGCACCATTCCTGCCGCACCAGATGAAGCGGCTAGCGCGGCGCGTGCCGCTCGGCATCGCGATGACCGGCGGCTACGGCTATCACAGCTCGGGCGACATTTTTCTCGCCTTTTCCACAGCCAATCCGGAAGCGGCGCTGGCTGCCTCGGGGCGCATCGGACGCGCCGAGTTCATCCCCGACGTCGACATCGATCCGTTCTTCGACGCGGTGGTGCAAGGGGTAGAGGAAGCGATCCTCAATGCGCTCACCGCCAATGAGGACATGACTGGACGCGACGGCAACTTTGTGCCGGCGCTACCCAAGGCGTGGCTTAAAGGGAAATTCAGCTAGCCGAAAATGTGCGCCCCGGCTGCCGCCGGGAGTACGGCCTTATTCGGACGGCTTGTCCGTCGCGGTCTCGCGCTCGCTCTCCTC